>JAYNJW010000007.1:0-65686 GCA_038110535.1 Opitutia bacterium | reverse complement strand
GATCGATCATTGCAGAGCGAGCACCCAATGATGTTTCCACCATCACTTTTGAAAAGACTTACAATGGATATGAGCCCTTTTACCGAAGTTCCATCGGTTACATCTGGATCTTCCTGATCGCGTGTGCCTCGTGGCTCATTTCGGTGTATAACAAATCAGTAAATGCATCGGGTGGCACAGCAAAAACTTTATTAAATTGTGCCTATTTGCTCACCGGTCTCGTACTGATCGCTCATACATTCGGACTGGCTGGTAGAATGTATATTGAAGGAAGACCCCCGGTCACCAATCTTTATTCCTCCGCTCTTTTTATCAGTTGGGGAGCGGTACTTTTGTGCTTTCTGACCGAGAAATTTCTCCGTCTTGGTATCGCATCAGCCATGGGTTCATTGATCGGATTTGGTGGTTTGGTCATTGCCCATAATCTGAGCATTGATTCCTCCCTCAACCCATCGGGTGACACAATGGAAATGATGCGGGCAGTACTCGATTCCAATTTCTGGCTCGCCACCCATGTGGTCACTATAACCATTGGATATTCCACTACCTTTTTGGCCGGGTTTCTGGGGATTGCCTATGTTTTTATTATGCTTTTCCGGTCCTTGCTAAAACCCCGCAATCGGGCAAAACAACTAGACAAAACTTTGGTTTCAATGATTTTCGGAATTACTTGCTTTTCCCTCTTTTTCAGCCTGGTCGGAACTGTACTGGGAGGAATTTGGGCCGATCAATCCTGGGGAAGATTCTGGGGCTGGGACGCCAAGGAAAACGGTGCCCTGCTCATTGTGATCTGGAATGCAATCATTCTGCATGCCAGATGGGCAGGCATTGCCAAGGTTCGTGGATTGTCCGCTCTGGCCATTTTTGGAAATGTGGTAACCGCATGGTCCTATTTCGGAACCAATATGCTGGGCGTGGGTTTGCACTCTTATGGATTTATGGACAAAGCATTTTTGCCCCTGATGGCCTTTATTGGTTCCCAGTTAGGGATTATTTTGCTGGCTTACCTGCCTGCTTTCTTTTCGATATTCACTTCAAGAAAAGCACAAACTGTCTGATCTATCGATCAAATCCTAATTGCCTCGCTTTTTGATCGGCAGAACGCCAGTGCTTTTCCCAAAGCTCATGCAGTTGGTCGCATTTTTTCAAATAAGCCACTTTTTGGGCATCCGAAATATTCTCATCCGCGTGGGCGGATTGAATTAGTTCTCTTAGAGAAAGGTCTTTACGGGGATGAACAACCTGCCTGGGTTGATCCTCACGGATCATGAGGTACTTCTTTCGCTTATAATTTTCCTGCAATTCGATCTCGGCCAATGTAAGAAATACTTCGATCCGTGAACCAAAATCATTTTCATATGTGTGAAAGTTTCCAAGGGTTTCTTGGTGCTGAAACAAATCTCTCCCTTTCCATGACTGGCACCCAAACAAAAACAAACTACTAATTAGTAAAAAAAACGGATGCAAAGTCAGGCACATAACAAACAAAACAAAAAGAGCAACGGCCGCATATTTGTACTAACTTGTTAAATTACTTGGGCAAACGGGGCCTAGGAGTACGGTCAATCCTGGAGCGTACAATTTGCAGAACATCATCAATTGGATGGCCAAAGCAGCAGGGAAAAGGAATGGGCTGATCGGGAAGGTTTCGAGATGCCCGGGAGTGACCATTTAATTGAACAGTGAGTAATTTTTTGCCCGCAAATTCGAGAATTTCAAAATCTTCAATCTCATGGTGTTCGATCCTTTGGTTTCTAAACCATCCACGCAAAGAGTAGCCCCGGTGATCAATTCGCAAGCGGGACCATTCAAAAATTTGATCGAGCAGGCTGAGCAGACTGATAAGACCCATCACAATGGTACCCCCCCAGCTAACGATCAGTCCGAACCGGCTGACCACCGAAAAGAATGCACTAACCAGTAGTAAAAAAAGGGTAAAGCATGCCTGTCTCCACCATACCGGTTTAATAGTAAGTACCTCCTTGCCTTTTTGCTTCCTCATTCTTCTCTGTGCGGAAGTTTGTAATCGCCGATCAAAGAGGACGCAAGGTGGGAAACAATATAGTGTCCCGAATGTTGGCCGCTTTAGTCAGAAAAATGACCAACCGGTCAATTCCCATGCCCATACCTCCAGCCGGGGGCATACCATGCTCGAGTGCGAGCAGAAAATCGTCGTCTAATTCCTGCGTTTCTTCCCCCGCTTGGCGAAGAAAGGCATCCCGTTGGACGGCAGGATCGTTTTGCTCGGAATAGGCAGGGGCAATCTCCTGCCCGTTTATACAAAGCTCAAACACATCAATGGTGGAAGGGTCGGACTGGGTAATCTTGGCAAGCGGGCAGAGTTCCCTCGGGATATGAGTCACAAAGGTTGGCTGAACTAGGGTGTGCTCGATTACTTTTTCAAAGACATCATTGGTTACCTCGAAGTCTTCAAGCTCAGGATCCACTTCGATTCCCATATCTTTGGTCTTTTGTAACTTTTCAGATTTGGGCAGTTCAAACCAATCCTCTGTCCCAACCGCATCCTTGATCAAATCCTTGTATTTTGCCTCCCGCCAGGAACCAGACAGATCAATCACTTCTCCGTCGGGCCGCTCGACCTGCAAGCATCCAAGTGCACGTTCTGCAACCTGTTGAATCAAAGAGCGTGTAAGTTCCATCATTCCACGGTAATCGGAATATGCCTGATAGGCCTCGAGCATGGTAAATTCTGGATTGTGACGACGGGAAAGCCCCTCGTTTCGGAATACCCGGCCCACTTCAAACACCCGGTCAAATCCACCCACCAGCATGCGCTTGAGGTGAAGCTCAAGGGCAATGCGCAAATTAAAATCGCAATCCAGGGCATTAAAATGAGTGCGAAAGGGCCGGGCAGCGGCTCCCCCTGAAACCGCTTGAAGCATAGGGGTCTCGACTTCGATAAAGTCTCGTTCCCACATGAACTCACGAATTTCCCGGATGATACGACTGCGCGTTTTAAATCGTTGACGGGACTCATCATTGACCACCAGGTCCAAGTAGCGCTGACGATAGATCTGGTCGCTATCACTCAATCCATGCCACTTTTCGGGCAAGGGGCGCAAAGCTTTGGAGACCAATCGATATTCCTTGGCCCGAACGGTCACCTCGCCAGTCTTGGTTCGAAAAAGCGGTCCGCGCACCCCGATAAAATCTCCCAAGTCCAATTTCTTGAATGTGGCATATTCTTCCTCGCCAATTTCATCCCGGCGCACATATGCCTGAATCCTTCCTTCTCGGTCAAGTAATTTAAGAAAGGCAGCCTTGCCCATTAATCGAAAGGCAACAATGCGTCCAGCCACGGATACCTCAGGACCAATTTCCTCGTCTTCCGCTAAAAGGCCGATGGCTTGCTGAGAAACATGGGTTTGTTCCCAATTTGCCTTAAAGGGATCGTTTCCAGAATCGCACAATCCTTGTAGCTTGGCTTGGCGGACCGCCACTTGATCACTTCCGTCCAATCCTTCGTGTTGGGTGGGTTTGGTATTTTCCTGCTCGCTCATTACAAAAGGGATGATCATGACAAGTTGATCACTCCCTGACAACGGAAATTGCCCCTTGGGGCAAACCGGCAATCAGGACGGAACTTTGGCCAAGACTGGACGGAACCCTAGGTTACGGAACCGATGGTTGAGCGAATTTGTGGAACGGGAAGATGACTTACACTCGGCTGCACTCTTCATATAAGCCCCACCCCGGCTAATGCGAAATTCGTCCTGTTCACTATCGTTGAGTAAAGTGTTGGCAAAAGAATTGCCTACCCATTCCCGGACATTTCCATACATATCAAAAAGTCTCCAAGGGTTTGATTTTTTCAGGCCCACAGGATGAAGCCTTTTTTGACTGTTCCCCCGGAACCACCCGTGTTCCTGTAATTCGTGAGTATGGTCACCAAAATAATAGTCGGTAAGACTGCCTGCTCGGCAGGAATATTCCCATTCCACCTCGGTAGGCAGGCGAAACTCATAATTCTCCGGCAAACTCCCCTGAGTCTTGCTAAGCATCGTCAAGGCTTTACAAAAGGAAACGGCATCCAACCATGAAACATTATTAACGGGGTAATTTTGTTCATTTTCACTAATTGCCGGATCATAAAAACTTGGGTTATTGCCCATGACATTAAAATACAAATCCTGAGTAATAGGCAATCTCGACATCCAAAAGCCGTTTTTTACGCGGACTAATTTGGTTTCCTCGGAATAGGGAACTTTAAGCGATATTTCACCAGCGGGAATCCACGAAAAATCTCCCGCTGTTGGATCTTTGAACAAATCTCCCGCTTGGTGCATATCCCCATCCTCAGAACATACCGCAACTTTTGTTGCAAAAGGATGACGGGTTGAGCCAGAAACTTTGCTTGATGCAGGAATCTCAGGTTTTAGCGTGGGTGAAAGGAAATATTCCTGAGGATCTTTTCTCGTTCTTTTTTTTCTTTTTTTCGACAGGGGCACGCTCCATCTTGCCAATTGTCGTTCTCTGGACTTTTCCCATTGGTCCCAAAGGATTTTTCCGTGATCGACCACTTCCTCTCCATTGTCCACCAGTTCAGAAGTAAAGGAGACTGGTGCGTCCATTTTTTCGAAAATAGTCTCGAGGGCCTTTTCCTTCCAATTAGCATCCTGTAAAAAGACGGACTGAAATTGCTGCAAACACAGGGACAGACCGGCCGGCAAAGTGGTTTCCTCCACAAAAACCGTCAGGACTTCCTTGTTTTCACTCAAGGCATATCCCACCTCACTCTTGACATATCGAGAATCAACCGAGCGAGGGGAGATGAATACCAGAAACAAGCACGATGCTTTGATTGCATGGGCAATTTCCTCAACCCATTCTCCCGCAGGCTTAATGCCCTCATCGTACCAGATATTTGCCCCTCGGTCATGGAGTTGGCGCATCGCGTCAAAAACCACCACCTTGTCCGCATGGGCATAACTGACAAAAGTATAGGGTCCCTCATCCGAATAGGCTTCAAAAGGAGGAGAAATCCCTATCGCTTGCGAAGAACTTTGCATAGGTCCAGTTCAATATCCCTTTCTTTGTAAAATATAGACCGGATAAGCACCAAAATCCTTGGCAAGTTCAAGATTACCCGCATATTCAAAATCAAAATCTCCATACCGATAAGAAATCAAGGCCGCAACCGTTTCCGAGACAAAGACGGAACCGGGCAAAACTATCGGTTCGATCCGGGCCGCCTGGTTGACATGACGGCCAAAAAAGTTTGGCTTTTTGAGTAAAGGATCAAACTCCTCATAGACCGGGCCAGCGTGCATGGAAATACGAACATCCAAGTTTCCATTTTCCGATAGTTCCGGCCAGTTTCCCGAGCCAAAAAAATCCCTCATGTGCATGGCCAATCTAAGTGCATCATTTAAATCATCGAATACAGCAAAGAAGCTATCTCCCCAACTATTCACAAATTCCGGCTTACAGTTTAATTCCTGCATCATTTTCGCCACTCCCCCGTGAAAAACTTCCACAAATTGAGCAGTCAGT
This sequence comes from Opitutia bacterium, assembly GCA_038110535.1. Lineage (GTDB taxonomy): Bacteria > Verrucomicrobiota > Verrucomicrobiia > Opitutales > Seribacteraceae > Chordibacter. The sequence continues at coordinate 60,172 of JAYNJW010000007.1, read as the reverse complement.
TCTTCTTTTACTCGGGTGAATGCTTCCACATCCGCAAAGAGCATGGTTTTTACCGACCGCAGGGCTGTAACCGTATCCCCGAAACTTTTGACAAATATTGGCTTGGTATCACCTTTGGGGATGGGGGGCTCCTCCAATTGGTCAAGCAATTCCAATACTTCATTGGAATTGATGATGGTGGGTTCCTGAAAAGTTTCTTTCCACGACCGAGCAACTTCCGCCGTGCCTCCTTCCTTTCCTTTTTGCCCATCCCAAAAAAGAAGAAGGTTGGGAACTTCATCAAGTCCACGGCTACGCATCGCGGCAAATCCAAGCATCACATCATTGCAAAAGGAAAACAAACCATCATCCCCGTAATACCCCTCATTGGTCACATAGTGCACAGAGGTTGCATTATCCAATACTTTTTCAAATCGGGCCACCCAGTCGCCCCCACCCCGCACCACACTGGTATGAATAAATTCCTCCTTGGCAAAGGGAAGAAATACATGAGTCTCCGCACCGCGCTCTGCCAAAGCTTCCAGGAAAATAATATCGGTTCCACAAGCCGCAGAACTGTACCCACATGTCGCTCCCATAAAATCAAGTTTTTCCTCAATTTTCGCACGGACAATCAATTCTGCCTCCTGAGGGAACCGTCGACTCTTACCAGGATTATCGATCAAGTGTCCAGAACAAGCAACAATTCCTAGGGTGGGAAAGGCACTGCTAATTCTTTGACGAATGCTGGGATCCTCGTAGAGGGAACTGATTTGCAAGGCCTGCTTGCGGGTACTGGCAACATAGGAGGGCTTGGCATCAGGCAATTCTACCGCCAATGAATAAGCATCGAGGGCTTCGTCAATTCTTCCCAGCAAGAGGAATGACTCTCCCTGAGTTGCCCTGACCCAATAATTCGCTTCATCCATTTCAAGGATGGAACAACACATCTCCAACGCAGTTGTGGCGTATTCGCGAGCCTTTTCATAATTCATGCAAACGAAATGCATGAATGCGATATTGATGCATGGATAGTATAAATTATCGAGGTTTTCCTTGCCGGAACTTTCTGATTTTCTGCCCAGGTAAGCCTGTTCGTAGCGGGCAATTGCCAAATCTGCATAATCCTGTTTTTTGGCATTATCTGTGGTATTTTCGCACAAATCTTTGTAGGCACTCGCCAAAAGACTTTGCGTCTCAACATCGGTCACTCCTGTCGCAACAAGTTCCTCCAGAATATGCGTCGCAGTCAGGGGGGAACCAGCTTTGCAAAGAGCATGGGCTGCCCTTTGGGCCAGGGCTTTGTGATTGGAATAGTTTGCCAGTCCGGCCCGGGCCACATCATGGGCGAGTAAAAATTCGCCTACTTCAATCATTCTCTCACAAAGCCTGAGAAAAGTCTCGGGCTTGGCATGGTCACGGTCAAAAAGCCGCCATTCCCTACGCAAGCTAACCGTGTTTCTTTTGGCCAATTGAGACATTGCCAATTATTGCTAGGAAGTTATCTCATCGATGACGAGATAAAAAAAGGGGGGATAACCCCGAAAGAAAACTACATCTTTTCGTAGCGGGTGCGCAACATTTGGGTAAATGCTGCCACTTTACGTGCTTTTCGCTTTTTATCTGAGGGTTTCTCAAAGTAGCGCTTGGCACGCACATCACGGATCACACCCTCGCGGTCCAGAGTCTTCTTAAGACGACGAATCGCACGATCCATTGGTTCACCTTTGCGTAGCTTAATTTCGATAGACATAATTTATGACAAAAGATTCATGGTATATTTCCTGCAAAATTCGTCAAGCAGGAAGCCATGCTATTCTGCTCGGCTGTATTTGCGCTCAGCAGGGGGATCCGGTTCAGACATTTTCACCCGCACTCCTAGAACACAAGTTCGCTTCCTCCAATTGGAAAAATCATCCAGTCCAAGCCGCAAGCGAAACCTTTCATCCATTTGCACAACTATGCCGTCTTCTTCTCCATCCTCGGCAAAGGCGATACTCACCCGGGACCGACCCCTGCCCTTTTCACTCTCCAAGTGAAGATCGGAAAGAAATTTATCGGCGTCCTCATCGGTCGGGTCAATCAACCAGGTTGATTCCTCAATAATGTGGGAAAGCGAATGGTCTATGGTCTCAATTTTCTCAACCGTCAGCCTCGATTCCCCATCCCTGACTGAGGCTACTCCGGTAACCACCATCAGCTCGCCTTCCGTTAAGCGATCCCCGTATTTAGAATATGCCTCCGGGAACATCGGTAATGACAAATCTTTTTCTTGGGCCAAAAGGGTGAACCTCGCCCATGGTTTGGAATCTTTTTTGGTGTATCTTCTTTCCACCTCCGAGACCACGCCACAGAGCCGGAATGATCTTTTTTCGGTGAGGCTGGACAGTTCCTCATGCTTCAGTGTGTCGACAAGAGATTCCAAGCCCAACAGGGTTTCAACAGGGTGTCCGGAAAGAAAAAAACCTAAGAGTTCTTTTTCGAATTTTAATTTTTGCAGGTTCTCCATCTCTGGAACGGGCTGGTTTCCATTGGGACCGAAATTCTCGGAAGGTGCAGAATCTTCCTCGGTTGAACCTCCCATCATATCAAAGAGATTTGCCTGCCCGGCCTCGCGGTCCTTGCGGCGTAATTGTGCCTCACCCATGGCCCGGTCCAAGTCTGATAAGAGGGCGGCACGGTTGGGGTGTAAGGCATCAAAAGCACCCGTCTTGATCAGACTATCGAGCACGCGTTTGTTGACTGCTTTTCCATCCACCCGTTCGACTAAATCGCTAAAGTCGGAAAAGGCTCCATTGCGAAGACGCTCCTCCACAATACATTTTCCCGCAACATCCCCCACCCCCTTGACCGCTGAAAGACCAAAACGAATCGATCCAAGAACATTCTCTCCCCCATCCAAGGGTGTAAAATTCTCTCCCGATTCGTTCACATCCGGGCCCAGTACTGAGATACCCATCTCCTGACACTCTCCAAGAAAATGAGCAAGTTTTTCGGAATTCCCCAGCTCACAGGCAAGCACCCCTGCCATAAAATCAACCGGGTGATTGGCTTTTAAATAGGCGGTCTGATAACTAATGATTCCGTATGCAGCCGAGTGCGATTTGTTAAAGCCATATCCGGCAAACTTTTCCAATATGTTGAAAATATCATTGGCTTTTTTAGGACCTATGCCATTTACCTCCTTGGCTCCCTTGACAAAAATCTCTCTTTGCTTAGCCATCTCTTCGGGCTTTTTCTTCCCCATGGCCCGGCGAAGAATGTCTGCCCCTCCCAAGGTATATCCTGCCACCCGGCGTGCAGCCTCCATCACCTGTTCCTGATAAACCATCACCCCATAGGTCTCGGCACAGACATCCTCAAGCAAGGGGTGGGGAAACTGGATAGTGGAGGGATCTTCCTTTCCTTTGATATAATCCGGTATCCAATCCATCGGACCAGGCCGATAGAGGGCAATCAATGCAATAATCTCATCCACATTCGATATGGTCATTTGCCGGCACAACCTGCGCATGCCTTCCGACTCCAATTGGAAGACCCCGATAGTTCGGGCATCATTGAGCAAAGTGAAGGTTGCTTCATCCTCCAGTGGTGCATTCGTCACCCGAAAATCCTCCAGCCCTTTCTTTTTGCGGATATGCGACTCCGCTTCCGAAATAACAGTTAAGGTTTTTAAACCAAGGAAATCCATTTTCAATAACCCAAGTTCCTCCACTGGGTCTTTGGGATATTGCGTGGTAAGAATGCCGTCCTGAGTGGTCAGGGGGACCAACTCCTTAAGCGGACGGTCGGCAATAATCACCCCGGCGGCATGGGTGCCGGAGTTTCGTACCATGCCCTCAATAATTCGCCCCGTGTCGATTATTTGTTTGGCTACAGGATTTTTTTCATACTCTGCGGAAAGTTCCGGACTTTTAGCCAAAGCATCATCGAGGGAAATATTTAAGTCATCGGGGATCATTTTGGCCAGTTTGTCTGCCTCGGCATAAGGAAGATCCCTAACCCGGGCAATGTCCCGAATGACCATCTTGGCCCCAAATGTTCCAAATGTGATAATGTTGGCCACACAATCCCGGCCATATTTTTCCCGAACATATTCAATCACTTCTCCCCTGCGGCGCATGCAGAAATCGATATCAAAATCGGGCGGAGATACCCGCTCGGGATTTAGAAAACGTTCAAAAAGGAGACCAAACCTGAGCGGATCGATATCGGTAATTCCCAAGACATAGGCCACCAGACAACCCGCTCCTGAACCTCTGCCCGGCCCCACCGGCACACCATGTTCACGGGCCCAGTTCATAAAATCGGCCACGATCAGGAAGTAATCATTAAACCCGGTCTTGCCAATGACCCCAAGCTCATAGTCCAAACGCTCGCTCAGCTCATTGGTTAACGATTCCTCCACCTTCCGCTCATCCGCCTCCCGGTATTCCACATCGTATCTTTTTTGCAGTCCTTGCACGCAAAGTTTTTTGAGGTAATGCACATTGTCCTTCACCTCAGATTTTATCTCCGGAGGCATGGTAAAGACCGGGTAGTTATTTTCTCCGAAGGGCAGTTTTACCTCACACATTTCGGCCACCGCGAAAGTATTGGTGATCGATTCCGGAACCTCGCGGAAGAGTGCCTCCATTTCCTCCCGAGACTTAAGGTAGAATTCCCGGGCGTCGTAGCGCATCCGATTGACATCATCCAACTTTGAGCCCGTTTGGATACACAGGAGAGCATCGTGAGGAGCCCAGTCCTCCCCCTTGACATAGTGGACATCATTGGATGCGACCGTTTTTAGATCAAATTTTTTGGCTAATTTAATCAATTCGGGGACCAATTTGGCTTGCTCCTCGATGCCATGGTTATGCAGTTCCACAAAATAATTTTCTTTTCCAAACAAATCCACCATTTTCCCCATAGCTGACTCGGCCTCATCGTACTGCCCGCGGAGGATCAACTGGGGAATCCAGCCCTGCATACATCCGGTGAAACCGATTAATCCTTCCGCATGCTCCGCCAAAGTTTCCAGGTCAGTCCGTGGGCGGTAGTAAAACCCATCCACATGGGCATCCGATACCACCTTGCATAAATTTTTGTATCCTTGAAAGTTTTGGGCGAGCAGACCGAGATGGTAGGATTTATGATTCTCCCTCCCGGGGCGCTCATCATTTTTGTGATCCGTGACCAGATAGCCTTCACATCCAATGATCGGTTTAATCCCCCGTTTTTCCGCCTGTTTCACAAAAGAAACCGCACCAAAAAGATTACCGTGGTCAGTAAGGGCCATCGCCGACATGCCCAGCTCTGCTGCCCGTTCCATCAACCGGTCCATTCGGCAACACCCGTCCAGAAGGCTGTAATCCGAATGAACATGGAGATGAACAAAATCTGTGTCTTTTTTAGCCAAGGGAAAGGAATTGAAGGAAAGTTTATTCTTCCGCAAAGGGCTGTGACCTTTCAAGGTTTTCTTGCGCACATAGGAAAGGTCATCAAATAGGACAGCGAAAAAAATCAGGCCAGAAAACGGTCAGGCCACCAAATATTTCCTGCGAAGCAGACGCCAAAAAACGATCAGAAATGCGGTAAGTGGAATTCCTAAAATCATACCTAAAATACCATCCAGTGCCACACCCCAGAAAAAAACCGAGGCGATGATTACTACAGGGTGTAAACCGGTCCTGTCTCCCATTACTTTGGGACTGAGCCAGTAGCTCTCCAATAGCTGAACAACTGCGAAAGTAATACCACATCCCCAAAGCACATGCCATTGCCCACTATCTAAAATTCCTCCCGTTTGCAGGTAGGAAACGGCAAAAACAGAAAAGATTCCCAGAATCGTACCCAAAAAGGGCACGATATTAAGAATGCCAAAAAATAAACCCAATGTGATTCCAAACTTCAATCCTGACAGGCTGAATCCGACCGCATATCCAAATCCCATCATTGCACCAATGATCAATTGCCCCCGGAAAAACCCCTCGAGGATTTCCTTAAACTGGCGGATCAGATAGACCAAATCCTGACGAATATTCTGGTTTAGAAAATTGAACTGCCCGGCCAGATTCCCCAGATAATCCTCTTTCGATCCAAGAAAATAAAATAAATAAACCGGCACAATGGCCAGGCACGCAAACCAGGAAAAGAATGAACCAATTCCTGCCCATGCATCTTGCAAGGCCTGGGCCGAACCTTTGGAAATTTCAGGCATCCCGTGGGCAAGATTTCCAAGTACCTGTTTCCATTCTCCTTTAAACTGGAGAAATTTTTGGGATACCGCATTCCAAGTCTCAGGGCTTACCGAAGTTCTTATCTTTTCCTCAATTCTTTCGGGCCAATCAATCGATGCACTCGCAAGTTCACGGGATTGTTTGATTAACTCTCCCCCCAGGGACCAAGTGACAAGGGAACAAATGCCGATGGTCAGGAAATAAAGCAGCAGGATAGAAGGAGCACGGCTTAGCCCGGCCTTCTGTTCAATCGCCCGGACTAAGGGAAACAACAGAATTGCCAGAACCGAGGAGATGGCAAGTGGCCAGAGTACGGAGGAAAAATAACCAAGAAAATTGCCCAGCAACTGGACTGTCCGCACCGCCAGGGCCGAGATAATGAATATACATCCCACAGAAAGAGTGATGCCCAAGAGTTTGGACAACCCGGGAGTCAAAACTTTCGTGCTTTTTTTTTCTTCGCTCATGCCGCTAGACTGGTTTGATTCTTGCCTTTAGTTGAGGCGAAGGGCAAGAACCTCTTTTAATCCAATCCACTCGAAACTTTTCACACAAATTGATTTTGGTAACGCCATTGAAAGTATATGCACAGATTTTTAAATCTTTTTAAACTCCCCATCCTAGTTTTTTTCTCGGTTGTAGAATTATTTAGCAACCAAGAATTTGAGATCAATGAACGGGTGAATTCTGTTTACCGGGCGATCGTACGGATTGAAGTTGTTTCCGAAAGAGGTTCAAACGGAAGGATGCTTAAATCCGGGTCCACCGGTAGCGGTGTAATTGTTGATGATTCTGGTCTGGTGGTAACAAACCATCATGTCGCAGGGAAAGCAACTAGGCTGACTTGTCGGTTTTACGACGGGGAGGAGATCGGGGCCGATTTACTGGGTGCAGATGCGATGACCGACCTCGCCGTTTTGCGATTAAGACTGGATGAACGCCCGGAAAATTCTGCTCCCATCCAAGTTGCTATGTTTGGAGATTCAGACGAGGTAGAAGTTGGTGACTCATGCTTTGCCATGGGCAGTCCGGCGGGCTTATCCCAATCGGTAACCCGGGGCATAATCTCCAACCTTGCCCTTATATCCAACCGATCTTCCAGCTTCCGACTGGATGGAGAAAATGTGGGAGAATTGGTCAGATGGCTTGGTCATGATGCGGTCATTTTCCCGGGGAATAGTGGTGGCCCCTTAGTCAATGAGAATGGAGAAATTATTGGAATTAATGAAGTTGCCATTGCCAGTTTAGGAGGAGCTATTCCCGCCAACCTAGCCAGGAAGGTTGCGAGTGAACTTGCGGAAAAGGGACATATTGAACGCTCTTGGACCGGTTTGGAATGCCAACCACAACTAGTCGGTAAAAGAGAAGGAATCTTGGTCTCCGGAGTGATTAATGGATCTCCCGCTCAGTCTGTTGGTATTCTGCCCGGCGATATCATCACCCATTTTGCCGGACAAACCGTGAAGGCAAAAATTCCGGAAGACCTCCCTCCTTTTCACCAAATCATTTCTGCCATACCTCCAGGAAAAGAAGTCCCCATCTCCGGATACCGTGAAGGTAAGGAAATGAACTGGATTCTTATTACTGAAAAACGCGAACCCGCATACCAAACCGAAAAGGAACTAAAAAGTTGGGGGCTTACCGTTCGCGACTTCACCCTGCTTTCATCTCTGGAGGCAAGGAGGGAAGGAAAGCATGGCGTACTGGTACATACAGTCGCTCAGGGCGGACCTTCCTTCAGTGCTAAACCCCGCCTGATTGAGAATGATGTCATCACCGAAATAAATGGGCGAAAGATTGCCAAAATTGCTGAACTGGTTTCCCTTTCGCAAGAATTAACCGAGGGAAAATCTATCCCTGTTCCAGTACTGGTCCGTTTCGAGAGAAACTTGGCCAACTATTTATCTGTGATTAAGATTGGTCCGGAAGCGGAAGAAAAGCGACCCCTTGAAGCGTGGAAACCATGGTTGGGGGTAAGCACTCAGGTACTGACCCATGATTTAGCCGAGGCACTGGGCCTAGAGAAAACAAGCCGGGGCGTCCGCTTATCTCAAGTTTTTCCCGGCACACCTGCCGAGCAAGCTGGCCTGCTTGCAGGCGATTTAGTTTTCCGGATAGACGGACAGCTCGTACAAGCTTACCGGCCCGAAGATGTGGAAGTTTTCGGAAATATGATCAAGCAATACCGTATCGATTCGGTGGTGACATTTGAGGTTTGGAGGGATGGAAAAACGCTCGAACTCAATGCCACCCTTACTAAACGGCCAACTCCAGCCAATGAATTGCCCGAGTTTGAGGATGAAGACCTTGAATATACGGTGCGGGAATTATCCTTTGCCGACCGGGTATTTTTGAGAATCTCCCCCGAAGAGCATGGAGTGCTAGTCGAAAATGTGGAGGCGGCCGGATGGGCTGCCTTGGCGGGTTTGCGCCAGGGAGATATTCTTCTTCAAGTCAATCAGCATCGCATCCTCAACATTGAGGAAATGAAAGGGGTAATGACAGGGATTAAAGGGGAAAAAGCCAACCAAGTTATCTTTTTTGTAAAGCGGGGAATTCACACCCTCTTCTTAGAACTCGAACCGGAATGGGGTCCTTCATGAAATACCTGGCAAAACTTCCTTTTTTTTTCCACCCCCTAGCCTTGGTTTGTTCAGGGTTGGCCATTGCCGAAACCGCACCGAGCACGGTTTCAATCTGGAGAAATCTTCTCCACGAAAAATCGGACTGTGTGACCTGGGTCTCGGTAACCGTGCGGATTGAAGTCAGTGCAGGCGGGCGAAGTTTCCCGCCTTCCGAAAAAAAACTCGAAGCCCTGGGCACCGTGCTTGCCGAGGATGGACTGGTTGTTCTTTCCTTAAACAAAGTTGATCCAACCGATATCATTCTTTCCAGAATGCGCACCCCGGGGGATATCAATGTCAACTACACAGAGGTCTTAATTCTTCGACCAGATGGTACCGAGATTGAGGCTGACTTTTTGCTCAAGGACGCGGACCTGGACCTCGCTTTTATCCGTCCACACAAGAAGGATACTTCATCCAGCAATTCTTTGTCTTTTCAAAGTGTTCACTTCGACTCGGCAAATCCACCCAAGATTCAAGCCCTCGACGAAGTCGTTTCACTGGGAAAACTGGGACGCAATCTCTATCGTAAATCGACCCTGCAACGAGGCTGGGTCAATGCGGTTATCGAGAAACCCCGGGATTATTACGTCGTGGAAAATGTCACCCCGGGAACCCCTGTTTTCAATCATTCTGGCCAATGGATTGGCATTACTGCTTTTCGAAAAGAAGGGGGCAAACCATCCGGCGTAATTACCGTGCCAGCCAAAGATGTAATGGAAATTGCGGAGCAAGTCAGGGAGCGTACCGACTAAATTTGCCATTGCCCATTGTTTTGAAGAAAAGGTAATTACTTATCGTGCCATTAACCAAATCACATATTTTTCCTCTCACTACCTGCTTGTTTTTTGGGGCCCTTCTTTGCATGCCTGGCTGTTCCCAAGAGGAGGAGGTAACCACCGAAAAACTGGAATACCGCAAGGATGAAAATGGGATTCTTCGGTTGTATTTGGCCGGGGAGAAAGATCCGGTTGGTCATTGGAAGTTTGCCCGGGTCACAGAAAAATATTCCAATGGTCAGAAAAAGTTTGAAATCGGATTTGTGGACGGTCTTCGGCACGGATCTTTCTTTTTCTGGCAAAGCAACGGCTTGAAGAAACTGACCGGATCCTTTGAACGCGGAAAGCGTGAGGGCACCTTTATTTCCTATGGGAAAGCAGGCGAGGTCCTCTATCAAAAAAATTATTTCCAGGACGAATTAGAAGGTAATCTTTCCCTTTATTATTCTCTGACGAACGCAGAGGTTTTTCGTTACTTTGAGAAAATACGGGAAGAGGGTCTAGATGTCGGAGAAATTCCAGTGAACAGTAACATCAGGCTTGAAGCAACTTTCTCCAAAGGCATACCGGTTGGTCCTTACCGCACCTACTTTCATCCTCGTGGACAAACCGGATTATCCAAGGAAGATTTACTGGAGGAAGAGGGCCGGTTTGATGAAATGGGCAGACTCATTGGCAATCAAGTATGCTACTACCCCAGAACCGAGGGACTGATTGTCTACTTACCAGATGACAAACCTTTGGAAACGGTGCATGAGCCAAACGCATACGGTCTTTCCAAAGCTATAGATGAGTGCTACCTGGCAATTTCTGAAATTCCCTCCTATCGAAACCCCAAAAATTTGCCTGCTAAAGTATTTTGTGTTGACCAGCGGGGAGGAAAAATTGCACCGGTCTGGTCATCCGAGATTGTTGAACTGGCCGTGCGTGACATCGAGGGAAAGATTCTGCCCGAACGATTCGATCCAAACTTTGAATCCTACCGCGACTCGGCCCTAATAAAAGCAAAGGATGTTGCTCTTTCTTCCGATTTAGCCAACGATTCGTTGAAGCAAGGGATCAGCGGAAAATTTCCTACGGTGGAAATTATAGCCCTCAATGAAAAGGGTGAGATCAAGGACATCTTATGGAGCAGTTTTTCTCGAAAAGACAGCCTGGACCTGGAGCAAAGAATCCTTCAAAAAAGGAAAAGGATTCACCGATTCTGGGAGGCAGGAGATGCCACGGCTTCGGAATGGTCCATTTCATCTGGTCTTAATCTGATTATACGGGAAGATCCCCAAGATCCGTTCAAAGATCCGTCCATTTTTATGCCCAATCTCCAGTAATCTTACCGATCCTACTTTTGATTCATCAATTCGAACGGACTCGGTTGGGGAAGAGGTAAATTTTCGAATGGGTTCACCTGAGCATCGATCTGCCGGGGAACCGGAGACTGAATCATCTCAAAAGGACTGCTCTTGGCTTCTTTCGTTTCGGACTGGTCGAATGGATTACCCGCGGGCTTGGGGCTGGCTTGTTCAAATGGATTATTCGTTTTCGGGGCGGCCAAGTCAAAGGGACTGGCGGGTTTCGGGGCGGCCAAATCAAAGGGACTGGCAGGAGGTGCATCTGGTTGATGCGAAGGCTCAGACTCAGACTTGGGAGGCTGTCGAATCGCCCGGATTTGTTTGGGTGCCGGAAGTTTTTTCCCCACCCAGAAAGGGGTGACTGAATCGCTTAATTTTTCGTATACAGAGACCACGGTTGGACGAGCTCGGTATTTCCAGTAGAATCTGAGTGGGTCCGTAGGGTTATGTTTTTCTAAATCCCGGAGAATTTGTCGGTCATAACCACCACCCTCACTAGGGTATCCCCCCACCCAGGGTAAATAAAAGCGCCAAGGTTTGCCTTCTTCAATATTCTGAACATCGATCCATCTTTTGCCCGTTTTTAAGAGATATCCAATAAACATACCCTCCGCATATTTGGGAACTAATGTATCGGCATCAAGGACCCGAAGATGCCCGTCATGCACCCATTTGACCGCTACCCGGTTGCCCACCACCAACTGATTGATACATTCCATCATTTCCTCATCAAAAGCTCCCCCATTTGCTGGTCCTTCTCCCCTCCATTGAGGAATAAAACGGTGGGATAAATCCCTGTCGTCCAAGACCTCAATCCATGTATCACCCTTGGCGGAAAGGATTCCCTCCATCCTTCCTCGATCCGCCCAGCTATCCCGACCTAAACCTGCACATAAAAGCACAAGTACCAAAAGCAGATCGCAAAGTTTTGGGAAAAAAATTCTTGGGCACCATTGGTTCACGATCATTCTTTTACTAGGCTTTGACTGGTTCAATCAAGCAGATCTGGATTGTATCTGGGATAAGATGGAATTAAAACTGGGGTGTGGAAGGAATCATAAAGCTCTGGCGAGATGCATTGCACCAAGTGCTCGACCTCTATGAACGCAGGCGTGGATCGATCAAAATCTTTTTTCCTATTCTGTTTGGTTTTTTTATTTTTTTGAACATCGCCTGCTATTGGTGGGCAATCTATACCGCTTTTCCCCATTACATGATGACCCATGAGGCTGCCCATTATATAAAATTGCAAATCCCAGTTGGCCTATTGGGTGCCTTATTCGACAGCCTTTCTTTTTTTATTACTATCTGGATAATCAGGCGGGCTCTCGCATCTACCAAAACTACGGAGTATATCTTCCACCTTTCGCTCGATCTGGTGATCGCAGTGTTGGCAACATTCTGGGTGTTGTTCGTCTTTACCTTTGGTGGATGGATGATCAGTCTGTGGGAAACCGCACCCGAAGAACTGGCGGAGCGGGGCACAAAGTACACCAATCGTGCCATTCAGGCCATTCAGGATCCAACCGGACGGGAAAATGCCAAGAATATCTATTTTGGCCTGATCATGGGAGTATCCGCAGCTCTGCCCACCTGCCTACACCTAGGCTTATTTATTTCTTCGTTTCTCCGGTGCTTTATGCCCAGCAAACAAAAAACAGTCCCCCCAGAACAATTACAAACGCAACAAAAGGATTGAACCGAACTGAACCTCACCCCCCACCTGCACGAGCAAGTCGGTATTCTTTTGCCGCCCCGAAAAACAAATCTGCAAACGCATCAACCGTATGATCAATCGGATCGGAATAGCCACCACCCATGAATAAGAGCATAGGGATTCCCAGTTCACGGCGCCACTTGAACACTTTCTCATTCCGCTCCCTCATTCCTTCCCTTGACAAGTTGAGTAAGCCAAGCCCATCCATTTTCAACCCATCCACTCCGGCCTGAAAAAAGAGGAGGTCAAAGGAATAGCCCGATAACTGCAGGAGCACTCGGTCAAGTACATCTAGAAATTCCTCATCTCCCGCCCCTTTGGATAGCCCGATATCGAGATCGCTGGATTTTTTTCGAAAAGGAAAATTGTCCTGCCCATGGATCGAAACGGTAAAAACCCCCGCATCCCCCTGAAAAATTTCCGCCGTTCCATCTCCCTGGTGAACATCGAGGTCCAGTACCAAAATCGATTTTGCCTGTCCACGCCTGCGGGCAACTTCTGCACAAATCGCCAGATCATTAAAGATACAATATCCGGCACCCTCTGCCCGAAAAGCATGATGAGTACCACCCGCCATATTTCCAGCCAAGGGTTCGCCCATGAACAATAAATCCAACCCGTCCATTGCTCCACCGACCAAACGCAGGGTTCGCTCGACAATTTCCGGCTTCCATGGGCGCAATCCTATTCGTCTCATTTCATCCTCGTGTAATTTTTGAGCAAGGAAGCGATCCACATAATCTACATCATGGACTAATAAAATTTCTTCCCGGGTGGCAGCACGCGGGCACCTTAATTCAATAAGCTCATCCCTGTCGTCCCGTTTAATTTGCTCAGCGATACGAGAATATCGATCGACGGGGAAGCGGGCGGTTCGGTCGAGACCAGAAGAATATATCTCATCATAAAACAAGGGCATACTTGCCCTGCTTGAGTGGTTTTTACCCATTGCCAATTTGTCCATTCAGCCAACCTTTCTATGAATGTTTGAGTGAGCTTGCAAAACGGATTTCTTGGTTCCCTAGTTGGTGATGCGATCGCCATGCCGGTCCATTGGTACTATAACCGGGACGCACTAGACCAAGACTACGGAGACTTCGTCGATTACCTGCCGCCCCGCAACCCCCATCCGGACAGTATCCTCTGGAGATCATCATACCAACCGATCGGTCCGAAAGCAGACATCCTTCATGATCAGGCAAAACATTGGGGGAAACGGGGGGTACATTACCACCAGCATCTCCGTGCAGGTGAGAATACACTCAACCTGAAACTCGCTGTTGAACTGTATCTCTGGATCATTTTACGGGGTGAATACGATCTGGATTCTTGGCTGTGCCGCTACGCCGAGGTCATGCTCACACCCGGTTGGCATCAGGATACTTATGCTGAAGAATACCACCGTAATTTCTTCACTCACTATGCGCGGGGAAAATCCCTGCATTCCTGTGCCTCTGCCGATCTGCACATCGGGGCACTCAGTTTGATCCCCGGACTACTCGCTGGTCTTGAAGCCCTCGACACCACCGACCCTGCCACCCTGATTGAGCATGCCATGTCGCTGGTCCGGGCAACTCACGACCACGAGTACGCCATCCGGGCTGCGGCCGATCTTGCCCGCATTCTTATTCATATCACTATGGGTACCCCCATCCGCAAAGTACTTTCTGAACTGCCCATAGCCGGAGTTTCAGTTGCCAAATTTATGAATTGGGCGGACCTGCCCGACCGGGTGGTGGTCGGAGAAAAATTGTCCACCGCTTGTTATCTCCCTGAATCTTTTGTTGCATCCCTTTATTTTGCATGGAAATACCACGAAGACTTTTCGCTCAGTCTCTTACAAAATGCCAAGGCCGGTGGGGATAATTGCCACCGTGCCGTGGTCATCGGGAGTATCCTTGGCATTGGATGTGGCGTTCCTAAGAAATGGCTTCGTGGTTTATTAGCTATGGAGGATTTACGCTGTGACCTCAGAGGGGTCACAGGGCTTGGTCTTTGAACAAGACAAGCTGCCCGGAAGCTGACACATTACTTTTCTTTCGCCTATTTATCTCACTGCCCTTGCGTGAACCATGTCTTTGTAAAACCTCGCGGGCAGATTGTTTCCCAATAACACTTTTTCGGACTGTAAAGATGAGGTCCTTCATTTTCTTGGCCTGTTGCTTTAAATCGATGATCGGAAAAGGATACCCCGGCAGTCTTACTTCCCCTGCGTGGGCAATTTCAACTGGCGTACGATCCCTCAACTCCGGGATCCACGTTTTTACAAACCTACCCTCAGAATCGTGATCCAAAAACTGCTTGCAGGGACTGTACACCCGGATGGCGTTTATCCCGGTTACTCCGGCCTGCATCTGTAACTGGGAAAGATGAATCCCGGGTTCGTAATCTAAAAAAAACCGAGCTAGTGGACCATGCACCGTTCGCCAAGAAAGATGCAGACCAAAGCAGGCAAAACTTACCACCATTGCCCGCATCCGAAAATTAAGAAATCCCGTTTGCGCCAGGCAACGCATGCATGCATCTACCAATGGATACCCGGTTCGCCCCTCCATCCACGCCTCAAGCAACTGGGGCTCATCCTTATATTCGATCGTGTCAAAGGCAGGATTGAGGGCGGAAAATTCCATCTGCGGACAACCCTCCAACCGCTGGATAAAATGATCCCGCCAGTGCAGGCGAGATTCGAATGCATGCAAACTTCGTCTCCAACGGTTGGGTCCCTCTATGGCACTCAATTCCTCGCGCTTCCGGTCCAGTGCACGGAATACGCTTCCCAAACTAATCGTACCCCATGCGAGATGGGGAGAAAGACGCGAGCCCGCAAAAAAAGCAGAGTTAGGAGATGAAATACCCCCCGAATAGGCAACCCCGCGCTCCTGCAAAAACGAACCAATCGTATCCCAGGCACTTTGTTCATTCACGGTTTGAAGATGGGGGGATAACGGCACAGAAAATTGGGGAAATACAGATTGCAATTCCCTCCAGTTCATCGGATTGGCAAAGAACGATTGATCCTTAGGTGGTAGAAGATTTTCAGGAATGGGCAAAACCGCCAGTCTTCCACGCCGGCTTTGGGGATGCTTCCGGCGCTTTTCTTCTGCAGACATTCCCCGGAGCACCGTCGACCCAGGATGCTCAATCCATTCCACCCCGTTTTCCTTACACCAGCAACGGACCGCCCGGTCCCGGGAGAATGTTCGATCATTTCCAGTTTCCTGGTAGGAGCGAATTCGCTGAAAGGGAAGTTTTCGATAGAGCTTGTTCAACTGATCGACCACCTCACCTGACCGTTCGATTATTCCCGAACCCCGTTTACGCAAACTTGCGGACAACCCACGCAGGCCCTGCCATTGAGCTTGCAAATGAAAAGTTCCGTAATCCTCGGCCTCTAAAATATCGGGCTCCCAGCAGAAAAAAGGGATGACTTCCTTAGATGACTGCGTGGCAAAATGGAGGCAGTGATTGTCCGATATCCGAAGATCCCTCTTGATCCACCAAACAGTTCGATGGACTGGAAAATCATTCAACCCCGTGATCGACGGCATTTTTCTGAACAGTAAAGAATTTGATCCCATATTCCCCGCAGGATCCATTTCTTGCGGTTGCGAAATGGCCGTCCACAACGGACACAGTCTTTTTCCTCCAATTTGGACTTCTTTACACCCATCAGTATTGTAACCAGGAAATGATTAGTGTACCAGTCCACGCAATGGTGCGCCAACGATTGGTGCGAATTAAACGCTCCACCACATGATCCGTCTTTCCCTCCCTGATTAATCTACGGTGACAGGGAGCAGAGATCAAAAAGGTTACCACCAAGGCAACCAGAACACAAAGGATTTTGGCCCAGGATAAATCGTCACCGACAAAAAAACAGTTCGAGAGTGTACCGAGCAACTGGGCCAGCATCAGGGGAAGCACAAACCATCCGATCTTGGTGCAGTAGTGCGGGTGCCAGCGGGCAAAACGATCGGGCGGGATTTCCCGAAAAACCGGGTAGACGACCACTTGCACCAGCCATATAAGTATAAAGATGGCAAAATCTATACTGAGTGCATGCTCGTGTAAAAATTCGAAAAGTACGCTCACAGCATTTGTTGGGGAACAAGAAAGGGCATAAAAAAAAATTATGTCGATCTTTCCTCATCGGGCAAACCTTTGCCTTTTTATCGCCATTGTTATTCTTCTGACAGGATGTAACGGAGATACAGATAAACATGTACAACAGTTGCCACCCAAGGAAGAAAAAATTGCAGACAAACCATTTCGAATTCTCATCTTGGGAGATTCCCTGACCGAGGGCTACGGGGTATCCTCCGTTCAAGCATACCCTTATCTATTGGAAAAAAAATTAAACGCTGGGCGTGCAGCTGAACAAAGATCCTTTGAGGTGATCAACGGTGGGGTCACCGGATCGACCACCAGTGGGGGAGCATCCCGAATTGATTGGTATCTGCAGGACCCGCCTGACTTTTTGATCGTTGCCCTTGGAGGAAACGATGGTTTGCGAGGCATACCTCCGGAAAAATCAAAGGAGAACTTGGCAATTATCCTGGAACGAGCCAGGACAATAGAAGTTCCGGTGATGATCGCAGGGATGAAACTCCCGCCTAATTACGGAGCACGCCACTTGCAAGACTTTGAAAATATCTTTCCCGAACTGGCAAAGGAATTTGAAGTTCCTCTCCTTCCTTTCCTTCTCCAAGATGTCGGAGGATACCCGGAAATGAACCTGCCTGACCGTATTCATCCCAACCCGGTTGGTCATCAAAAAATTTGCGAAACCGTGCACCGGCACTTGATCAAACATCTTCCTCCTTATTCCCAGTGAATCCGATAATAAATGTAGACCGTGTTTGTAAATCCTTCTACCAGGGAAAACAACATGTGGATGTGATTAAACATTTGAGCATGCAAGCGAATACCGGAGAAAAAATTGCCATTCTCGGACCGAGTGGTTGCGGAAAATCCACCCTGCTCTCCCTGCTCGCAGGACTGGACAAACCCGACCAGGGAACGGTTGAAATTGACGGGTATGACCTGGAGAAAATGAACGAGGATCAACGTACCCGGATCCGCTCGGAAAAGCTGGGCATTGTCTTTCAGCAATACCATCTGATGCGCAACCTAACTGCGATAGAAAATGTTGGATTACCCCTCGAGATCCTAGGTCATTCAGACTACGCCGAGCGGGCTGAAATCGCACTGCAAGAGGTTGGTTTGTCTCATCGTTCGTCCCACTTCCCATCTGAAATGTCAGGCGGTGAGTGCCAGCGGGTGGCCATTGCCCGGGCACTGATCACCCGTCCATCCTTGGTACTGGCAGACGAACCGTCCGGCAACTTGGATTACAAAACGGGGCATGATGTAATGGAGCTCCTTTTTACCTTGTGCGATACCCATCGCATTACCCTGGTGCTTGTCACTCACAACCAGCAACTGGCGGATCTTTGCGGCCGTGCCCTCCTTCTGCATGACGGCATGCTCTCGCCCTTTGAGGGATGACCTTTATTTTGCGCCAAGCCTGGCGGGAGGTTCGCAACCATCGCTCGTTCTGTTTTTTTTATTCTCTTAATCTGGCTCTCGGACTGAGTGGTTTTATGGTGGTGGATGCCTTTCAGGGATCGATTGAAAACAAGGTAAATCATGAATCAAAAGAATTGCTCGGTTCCGATCTTGCCCTGCGTGCCCGCCGGAGCTTGTCCAATGAAGAATTGACCAAGGTACGCAGCTCTCTGCCCGCCGGAACGAGGGAAACAAAAACTGTGGACTTCTTTTCCATGGCCGCCGGTCCCAGCGGTTTAAGTCGTCTGGTCAAAGTGGTGGCGATCGGACCCGGTTTCCCCTTTCATGGATCTTTCAAGCTTCAATTAGGTGGAGAACGAGGGGGCGATCAAACCGAATCATTGCATCTGCAAAAGACTGCCTGGATCTATCCAGAAACCCGTGCCCCATTGGCCATCGATGTGGGGGAAGAATTACAGCTTGGAGAAACGAAATTTCGCATAGCCGA
The DNA here is from genome assembly GCA_038110535.1 of Opitutia bacterium. Taxonomy (GTDB): domain Bacteria; phylum Verrucomicrobiota; class Verrucomicrobiia; order Opitutales; family Seribacteraceae; genus Chordibacter. The sequence goes on along the minus strand of JAYNJW010000007.1, from coordinate 41,487 downwards.
TTTGATCGAGGAGGAAAATGCCCTGAGCTTTCAACCGACCAATCTCGCCCCCAAAATATTTATCAGTCATCAATTTCTGGAAGAGACAAACTTGTTGAGTGATGGCAGCCTCGCATACCATACTCATCTGTTCTGCCTACCCAGCGGGACAGATACGGAACTCTTTGGTCGGGCAATGGAAAAAGTCATTAATGCTCCGGATATTCGTGTCTACACCCACCGCCAGGCGGGTCATCGGGCTGGTCGTCTATTGCGGTATCTTTCCGACTTCCTCTCCCTCGTATCCTTGGTCGCCCTTTTTCTGGCCTGTCTCGGGAGTGGTTTTCTTTTTCACGGATTCCTTACCCATCGAATGCCCGAACTTGCCACCCTGGTCAGCCTGGGCACCACCCGTTCCACGGCTCTGAGGATTTTCTTTTGCCAACTTCTGCTGCTTGGTCTTTGTGCTGCCGTTCCAGCCACCCTCGGCTGCTCCCTCCTCTTGCCCGCCTTGGGCGTGGCAGTTTCTGGATTGAGTACCACTGCTGTTGAGATATTCATCGGTGGACAAACTATATTGCTTACCTTTGGTGTGGCCGTTGGATCGGGATGGTTACTCGCCCTGCCTGTTTTGGCCAAGGTCCGGCGCTTGCAACCCGCCGAACTCTTCCGGGAAGCTTCCCGTCCGGGATCGAAAAGCTCATCCATTAACCTGCTATATGCCCTACCTGGCCTGGCTGCGTTTTGGGGATTATGTCTACTGCAGTCCCATTCTGATCAACTTGCACACATATTTTTCGGTTGTTTTTTGGGCTCTTTGGTTTTGCTGTATTTTCTCGCCCGCTTTGGATTTGGGCTGGGTGAAAGACTGTTGAGCCGGACTATCCTGCCCCTGCGATTGGCCGCCCGTTCTCTCGCACGCAACCGGGCGGGTGCTCTGACCGGATTTCTTGCTCTGAGCCTGGGTGTGCTCCTGCTCGCCCTCATTCCCCAGACCCACCATGGACTGGGCAAAGAAATCGGCTTGGACGACCCCACGGGCAATCTTCCCAGCCTTTTTCTCTTTGATCTTCAGGAGGAACAACTCCCAGGAGTGCACGCCCTCCTTCAAAAAGAAGGATCATCCCTCAGCAATGTAACCCCGTGGATTCGGGGAAGAATCAAGTCGCTCAAAGGCAAGCCCTACCTTAGATCGGCCCTACCGGAAGAGGAGTTGAATAACCCAGACGAACAAAGGCGTAATGCCTTTCGCAACCGTAGCTTCAACCTAAGTTACCGCGATCATTTATTGGAGAGCGAACAGTTGCTGGCGGGTCGCCCAATTCAAGGAAGCTATGATTCCAATAGCGGTGCTCCCGTGGAAATTTCGGTGGAGCACAAATATGCAAACGCCCTAGGTTTGCAACTGGGCGACCGCATGGGCATTGAAGTGGCAGGAATAGCCATGGAGGCGGAAGTGGTCAATTTACGCCGGGTTAAGTGGACGAGTTTTCAGCCAAATTTTTTCGTACAGATGCAACCAGGCGTACTGGAGAATGCACCCAAAACTTTTCTGGGAACTCTTCATGGCTTGGACCGGAAAAAGAAGGAACACTTGCAAAATATTCTGGTACGGGAATTTCCCACCGTTTCCATCCTTGATGTTGAACGGACCGGAAAAAAAATACTCGAAGTAATCGGGCAAATGACATGGGCATTACAGCTCATGGCCGGACTTTCAGTTTTAGCCGGGCTGGTCATTTTTTACTGTGTGGTCCGGGAAAAAGCACGGAGCCAGAGCTGGGAAATCAACCTGCAAAAAGTACTGGGTTGTACCAGCAAACAGTTGCGCCGCCAGGTATGGATGGAATTCGGAATCCTTGGCGGAGGTGCCGCCACTATCGGGACATTACTAAGTCTGCTCACCAGCTATCTTCTTTCGGTCGGGGTCTTCGACCGGGCTTGGAGTTTTCGCTGGGATCTACCGCTGATCATGGTGCTGTCTGTAGTGGTTCTGTCGGTCATCACTGCCGATTTTGGGGCACGGCGTGTCTTGCGGCAGAACCCTGCCCGATTGCTTCTGGAAGGCTGATCAGTCTCATGGTTTGCTTTGCACCTTGTCGCACCGTCAACCCTTGGTTAGAGTTGATCGTAAGCATGCAAATGTGCAAACATCCCCCCTCCAAATGAAGGAAGACCTTCCCCAGCAGCAGAAAAAAAAATTCTATCCGCTGAGTAGTCCCCTGCGCGAGTATCTCGACGATTACCAACGACAGGTCAAATTGCCTGTGCATTACGAAAACCTGCTTCAGTCTGATGACTGCTATCCAGTCATGAATGTGCACAACCAGGACACTCTTTGGCAAACCATGGTCTACGATCAGAATTACGGCCGGGAAATGTTTGAAGGCTTAAAAAAAATATATGTTCTTTTACGCTCAGGCGGGGATGATCGTATCCTTCCCAATCTCTATGTCGACCGCGTGGACTACTGCACCTTTGGCAACACCAAGCCCTTCCGTATCCGCATCGTTAATCAGTACAACGATAACCACGATTATTTTTATGTAAAAAAAGCAGATGCCTCCCGGGTGTACGGGTTAGAGCTTGAACAACTGCTTTCTCCAAACGAAATCAATTTTCAGGTGGATAAAGACACCCTCATTGAGGAGCACATCATCGGGGTGCCTGGGGACGACTTTATCAGGGATTATCTACAACGGGAAGAACTCAACGAAGTACGGTTGGCCAAGGAATTCATCAAGTTCAATGAGCGCTGTTTTGTCCGTCTCCTCGGAGATATGCGGGCTTATAACTATGTAGTAGAAATGACCCCTGATCTCGAACACACCCAATATCGTGTGCGGGCGATCGATTTTGACCAGCAATCCTACGAGGGCCGGCGGAGCTTCTACCTGCCTCAGTTTTTCAAAAATAACCTACCGGTGGTCAACCTCTGTACCAGCCTGATCAACCGGGATACTAGTCTGCAGTATCAACGGGAGGAACGTGCCCTGATTCAACGGAGATTCAATTTTTCCCAAACCCGGATCAAACGCTTACGCACCTGTATGTGCGAGGACCGTATATCCAGTGATGAAAAGGTACGACGCTTGCGCGGGGAACTTGCCCGAATGCACGGAGATAGACGTTTCGAATCCTGCGAAAGCATGGGGGAAATAACTTTTCTTAACATCGCCATCATGCTGAAATTGGCCGATGAAGCACCCGTGCGTTTTCTCAAATAATTTTTACCTGGGAAGACATCTACCCGGTGGTACGTAATCCACTGGCAATAGCATTGACCACCAAGAGCATACGCTCGACCCGGTCGGGCTGATCTCCCCCATCTGCACGGAATTCTTTCAAAAGACGGATTTGCTGGCTGTGCAATAAACGCAATGCATCCTCTCGAGCCTGTAAGGTTTTCCAGAACCTTGGACGTCTATCCTGCAAAGTGCCCTGAAAGAGGTTGGTAAAATGTTGCTCCGCCAAGGAACGTTCCTCCATGATCTTATTCAGCATTAAAGCACGAAGTTCTCCGTTATCAACCAACTCCGCATAAGCTCGCATCCACTCAGGATCGGAACTGGCAAGGCTGCTTTCCGCATTGTAAAAAACATAGCGCAGAAAAGAACTTTGGGCCACGAGATCAGGAAGTTCCGCAAAAAGACCAGGCAGTTGATTTCGCAAGGCTTCCAAACCGGCACCCACCCCGTACCAACCCGGTAAATAATAGCGAGATTGGTTCCAACTGAACACCCAGGGAATCGCTCGCAGGTCATCGAGACTGGTCTGCCCCGTACGCCTGCTTGGCCTCGATCCGATACGACTGCGTTCAATCGCATCGATTGGGGTGGCTTGCCGATAAAATTGCACGAATCCTTCAGTTTCCAAAAGTTCCCGGTAGGCCAGCCTGGAAGATTCTGCCAGGCAGTCCATAATTTCGGTCGTTTGTTCGGACTCTTGCTTGGCCGATGAAAGCAGGCGGGCACCGAGGGATCCCGCCAGCAGAGTTTCAAGGTTGGAAGACGCCGTGGTCGCAGTATTGAACTTCTGCCCGATCACTTCTCCCTGTTCCGTGATTCGTAATCCTCCACCCAGCGATCCTTCGGGCAGGGCCTCCAGAAAGCGGTGGGTTGGACCCGCTCCCCGTCCCACAGTTCCTCCCCGGCCATGAAAAAAAGTAAGGGACACACCATGCTTTTGGCCAATTTCAAGCAACCTCTTTTGGGCCCTTTGCAGGGCCCATTGACTGGCAATAATTCCGGTATCCTTGTTGCTATCACTGTAGCCCAGCATGATTACCTGTGACATACCCGCCTTCTTGCTGGAAAGACTTGCCCGGGCACAGGGATGAGCCAGAAAATCATCCATAATTTTGGGAGCGGCTTCCAAATCCTCGTAGGTTTCAAAAAGAGGAACCACCGGCAAAGCACAACTCATCTTCCCTTGTTTCATCCGGGTAAGCCCAACCTCTTTGGCAAGGACATAGACAACCAGCAAATCTGCAACCGAACGAGTCATACTAACCACCAGGCAGCCCAACCCCTCTGGACCACGGCGGTCGAGGTACTTGACCAATTCGGAAAAGGTAGCACGTACTTCCTCCGCCTCGGCTGGCAACTCCATTGATGCATGGGTCATGGGTCGGGGATGACTAAGTTCGGCACGGATAAATTCCATTTTTTTGTCCAATGACCAGTTTCCAAAATTCTCACCATCCTCAATCCCGGCAGCCTGCATCATTTGTCCAAGTGCAAGGTCATAGGCAGCACTGTTTTGACGGATATCCAAGCGGGCGAGGTGAAGTCCAAAACTATTGATCAAACGAAGCACGGGGCGGACATACAGATTGACTGTTCGTAGTGCTCCTGCCTCCTCCAAGCTGGAAATGAGAAGTTCGAGGTTCTGCCGCAAAGGAACGATTCCTTCGTTTAATCGGTCGGCCATGCCCACAACAAAAGCTTTCCACGGCTCACCTGGGTCATCGGGAAAGCCCCAACCAAGCACGCGGTCCAGCAACTGCTTGGGTGCTTTTAATCCTGCCCGGCTAAAGGCGAGTTTCTGACCAAGTTCGAGCAAGCGGGCACGAACAACCTCCTCTGCCCCTTGCTTCAATGTTTGCAGGGTCGTACTCGTAACCTCTGCCGTAACTTTAGGGTGTCCGTCCCGATCACCGCCTACCCATGAACCAAAGACCAGGCTGGGAAGTTCATCATCCCTCAGGGGGGAGGCATCCGGCCAGACCAGTTCCCACGCATGACACAAGCGGTCATCCAAATTATTGAATACCACGGGAAAGATCTGTTTGAGATAATAACAGAGGTTTTCCAGCTCGTTCTCCACCTCGGGTTTGCGGGAAAAGATTTCTCCGGTCAGCCAAAGACGTTCGAGCACGCCCTGCAAACCACGATCACAAAAGACCTTTTCAAATGTGGTCTCCACCGCGTCCCGTTTGCGCATTAATCGAACAATCTCACGGTGCAATCCAAGCACGGCCCAACGTTTTGCCTCGGTCGGATGTTTGGTAAAGACTGGTTCCACTCTCACTTCCTTGAGCTTTTCCCGGACCTGTTCTTCACTAAATCCTGCCTCGCTCAATTGCTTGAGATAATGCCCCCATCGTCCAGGCTCGGCATCTCCTCCCAATTCCTTTTCTCGCTGACGCGAACTCCTCCCAGAACCATGTTCCTCCACTAGGTTGAGCAATTGAAAATAAAACGAAATCGCTTGAATCGTCTGAGGATCAAGCACATCCCGGGGCTCGGAAAAATTTCTCTCTCTTAAAAGGGTTGCTGCTCCGGACACCCCGAGGCTTTCCAGCACCCGAGCGAAAGATTGCACCAGAAATTCGTGATCAGCCGATACTCGCTCCAGTCCGGACTCGATCGAGCGGCCAAATGCCTGTTTTTTTTGGGTAATATTTTCCATTTTTTGAGTAACCCTTAATAAAGCACTGGGCATTTCCGACAAGCGACTTCGGTCCTGTGTGGGCAAATTTTATCCTTCCAAGCATTGATTTTCAGTCCTTGCCTAAAGCGTACTTACCTGATGTGATTGAGAACCGTGGGGATTATATTATTTAAGGGGGAAAAATGAAAAAGAACATAAAATCGGTCTCTGAGTGGAAAAAACTGGTTGAGGATTATCAACGCCCACACCTTGGTCGTGCCCTCTGGCAATGTACCAATACCCTTGGGCCAATCCTTGGCATATGGATCGCTCTTTACTATGTGCAACCGGTTTCATGGTGGGTTGCCATTTCCCTTGCTGCCTTGGCCGGCTTATTTCTGGTGCGGGCATTTATCATTTTTCATGACTGTGGACATGGTTCCTTTTTCAAAAACAAAAAGGCAAATGATGCACTCGGGTTTTTTACCGGCATGCTTACCTTCACTCCCTACCATCATTGGAAGTGGGAACATGCGGTGCACCATGCCACCAATGGGGATCTTGACAAAAGAGGAATTGGCGATGTCTGGACCATGACTGTAGAGGAATACCTTACCTCCTCCCGCCGGATCAAATTGAGTTACCGCCTGCTACGCAATCCTTTCATTCTTTTTGGATTGGCTCCCCTCTTTCTCTTTTTTGTGCTCGAACGCATTCCCTCCTCCAAGTGCAAACCCCGAGAGCGACGCTCCGTATATTTAATGAATTTCACTCTTATTCTCTACGGAATTTCGATGAGCATGATTTTTGGCTTTGTTCCCTGGCTCATTTTACAAACCGTGATGATGGGTGTGGCCGGGGGGTGTGGCATCTGGCTCTTTTATGTGCAGCACCAATTTGAGGATACCTACTGGGCACAAGGCAAGGAATGGGATTTCACTGCTGCGGCGATGGAAGGAAGCAGTTATTACAAACTACCAAAAATCATGCAATGGTTCTCTGGAAATATTGGATTTCACCACATTCATCATCTCAATCCAATGATCCCAAACTATCATCTGGAGAAATGCCACTATTCAGATCCTTTTTTCCAGATCGCACCTGAGCTCAATCTGATAAGCAGTTTAAAAACCATTAAGTTTCGCCTCTGGGACGAAGCTAATAAAAAAATGATCAGTTTTGCTGAATTAAAGCTTCAGCTTGAAAAAAAAGAATTAAAAGCTGCCTAGATTTCTTCTGCCACGGGCACTCGTTTAAGCATTAACAAGCGAACTTCAAGTGCCTCATCCCCTGGAATATCGAGTGCTTTTAACTGCAACAAGCCACTACCAGCAGACAAATTAATTCTTCCCATTTTCAGGGGTTGAAATGTTTTAAGATATCCCTCCATTCTGGGAGAACGATCATGCCCAGTAAGGAGAGGTGGATCGACCTCATGTGTTACCTTTGCCTGAATGGATTTGCCAAGAAAAGAAAGTTCTATAACGGAGCCCAAGTCTTTTTTCGGACAGGCATACCATAAATCAACTTCGTACATTCCTGATTTGGTCACCTGTACATCCCAACTTATCCAATCCTCCACCCTCGTCCAATTACGAAAATAACTGCAATTGGGATGTTTGCTGGATCGTTTGATTTTGCCATGAGAAATTCCGTCCCGAGCGGGCAACTGAGTCCAGAAAACATCAGGATGACCAATGAGAAAAGGTCGGTCATCGGGGCTGGATTTCGAAAGCACTGCCTCGCTAAAGTCTTGTACCCGTTTTTTCATGCGTTTCAACACCTCTGGAAATTCCCCATTCACCGCTAAACGTTGCCCGGGATCATTTATCATATCATACAGTCTATCTTTGTAATCCAGCCGAAATCTTTGATCTCTCGCACCGACTCGATTCTTCCAGCTTGTAATCAAAATTCTGTTTTCCCATTGGCTTGTTTTTCCTTCGAGAAGAGGCTTCAGGCTTTTTCCATCCAACGGTTTTTTGGTTAGATGATTGATTCCGGCAAGATCAGTCAGGGTGGGAAACAAATCAAGAACGGATGCAATCTGCTTTATCTCAATACCCGGCTTGATTCCTCCGGGCCAACGGATCAGAAGAGGAGAACGTGTACCGCCTTCTTCCGTAGAGCCTTTTTTCCCCTCCATGTCTCCATTCCAGCGTGCTCCGTTAGGACCGTTGTCGTGGAAATAGACCACGATGGTATCAGTAGCCACCTGCAATTCATCGAGTTTCTTAAGGACCCTTCCCACATTCCAATCAATATTTTCGCACATAGCTAAGGCAGCAAGAAGGTGTAAACGGTCTTCCTTTTCCGGATTTCTATGCCTCATCATTTCGTTGAGTTCTTTGTCCTTAAATTTGTTCCACCAACGATCCGGAACCTGCATGGGACTGTGGGGCGTATTATAGGGTAAATAAGCAAAAAAAGGTTTCTCGTTTTCGACCGAACGCTCGATAAAATGGATAGCTTCATCAGTGAAATCATCCACACAGAAACCGCTTCCTTCGACCAGTTCTCCATTTCTCTCCATTTGTGCATCGAAATAGTGTCCCCAATGCCCGGAGCAAAACCCGTAGAAATGATCAAATCCCCGACCCAGCGGGTGGTAGGGATACTGCATGCCGTTGTGCCACTTGCCGAATGCTCCGGTTTTGTATCCCGCATTCCCGAAAAGATCGGCCAAGGTGATCTCGTCTAGGTTGATTCTCTCGCCTCCCTGGGAAACGCCGTGCACTCCGCTGCGCTGATGATGCCTGCCTGTCAAGAATTCCGCCCTCGTTGGCGAACAAACCGGACAAACATAGAAGCGGTCGAAGGATGCCCCGTTTTTTGCCAACGAATCTATGTTTGGAGTGGAAAGATTGGTATTCCCATTGAGGCTAAGGTCTCCCCATCCCTGATCATCGGTAAGGAAAACGACAAGGTTTGGCTTTGCCCAAAGCTTCCCCAAAATTACCAGAACATAGAGAAGATAAAAACTTGTCCGCATCGACACGATTATTTTGACTCTATAATAGCGTAATAACAACCTAGTTGCCCCTGCGGGATGCTAAAATAAGGAGACAGTTTGTGAACGCCCTCGGACAAAAGCACGCTAAATGAAATTTCCTCAGAATCCTCCGAGATCGGTTTGGTCTGCCAGTCCTTGCCATTCAAGCGCATGGTCGCGGATGTAGCCTCAATTCCATATCCCACTTGAGCCCGGAATGCCTTGTCCGCACCCGGCACCTGTTCTCCCGCTGGCAAAGCCTCGTTTATTTTTTTTCCCGATTCCTCCGGCCATCGGCGCACTCGGATTAGGTAATTTCCTGCCTCCAGCACTTTGATCGCCCAATGTCCTTCGTGCTTCAACCCCTTGCTACGCGAATGAACTGGCAACTTCCCCCGGTTTTGCTGCTGGTTCCACGGAGGGTATGCCTCTTGGATCCAGTCATGACTGGTAAGCGTGACCAATGGATGCTCAGGATGGCCGATGTGCAGTTCGGTGGTACGGGCAAAGGTGGGCTCAAGTTCCGCCCACCACGCATCGTAGAATGCCCGCATTCTTTTGACCCGCTCAGGATGATTATCTGATACATTCTTCTTCTGCCCAGGATCGGAATCGATATGATACAATTCCTTACCGTTAACCAGTCGCCACCCCTGGCTCATCACTGCGGACTGTTTCCACTTGATAGGATCCCGAACCCGCTGAGAATCAGTTACCAGCAACCGGTCTGCCCAGTCTTCACTCTTGGGATTTTCCAAAATATTACGAAGTGACAAACCATCAAATTTATACCCTTCAGGCTTGGGCAATCCAGTTAGATCAAGCAAAGTGGGTGCTATATCAACCGCATGGCAGAGAGTATCAACTTTTTTTACTTTATTCATTCCCCCGTTGGGCCAGTGCAGAAAGAAGGGAACTCTATGCCCCCCATCATATTCACTCCCCTTCCGGCCACGCATCCCCGCATTGTACACATCCTGCCCAAATGCGGTGCCATTATCAGTAGTGAAAATGAAAATAGTATTCTCATAAATCCCCAGTTTTTTTAACAGGTCACGGGTCTTGCCTACATTTTCATCAATATTACTGATCATCCCAAGAAAGGCTGCAGTACGGTCGGGCTGGCCCTTATACATATCCATATATTTTTGCGGACAGTGTAACGGACCGTGAGGTGCATTGGTGGAAATATAAGCAAGGAATGGTTTCTTTTCCCGGGCACAGTTGGTGATGTACCGGTTGGCCTGCTCAAAAAATACATCCGTACAAAATCCTTTGGCAGGAACAATTTTTCCGTTGTGAAAATATCCACCATCAAAGTACGAATTATCCCAAACATCGGGCGTTTGCCCCACTCCGCCACCGCCATGCCGATAGACTTCCTGAAACCCTCTGTCCTCCGGACGATAAGGATAATTATCCCCAAGGTGCCACTTGCCAAACATGGCCGTCTGGTATCCTGCATCCGAGAAAAATTGCCCGAGTGTTCCCTCATCCTCCCGCAGCATGGATCTCCCCATGATGGTATGCCAGGCACCCGTCCGGTTGGTCCAATGACCAGACATCAGGGCCGCCCGTGTGGGAGAGCAGGTCGGGGCGACATGATAATCCGTCAACCAAACAGACTCGTTTGCCAACCGGTCAAGATGGGGAGTTTTAATGACAGGATTTCCGGTGCATCCAAGATCTCCGTAGCCCTGGTCATCCGTAATTACGAAAACTACATTGGGCTGCTTTTCTTTGAGGGCAGCACCTGTCAGGGTAAGGAAACCAAAGAAGATCATCGGAAGGAATTTAAAAATCTTTTTCATGTTTGCCTTCTTACTATTTGGTAGGAAGTGTGACCATCAGGAAATTTAGATTATAACGACATTCCTAAACAGGCTTGGTCTTGAACCATTGATAAAGAACCAATAGAAATTTAAGCGAATGAAGATTTTAGTCACTTTATTAATGACTGTTACCCTTATGTGCTTGGGGTGCTCCGAGCATGTGCACGATGAGAACTGCCAATCCCAAGAGGGCTACCATGTGCACACCGCCCTGATGGGAGGCGAACTAATTGCTGTGGGTGAACATGGTAGTGGTTATAATTTGGAAGTATTAATCGATGAATCGGATCACTTGTCCATATACATCCTTGATGCCCACGCCGAAAGGTTTGTGCGTATCAGCCAGCCCATACTGGAAGTTTTAATCTCAGAAGATGATCAAAGCACGGTACTAATACTGGATGCAGTGGCAGATTCTGCAACCGGAGAAACCGCTGGAAATACTTCCCATTTTCGCAGTTCCAATTCAGTACAGGCAAACAGTGCTTTTGAAGGACACATCAAGTCACTGCGGATCGGTTCCCGCGAATACAACCAGACCAAAATTTTATACTCTGGAACAAACAAGTAATTACAATATGAGCATCGAAGAAAAGCGTGATCAACTCGTCGAGGAACTGATGCCTTTTGAGGATCATCTCGAGCGTTTCGCCTACATCATTGACCGGGCCAAGGATGCACCCGGGCTTGATCAGGAGTATAAGATCGATGCTTTCCTGATCAAGGGTTGCGTTTCCCAACTTTGGATTTTCCCAAAATTTGAGAATGGCAAATGCTTCTTTCAGGCAGATTCAGATGCTACTATTACCAAGGGTACAGCCAATCTGCTTTGTGATCTCTACAGTGGGGAAAGCCCTGAGGATGTGATTAATCTTGAACCTGATTTTTTATCGGAGGTCGGCATTACCCAACACCTATCTCCCAATCGCAGGAATGGGCTGACCGGAGTGCGCGAGAAAATTAAGTCCTATGCTCAGCATTGCCTAAAAAATTCGGCCTGATCTTCAGGGAAATTTCTTATTGGGCACCCACGGAAAAAGTTCCGCAGGCAGAGCCTCTACATGGACTAGCACCTCATTACCCTGATGTTTTAATTTGATCGCGTTAAGAAAGGACAATGGAAACATAGGTTGGGTCCTTGGGTCACGCATTTGTTCCCTCAATACATTCAACTGGACCATCCCTAGGGATGCCTGTGCCACGCTCCATATTGACTGTGCAGATTCGGAGTTCTCGCATTTCAAAGTGAGGTCAAAATGGGCCCGACCTCCAGATAATTTTGCTCCCCCCGACACTTCGTTTATCTGATACATCGCCTCGCCAAGAGTAGTGGCAAGTGGACCAAGCGGGCCGTTGGGATCGGATAATTGATTGGACTCCATCTGCCTGAGCAGATCACCATCCAAGGGCAGGGAAAAGGAAGCAAAATGATCGCTCGGAAAACTTGGGGTCACTGCCGCTTCCTTATTTTCGTTTTCAAAAAACCCTAGCACACTTTTTCTGGAACCTAGGGCAAATGTGGTGGTTCCCTTGTCCGTCTCCATTCCCAGCGTAATTTTTATTTCATCTTTTCCGCTATTTTGAAGCGACTTATACAAGGCACCCGCAGGGATGGAAAAGAGAGTGGATTCTCCAACCTTTTCTGATCTCTCCATTCCCGTGTAATATTTCTTTTTTACCCGGGGTCTTGTGCTCATCTCATCAATTTTGTCCGGTTCAATCCGGGCATCCCTGCGAAAGCGTTCAATATCGGATGCACCGAATGCCGGCCCGGATGCCCAACGGTCAAATTTCTCGAAAAAAGTGTCCGGGGACACCACTCCTTTGGTTTTTACAATAAGAGTTAGGGAAGAGTTGTTTAAAGCCTGGTAATTCCCTGAAGTGGAAACGGGGTAATTGGATATCGTTTCCATAAAGTTTCCCACAACGAAGGAAAGCTCACTTGTTTCCTTGATTTGCACGCCCATTTCCTTTTGCAAATCAACCAGATGATGGTCGTTCATTATAGTGGTGTAGCCAAAGCCGATTAGACCATAGGTATTGAGTACCTCATGGAAGTAAGGGCTTCCCAGCACCTGATCAGGCTTTACAGAAAAAAACGCCGCTTTTTCATCGGGTTTCCAACTGGCAAATAATGATATCGAAGCAAAGCATGCAACGCACCAGATGAATAAATTCTTCACGAAAAAATTCTATAGATCAAAGTTACTTCGGATTGTCTCAATGGTGGCATTTAATTTTTCCAGACAAACCCGGCGGGCATCATAAGCATGCTGACCATCCTCTGGACACCCATGTGGTGATACCCAGCCCATGCCTTTTTCCTCGTGCAAATGATGTACCTGCTCCAACCAAAGATGAATCTTTTCTAGGTTGGCAAGAATACGATTCCCATCCCTGGGCTCTTCCAGTGGGCGACTGTATGGAACCCTTTGGGAAACCCCGCCTTTTTCATCTTTGTACTCCTCCCAATCTACTTCGGCGGTTTGGCAGGTTTCCCAGAAGCGGAGTTTGGAAAAATCCACCCACTCCTCGGTCACCGCACTGGCCATCGCCTCGATCTCAGGCAATGCAATCTCGGCAAAAGTTTCATCTTCCTGCGGCTGAAAATTCGATTCCGCCTCAATCAAAAGCTGGGCTTTCTCATCGAGGGCTTCCGCCATGCCCTTGATCATCCCATAGCGGATCTGGGCCTGCAAGTTACCATGGAGCATCAGATCGACTGCATCGAAATCTACGACTTCCTCAGCAGCTTCAGCTTGCTGATCGAGCTCTTCAGTGATGGGTGCTTCTTTGCTGTTTGCCATAGTGGTTGTGAATCATGAGTGGGGGACTGATTTTTTCGATCAGTTTCCTGTCTATTCTAAAGGAAGGAAATCAATCGTCCCCTCCCCCAGTCAGGCTCATCAGAACCTGAAGAATGTAAAAGAAAAGCAAAGCGACTGAGGAAAACAAGGCCAAGGATGCAGCCACATGCTGGTTTGGAGAATAATGATGCAGGATATTGGAGGTGGTATATAGCACCGATCCGGCAGCAAATAAGACCATCACTGCAGCAAAGATCAATCCAAGAGAAAATCCAAAAATCATACTGCAAACAATGAATCCCAGTGCCACAAATCCTCCCACCGAAAGAATTCCACCCATAAAGGAAAAATCCTTTCTCGTAATAAAGACAGTAGCAGTGATCCCTCCAACCAATAAGAGCGTCATCAGTCCAGCAGTCGGGATAAGCCCCTCCCCTCCAAACATAGTGGCAACAAATAAGAGAGGAAGAAATACAATTGCTTCGGCGATCACAAATAAACCAAGACCCAAGTATTGCATTTGTTCGGAATTTTCCGAGCGGGCCAGTTTGTCCGCCATATATCCCACTGCCATAAATAGCCCCAACACAATCAACCAACTAAAACCACTGGTCATGCTGATCGCCAACTTTGCGGCAAAGGGTGCGTTGACCAAATAATATTCCAGTCCAATAAAGGCGAGCAGTGCCACCGCTAGGTGAGAGTAAGTCCGTCGGATAAAAGCAGCTCGATCAGAAGCAGGGCTTTGGGCAGCGGATAGAGTGAATACTTGTTCTTTCATAAGGTTTGTTAAATTAAAATGATGTAACACAGCTTAGTCTTACCATGCCGTTTCTTCAAGCAGATCCGAACAACCTCCAACGGATTGTGGCTTTGGATTGCTATGTTTTCGGGCTTCTTTAGTTTGGTTCATAAGATGTCACAATATCCCTTTTTAGAACGCGAAAATCATCCGAGTTGGTCAAGGCTTTCCCCCGAACGAATAAAGCCCGAAATATCAAAAGCTCTCGAACGGGCAGAAAATAACCTCGAGAGAATCCGTTCTCTTGAGGCAAAGAAATTAACCTTTGCCAACACGATCAAAGCGTTGGAGCATGCAACCATTGACCTCGATCATGCGTGGGGACTGGTTTCTCATTTAGACTCAGTCTGTAATTCTCCCGAGCTTCGAAGTGCCCACAACCAGATGCTTCCAATAGTATCCTCCTTCGAGGCAAAAATTCCACTGGATGCAAAACTCTGGAAAGCCGTCCTTTCCTTCTCGGAGACGGATGAGGCAAAAACGCTTTCGCCTGTTGACCGGAGATTACTCGATGAAACCCTGGCAGACTTCAGGGAAGCAGGGGCAGATTTATCAGCTGACAAAAAGAAACGGCTCGAATCACTATCATCTGAACTCGCTCAGGCAACCCAGCAATTTTCGGAACGGGTATTGGATGCCACCAATGCCTGGCAAATCGTCATTAAAGAAGAGCATAAACTACGGGGTCTTCCCGAAACAGCCAAGGAAACTGCCCGTCAAACCGCCCTGGAAAAACTGGGAGACGAGGAGGGCAAGCACGCGTGGATTCTGACCTTACATGCCCCGTCTTTGGTACCTGCCTTGCAATACTTGGAAGATGATGAATTGCGCAAGGAAATCTGGTCTGCCAGCGATGCACTCGGATGCACTGATCCCTATGAAAATCAACCTTTGGTGGCAAAAATCTTACGATTACGCCAAGAAAAAGCTGCATTGCTCGGAAAAATGGACTTTGCGGAGGTAGCACTTTCTCGCAGAATGGCAAAAAATGGAAAAACTGCGGATCATTTCATATCTGATCTCCACCAAAAAACCCTCCCTTTTTTCGAGGATGAAAACAAGGAACTGGAAGTATACAAGGGCGAAAAAACAGGAAAAAAAACCGACCTGCTTGAACCCTGGGAAGTAGCATACTGGGCAGAAAAACTCAAAAAAGAACGGTACGACTTTGATGACGAAGATCTGCGCCCCTACTTTCCCATTCAGTCGGTACTGGAGGGAATGTTCAACCTGGTCACTCAGATTTTTGGTCTGAAAATTGTGGAACGCTCCACCATTTATGCAGGAAAGATTTGCCAAAATCCGGACCCCGATGATGAACCGGTTGAAGTCTGGCACAATACGGTTTGTTTTTACGATCTTTATGATTCTTCCGAAAACCAACTCCTGGGATCTTTCTACGCTGATTGGCACCCCCGTGCCAGCAAACGTGCAGGAGCATGGATGAATCATTTGAAAACTGGTGAACCAAATGGCGAAAATTCCCGCACTCCTCACCTCGGCTTGATCTGCGGCAATCTTACCGCTTCCACACCATCCAAGCCAGCCCTGCTTACCCATTACGAGGTGGAAACTATTTTTCACGAGTTTGGACACCTTCTTCATCATCTTTGTGGAGAAGTGGCACACCGCAGTCTCAATGGGGTAAATGTTGCCTGGGACTTTGTTGAACTCCCCTCTCAAATTATGGAAAATTGGTGCTGGGAACGAGAAAGCCTAGATCTTTTTGCCCGGCATCACGAAACCAACGCCACCATTCCGGATGATTTATTTGCCAAAATGATCCGTGCAAAAAACTTCATGGCTGGCAACGCAATGATGAGACAATTAGCGTATGCCAAACTGGACCTGGTCCTGCATCGGTCTCTTGCACAAGATATCCCCGATAACCTTGAGGAATCGCTGCAGGAGTTGCTAGCTGATTATTTTCCAAAACGTAAAACCAGGCCACGGACCATTGCTATGCGCTTTAGTCATTTATTTGGACACCCCATGGGCTATGCCACTGCTTATTATTCTTACAAATGGGCAGAAGTTTTGGATGCGGATGCTTTTACCCGTTTTCAAAAGGAAGGGATCATGAATGCAAAGACAGGCCATGATTTTCGAAATTGTATCCTAAGTCGGGGAAATTCACGCCCGGCAGACGAATTGTTTCACGACTTTATGGGTCGTCCTCCCGACTCTGAAGCTCTGCTTATTCGTTGCGGGCTAACAAAAACCACTACCTAAAATTTCATCACCACCATTTCATGTCCACTAAACCTCAAGTCCTCGCATGGATCACCTGTGACAGTGTCTATGTTGACCCTGCCACCGGCAAGCATACTCTCTTAGGCATTTTCTCGAGTTTACGAGCCAAGGAATTTCCGGTGGTTCATCCCCGCATGGTCTGGTTTCTTTCCTTTTCCGACCTGACAACGGGAAAGCACAAACTGAAAATGACCATCGGTTTGCCCATGGCGGAGGAGGAACCACGCACCATTATAAACCGCGAGTTTGAATCTCCTGGTCCTCAACACCGGATCAACCTGATCAATGACATACACCGTCTGAAATTTGAAGAGCCTGGAAATTATTCCATTCTCATTGAAATTGATGATCAAGTTGTCTTGGCCAGCACTTTCCCCATTATTGCAGTAAACCTACCCTCCTAGGCCGCAAACTGCCTGAGCTTGCCCCTTGCCTCAATCCATCCAAAAAGATATTTCTTTCCTTTATGCCTGATTTAATCGCATCCGGTTCTGCCGAATCATCTCCCCTCTTGGTGGTTGGTTCGGTCGCTTTTGATAATGTCATCACCCCCCAAGCAGAACAGGAAAGAATTCTTGGTGGGGCTGCTTCTTACTGTTCCTTTGCTGCCAGTTATTATTCTCAGGTGCGCATGGTTGGAGTAGTGGGTAATGATTTTGGCGAGTCTGACCTTGACCGATTGCGGGCCCGTGGGATCGATCTGGAAGGAGTACAGCGGGATGAGACAGGTCCTACTTTTTTCTGGAAGGGCAAGTATCATGAAAACTTCAACCGTCGGGACACCCTAGATATACGCCTTAATGTTTTTGAGAATTTCCGCCCTGATCTGCCTCGTTCCTATGTTGATTCTGACTATGTGCTCCTCGGTAATATACACCCTGCTTTACAAATGCATGTGCTCGATCAATTGTCGGGCGACCCTTTTGTGCTGGCTGACACCATTGATTTATGGATCGAGACCGAGCGCGAGGCCTTGCTTTCCCTGATTAAAAAAGTAAGCCTTTTTGTGATTAATGATTCGGAGGCCGAGGAAATGACTGGTGAGTCAAATGTCATCCTCGCAGGTAATCGACTTCGTCAAATGGGGCCCAGTAGTGTAATCATCAAGAAGGGGGAACATGGTGCGGTACTTTTTCACGAGGACGGGCTGTTCGCCCTACCCGCGTATCCCGTTACCCAACTGCACGATCCCACCGGTGCCGGAGATTCGTTTGCCGGTGCCCTGATCGGTCGCTTGGCATCCCGCAAGCGGTCGGACTTTTCCGCAATCAAGGAAGCCATGCTATATGCCACCTGTACTGCAAGTTTAACGGTTGAAGCATTTGGATGCGACCGTTTGGAATCGGCCGGAAAATCTGTTATCGAGGAACGGGTTGAATCCCTCAAGCAACTCATCTCCGTTGCCTGAAAAGACCAAGAATTGTTGGATTTCTCTCCAGTCATCCCTCTTGTCCACCCATTTGCTTGGGTCTGTTGTCTTCGCTTTTTTTCTTTCTTGTTCAATGGATGGCCCAGGTTCCCTCGATCCAACCATTCCCACCCATTCCTCCATGCGTTCGGAATTGCCAAGCCCTGAGGAAATTGCCGGACTGCCGACCGATGGCGGATCTCACTTTAACCGATTAATTTTTGAGAGCAGTCCCTACTTGCTCCAGCACGCCCGTAATCCAATCGATTGGCGGGCATGGAGTGAGGAAGCTCTGCACTTGGCCAGAGTGGAGAACAAGCCGATCTTCCTGTCCATTGGATACACCACCTGCCATTGGTGCCATGTGATGGAACGAGAGTCCTTCGAAGACATCGAGGTCGCCCGGTTACTCAACGAAAATTATATCTGTATTAAAGTGGACCGGGAGGAAAGGCCCGACCTCGACCATGTTTACATGTCGGTCACCCAAATGATGACTGGCCGGGGGGGATGGCCCATGACCGTGATCATGTCACCTGATAAAGTTCCTTTTTTTGCCGGGACCTACTTCCCCAAGGCATCCATGCTCCAACTCCTCCCACATTTTGCCCGAATATGGAAAGAAGAACGGGAAAAAGTGGAGGAGATTGGACGGGCAATTATCGATAACTTGGCCAAAGCTCAGGCCAGACAGTCTGGTGGAGATCTCAATGCTAACCACTTGGAACGCTGCTATGAATCCTTATCGATCGCCTACGATCCGGTGCACGGTGGATTCGGACAAGAGCCCAAATTCCCCACTCCCCATGCCCTTTCTTTTTTGCTCCGTTATTACCAAAGAACCGGCCAAGAACATGCCCTGACTATGGTAACCCATACCCTCCGGCAAATTCGCCTCAGCGGTACTTACGATCAGATTGGGTGGGGCATACATCGATACTCGACCGATAGCGAATGGCTCCTGCCACACTTTGAAAAAATGCTCTATGACCAGGCCCTTTTCTCCATCGCCTGTTTGGAAACTTTTCAGATCACAAAGAATCGCTTTTTCCAGCAAGCTTGTGAAAATACGCTGGCCTATGTTGACCGAGAACTATCCTCGCCCGAGGGGGGATTTTACTCAGCGGAAGATGCGGATAGTGAAGGAGAGGAAGGAAAATTCTATTTGTGGACTATCGCTGAGATTTTTTCAGTTTTGGGAGAGGAAGATGCGGGCCTTTTCGCTCAAATGTATCAGATGGAACCGAAGGGAAACTATTTCGATGAAGCTACCCGCGAAAAAACTGGTTCAAATATTCCCCACCTCACTAGGACTTTTTCTGAATCTGCCCAATTGAAGGGTCAGGACGCCAGAGAATTTTCCGAGCGGATGGAGACGATTCGTGCCCGACTATTTCAGCACCGGGAAAAACGAATCCATCCCCAGCTTGATGACAAGGTCTTGACAGATTGGAACGGCCTGATGATCTCAGCATTCGCCCGGGCAGCCCAGGCGTTTGATAATAAGAACTACTGCGACCGGGCCAAACAAGCAGCCGACTTTTGTCTTCGCGAACTTCGCCAGGCAGATGGCAAGCTAGTAAAGCGTTGGCGATTGGGAAAAGCAGGGCTCCCTGCCCACTTGGAGGACTATGCCTTTTTTGCCCAGGGACTGCTTGATCTCTATGAAGCTGGTCACGATCCAGAATATCTCCTCCATGCCAAACAACTGATTGATCTTGCCCGTGATCTTTTTGAAGATGGTGAAAATGGTGGCTTTTTTCTGACCTCCAGATACGGGGAAGAGCTGTTGACCCGGCCCAAGGAGATTTATGATGGTGCAATTCCCTCGGGTAATTCAATCATGGCTATCAACCTTGCCCGAATCTGGAAGATAACTGGCGATGTGCAATACCAAGAGAGTTTAAACCAATGTTTTTCCGCTTTTTCCGGCTTTCTAAAAACAAACCCATCCGGTGCGGAAAATTTTCTTCATGCCCTTGCTTTTGTGCTCCATCCTCCTCAAGAAATTGTGGTTCATGGGGATGGGGAAAATCCGGTCACTCTTGCCATGCTCAAAGAGGTCAAACAACACTTTCTTCCTTTTAAATCGCTCGTTCATTTACCCACCAAGAAAAATGCCAGCCTTCTTGAAATAGCTCCCTATCTTTCCGTATTTTCATCCATTCATGAACCCACTTTGTTTCTTTGCCAGGATCATAGATGCGAGCAGCCAAGAACGGACCTGATTGAAATTAAGCAAGTATTGGAAAGTTTGGAAGAAGCGGGCAAAAAGCGGCCCACCCCATAGTCCCGATACTAGGCTTTCTCGGCGGTGGCCAGCAGAGTCTCAAAAAAAGGTTTCTTTTTTTCCTTCGCCACAACTTCCACTTTGGCTCCACGAAATCCAGCATCTCCTATCATTCGATACAGTTCGTTCTGTCCAAATCCCATCCAGTGATCCCCATATAATTCCCGGGCTTTTTCAAACTGGTGCTTTTTTAAATCAATCACAAGTAACTGCCCGCCCGGTTTGAGCACACGAAATGCCTCAGCCAATGCAACTTCCGGCTTGTGGGCATGATGCAGGGACTGGCTCATCAGGGCAAGGTCGACGCTTTTAGCAGAAAGGGGGATTTTTTCTAAATCTCCAAGTTTGTATTCCAAATTGGACAAGCCTTTTCTCTTTGCCAGATCAGTGCCCAACCGGACCATACTCTTGGAACTGTCCACACAAATCACTTTCTTTGCCCGGTCGGCAAGAAGTTGAGAAATCATGCCCTCGCCCGCCCCTAGGTCAACGATGGTAATGGGCGGAACCAGGCGAAAAAGAAAATGCCCAATTGCTTCCCAAGTTCTGCCAGGCACATAATTTTTGCCCAAACGCTCTGCAACCTCATCAAAATACCGCTCAGATTCACGCCTTCTACGATCAACAATGCGGGCAAGGGCGGATTGATCGCTTTGCCAAAATTCCTCGTCCGACTCCTCTGATAATGCCATGCGGATAACTGCATAGGTCGAAGTTACCTCCTCCTGTAAAGCATAGTAAGTGCGCTTACCGTCCTTACGGTCGGTGACTAAGTTATTTCTTCTCAATAAACCAAGATGGGAAGAGATTCTCGACTGCCCCATTTCCAGGATTTCCTGCAATTCTGCCACAGATAATTCCTCCTGCCCAAGCAGGCGCAGCATGCGAAGCCGCGTGGCATCGGAGAGTAACTGCAGAATTTCGGTTATTTTCATTATCTGAGGTTGTAAAGTTCCCCGGATCATACCGCAATGGCAATCCCACCTTGCGTTATGGAAAAGGACTTTGTTTCAAACAATGACAGGCAGGATAGAACTTTCCATTCTCCCGCCCAGATTCGAAATTTGGCTAATTCCGGTCCACCCAGCGGATCAGCCCTTCAATCTCAAGGGATTGCTGGTTTCCTTCAATATCGATTTGTACCTCCTCACCCGTTTTCCTGCCAAGAATGCTTTGTGCCAACGGGGTAAGATAGGAAAGAATATTGTTTTCTGGATCACTATCCCAGGCCCCGAGTATGGTGTACTTAATCTTTTCACCAGAGCCGAGATCTTTGAGGTCTACGATCGATCCAATCCCGACTGTGTCTTGCGGTGCCTCAGTAAAGTCGGTGGCTTTGGCACGCATCAGATCTGCCTGCAGTTCGGCTTGGCGGGCAAGCAAGACTTTTTGATCGTCCTTGGCCATCTGGTATTCGGCATTTTCCTTGAGATCTCCCAGTTCACGGGCCGCTTCAATGGCTTGTGAATTTGCGGGGATTTTTTCTTTGGTAATAATATCAAGGTCAGCAAGTTTCCGGTCATAACTTTCTTTGGAAACGATCAGGGTCTCATCCTTGGCTGCCCCAGAGGAGGAAATCGAATCTGAACTTTCTTCCCCGTCCAACATCGATTGAATCTTGGGGAATTTCTTAATGAACCTAGCGAGTAAGGATCGCTTGGTCAGGTCCTCAAAGCCTGGATTGAGCATCAGTGCTTGGGCTAAATCCTTTGCATTTTCCTCTGTGCCTTTACCAAGAATGTCGGCGAGCAATTCACGGTCATCGGATAAGATCTCTGCCAAAGGAATCCTTCGACTGGTGGCATTTTTTAAAGATTCGTAATCAATCGCGGAAAAAACTGCTGTGAGCAAGCGGGGATTGATCATTTCGCCAATTAAGTCCTGAAACTTGGAAAGGTTGCGGAATTTCAACATCCAAAGCAAAACGGGTGCTTTGAGATTTTGTTCGTCCAACCAGGTATTGAGCGATGAAAGTAATAGTTTAGATTCTTCCCGATCGATAAGAAAATGAGCACACTCCCCGGAAAATTTTACTGCCGTGTTCTGCAACAAGTTAAGAACTATCTTCTTCCAATTATCCGGATAGGTCCGGGCAACAAGATCAAGAAACCGGGAGTGAAATTTTGCCGGCATTAAGTCTGCCAGTTCGGGCAAATTGTCTTCACACTCCTGCAAAATGGATGCAGATGTGGGTTCCAATTTTTCCACATCTTCTTCCACATCACGGGCGAGATTGTTGCGCACCCAGATGCCGTACAAACGATCCGCCTGACTGAGATTTTTTGCCTCCATGATGGCAATGGTTAGATCATGGAGAACTTGGGGAAGATCAGCTTGCAGATCTTCCTTTTCGGCAGCCAAATCAAATAATTTTTCGGCCAGAACAATCTTTTCATAGGATCTTTTTTCTTCAAAAAAGTCCTGAAGGATTTCCTGTTCAGGTTTGACCGGCTCATCCCTCAGAACATAGGGTTCATTCTTTTTGTTGGGCACTGCTATGCGTGGATCTTTGATCAGAACTTTCTTGGTTGCAGTCCACCAGCGTTTTGCCTTAGCAGATCCAAACATATAACCAAGAATTTTTTCGATCTCGCGGGCGTTCATGCACCCATCATTTCCCAATTCTAAAATCTTGATGATTAACTCAGCAGGTTCTTTTTTGGCAATTTGTTCAATTTCCTCAGTATTTTTACGATGTTGTGCGAGAATATGGCCTTCCGAAAGAAGATCCAGTTTATCGATACAAAATACCGGATCCATAGCATGACTGGTGCGCTCATCATCCTCAAAATCGATAAGAATCATCCCACGATCCTCGTCAAATCCTGATATAATCCCAAATCCCCAACTGCGATGGATGCAGTAGGTTCCGGGATTCATGGATTCTAATACTGGGCGTGAGGATTCAAGGGATGGATCTTTCTCGATCAATCGATCGATAACTTCAGTGTTCATTAAGGCTAGTATGTAAGTTCAATATTCAAAAATTAAATCCCTTCGATCTTTAGCAAACATGCAGAAAATGGCGAGTGAAAAGAAGTTTAGTGAGCAGATAGCAGACTTCTGCTTCCGGCAGATTGGGTAACTGCAAACAACACAACCGCAGGCAAAACCAACCAAATCGCTCCCACCAAATATGCTATCGATGATCCGTAGGTAAAATAAATCAGCCCAGCAGATAACGGACCAATGGATCGAGCAATAGATCCACAGGAACGAAAAATCCCCAGATTTATTCCCTGCTCACTGTCTTTTGAACTCAGCGAGGTCAGGGCAGTCAAGGTGGGACTGATCAGGGCTACCCCCGAGGACATCAGAAAAAGTCCAGGATAGAACCAGGCATAGGATGGGGCATGGGAAATAACCAAAAACGCAATTACTCCGATCAATATTCCCAAATGGGCCATATTTCGCTCTCCCATATGCCCAACAAACCGTCTGACCACGAATCCCTGAACCAAAATAAGCGTGCCCCCAATCAATAAAAACATCTCGCCCAAATCTTTTGGAGAAAATGAAAATCTTTCCACGGCAAGAAAAGTCAGAGTGAATTCCATCCCCGAGAACGAAACCATGTAAAGTAAGTAAGTCATGCAGGTCCGACGGGCGTCTGGACTGGTTACCTCTCCCATCTTACACACGGCCGGTAAAAATGAGGTCGATTGACTCCTCTTTTCTTCAGGCAAAGTCTCTGAAAATCCAAAAGCTAACCAGAGCAGGTTTACCAAAGCCAGGCAAAAACTGATCGTAGCTGCAGCAGAGAATGGATGCATCCCAAAAAAAACAAGATCCGAACCCGACCAATCCCATTGAGAAGCAATCCCGCCAAGAGCCGGCCCTAGTACAAAGCCCAGTCCAAACGCAATTCCCACAAAAGCCATGCCCTTGGATCTTTTCTCCCGAGTGGTAACATCAGCAATTGCCGCAGTAGCAACTGAAATATTCCCTCCTGCCATTCCCCCGATCACACGGGAAAGCAAAAGCAACCAAATATCTCCCGCCATAATCCAAAGAAAATAACCAATGGCAGTTCCGCTCAGGCTAAACAACAAGACTGGCTTCCGACCATACCGATCGGAAAGCCCCCCCCAGATGGGAGCAAAGAAAAACTGCAATACTGCATAGAGAGAGCCCAAGATTCCGCCAAAAATAACCGTTTCCAAGCGAAAGTTTGGATTTACTTGCAGGGCATCATGACCAAATTCATTCACCCAAATGACAAATTTCGAAAGAATGCCCCCATCCATGCTTTCCTCCAAAAAGAGATAATGATCAAGCATGGCAGGAAACAAAGGAAATATAATCGAAAATCCGACCATATCCAAAAAAATGGTCAGGAAAACGATCCCAAAAACAGACCGGTTGGATTTGCTCACTGGTTCCCTCCCGATCTCTGCTTTAGGGCCAATCGTACATTTTCGGGAACCAACCCGGTTTCTTGGCCACCGTATCGGTGCACCTGTTTAATGAGTTGGGAACTGGTAAAGAAATACTTCTGACTAGGCATTAGAAAGATTGTTTCCAGACTGGAATCGAGGTGTCTATTCATCTGGGCCATCTGAAACTCGTACTCAAAATCAGATACCACCCGCAACCCTCTGACCAGTACCGTTGCCTCCTTACTCCGTGCATATTCAACCAGTAAACCATCGAACAATTCCACCGACACATTGGAAAAAGCTTCCAAATTCTCCTGAACCATTCTCTTTCTTTCCTCCGGTGAAAACATGGTACTTTTTGCAGAATTGCCGGAAGCTACGGCAACAATGACCCGATCAAACAGGCGGGATGCACGTGCCAAGACATCCAGATGTCCATGGGTTACGGGATCAAAAGTGCCGGGGTACAATGCAATAGCCATTATTTTCTTTCTATCGTTTATCCCTGCACAAGTCGATAACCAAGGAAACTTTTGCTTGTGATTGCAAACCTTACAGTAACGCTCTAAAGAGCACTAGCTGTAATGAATTTACCAAACCTTCTAACCCTTTCGAGAATTCCTTTGATGGTCATCGTGGTTGCCTTGCTCCATCCATGGAATGGAGAGCCCATCCCATGGGCATCGACCATAGCCTTACTCATGTTTTTGTTCGGAGCATTGACCGACTGGTTGGATGGTTGGTTAGCCAGACGACTAGGACAAGTATCTGATTTTGGTAAATTTATGGACGCATTGGTGGACAAGATTTTTACCATGGGTACATTTGTCAGCCTGCTCGCCTTGGGCATTGTCGGTCTCTGGGCTTTATTTCCCATTTTATTAATCCTCGCCCGGGAATTTCTTATTACTGGTCTTAGGTTAGTGGCAGCCGCTCAGGGCAAGACATTGGCTGCAGAAAAGGCAGGCAAAGTAAAAACGGTCATGCAAATTACCTCCATTAGTTTATATCTCTTACAAGGGGCTATTCTTCATGATCTTTCCCAAGTAAAAATCTCGGAGAATCTAATCAAGTGGACTGACCTAATTGGACAGTCTGCCCAGTTAACCCTCATCCTTGCCTGCTTGCTAACCGTTTATTCCGGGATTAATTACCTCGTGAAGTATTGGAGTGTTTTTACTACGAGCAACTCCTGAGGTTGGCTGATGAACAAATTGGTTCTTTTTCTTGCCACCCTAGGCCCGATCGGTACAAAACTGCCCGCCCCGGGGACGATGGGCTCTCTTTTTGGCACCCTACTTTTTGCTTTTTTCACTCTGGTTTTGGATTGGTCTGTTCCAATGATTACGATTGGATTTATCCCTGTTTTTCTGCTTGGTATTCCCCTGTGCACCCGAGCAGAAATCTTGCTCGATCAAAACGATCCCGGAGAAGTCATATGGGACGAATTTTCTGTTATTCCATTTATTTTTCTTCCCCTTTCTTCCGTGTTTGAAAAAGCCCCTACTCAGGAGACTTTTATTTGGCTAACGGTTGGCTTTGTTCTTTTTCGTTTTTTTGATGTTGTAAAACCATGGATCATTCGATCTGCACAAACGCTTCCCCGTGGACTGGGCATCATGGTAGATGATCTGCTTGCTGCACTTGCAACATCTCTGATCTTATGGGGAGCCCAAACTTTTTCTTTGTCTTTTCTCTCTTGAACGATCTAAATCGATCATGTGAGTGATCAATCTTTAGGAAATGTACATTCCTTTACTCTGGAAGTGAGTAACAAAATGGGTGTACATGCCAGACCTGCAGCCATGATTGTGCGGATAGCTTCTCAGTTTTCTGGTGAGGTGTGGGTGACTAAAAAAGATGGTGAGCGGGTAAATGCCAAAAGTATAATGGGCATTATGATGTTGGCTGCCGCCCGCGGGTCTGAACTAACTTTCGAATGCACTCCTTCCGAGGCTCCCGAACTGGAAAAACAAATGTCTGACCTGTTTGCGTCCAAATTTCAGGACGAATAAACCACTCGCTATGAATTTGCCAGTTTCCCATTACGGGATCGATGCCTCGGATATTCGATCTTCGTAAAAGTTTTTGATCAGTTCCTTTACTTCGGATGGTCGGTGCTTGGATTCTGCATCCCGGGTAATCTTTTGAACATCCTCCTGAGAAAACCGACGGGCAAAAAACTTCATTTCTGAAACCAACGAGACAGAAGCACTAAAGGAATCAAACCCTAAACCGACCAGAAGGGGCAGGAAATGGGGATCTCCCGCAATTTCTCCGCAAACTGTTACCGGTAGCTCACGGGCATTGGCAACCTGAGCAACTTGCTTCAAAGAGCGCAGGACTGCTGGATGATGGGGTTCATAAAGAAATGCGATCTCGTTATTTACCCGGTCAACGGCCAATAAATATTGAACCAGATCATTGGTCCCAATGCTAAAAAAATCAACCTCCTCGGCTAGCAAATCACAAATTGCGACCGCAGCAGGAGTTTCGATCATACAACCCACTTTGATTGCCGGGTCATATTTCTGCCCCTGCTGGGATAATTCCTCTTTGGCCTCCGCAATCAACTCTTTTGCCCGCACTACCTCGCCAATCCCAGAAATCATGGGTAACAGAATACGGACATTTCCATGGGCACTAACTCGCAAGATCGCCCGTAATTGATCAAGAAAAACCTTGGGATTACTTAAACAATAGCGAATGGCACGAAATCCCATGAATGGATTGGCTTCTTTCTGATGATTCCAACCGTTTAAAATCTTGTCCCCGCCTAGATCCAAAGTACGAATAGTCAAAGGGTTATCACCTGCAGATTTTACCATCTTTGCATATTCTTTAAATTGCTCATCTTCTGAAGGAAGAGAATTAGTCCGTAAAAAGAGCGACTCGGTGCGGTACAGACCAACCCCAAGACAGCCTATTTTCAAAGCATTTTCGACTTCTTCAGGAGTGTCGGCATTGGCCCAAATATGTAATGGTTTACCATCTAAAGTTTGGGCAGGCAAACTGGACTCCTCATCTACGAACTTTAGAAGTTTACGCCTGTGAACATCGACTTTTCCATAGCGAAACAAAGTAGCCTCACTCGGATTAATGATCGCCACTCCCTCAAATCCATCAATTAATAATTCGTCTCCATCACATAATTTCTCAGTCAAACTGCGTAATCCAACGACTGCAGGTACCCCACTTGCCCGTGCCATAATTACTGCATGACTGGTTTGGCCACCCAAATCGGTGGCAATGCCTAAGATCTTTGAACGGTCCAAAGCCGCTGTGTCTGAGGGGGTAAGATCTTCTGAAACTAAAATTTTGGGCTCAGACAAAAAAGCTGTTCCCGATGCAGTGGTGCCAGATAGACAACGTTGTAACCTCCTCGAAATGTCCCTTAGATCGACTGCTCGTTCCCGTAAATACTTGTCCTCCAATTGATCGAAGAAAGCGAGGTATTTCCCAGTCACCCGGTGCACGCACTTTTCAACATTTTGCCCGGACTCTTTGATCTCTTTTTTAACATCCTCAATTAATGCCCTGTCTTCCAGAACCAGCATATGGGCATCGAATATTCCCGCTTCTTTTTCACCCAGGTTTTTAGCCACATCCTCGCGAATTTCGCGGATTTCAGACTTGGTCATTTCCAGAGCTTGGAGAAACCTCTTTATTTCCTCCTCCTGGTCCGCCTCTGTCACCTCATAGGTTGCAACCTTGACTTCATCATGGAGAAAACGAAAAACTGAACCATGAGCGATTCCTGGGGATGCGGGAATCCCAAAAAGCATAAGTTCTGATTTCTCTTTTTTTTCCTGAATCATAGGTGAAATTTTTTAACCAACCTTTCATTATGCCCTAATTTTTTTGATAGGGAAAACAAAATCTTCGCTGCTGAATCTGGTAAATTAATTAATAATTTCTGTAAAGTTCGTCCAAGAATCCCTGCCCCAAACATCATAGATGAGATTTTCCAAATTAGAAACTTGCTCAAATTCATCTGGAATAAAAAGAAAGCAACAACTCCCACTACCAGACATTCTGGGCACCAATCCGAAAGTCTTTTTAATCTGATCAAAGAGCGGAGAAAAATACCTGTGCTTGTAAAACACAGCACTTTCTAGATCGTTATGTAAAAGTTCATGAATGGATAATTTATTCTTTTCCCACTCTTCTAAGCGAGAATGAATCCAGTCCAGCGATGAATATTCGTTATGATGAGATAATCCCTGGTATACCTCTGCAGTTGAAAGTCCAATATTAGGACGGAACAAGAAGACTTTTTTGCCAATTAGCTTTTGTGCGTTTGCATGCCTGATGTTTCGTACAATTTCTCCCCTACCCTCTGCCAAACACAGTCCATCCTCCAAAAAGCTTGGGCAATCCGATCCAATTTCAGAGGCCAGTTCAGCAATTTCTTCCTTGGAAAGTTTTTCATCCCCAAGCTCGTTCATCGCAAGAAGAGCAGAAACCGCATCGGAACTTCCCCCGCCCAATCCGGACATAGGAGGAATGGCTTTGGTTAAGGTAAGGTCAACCCCCCAATCTTCCCCTGTGGTAACAAGCCATTTTTTAACTGCGATCCAGGCTAAATTATTTTCAGTTTCTAGGTCCTTAAATTCCGGACATTTTATACTGATTCCCCTGCTTGTATTCTTTCTTCGAATCTCCAAGCTGTCCCCGATGGAAAGTTTTGCCAAAACCGTGCAAAGTTCATGGTATCCGTCTTCCCGCTTGCCCGTGACCGCCAAGAAAAGATTAATTTTTGCGGGTGCAAAAACTTTAACCATATTGACAGATTTCCCTCTACTTCGTTCCATCATTGCAGATCAGATTAGAATACTGGGCAAAACAAATTGGGGCGATACAAGAATTGAATTGGCTCAAAAACCTACGCAGGCATGATAGAACCCAAAATGAGCAACACATCCCCTGATATTATTCTGGCCCTCGATCTGGAAGATCGTGAGCAAATCAATCAAGTTCTGCAGGCTACCGGAAATCGCTTAAAATGGGTAAAGGTTGGTCTCCAAAGTTTTCTTCGTGAAGGCAAATCATTGGTCCATGAGCTGGCAGATTCTGGCAAAAACGTCTTTCTGGACTTAAAACTTCATGACATTCCAAACACCATGGAAAAAGCTTTGGCAAGCCTTGCAGAACTGCCTATTGGCATGATTACCCTGCATGCAGGAGCAGGCCCGGAAGCTCTTGCCCGATGTTCAAAATTCGCCAAGGAGAACATCCCGGATGTCACCTTGCTTGGAGTAACTGTTCTCACTTCGACCAACCAGCAAGGATTGGAAGCAGTTGGGGTAAAGGACCTGATTGAAGATCAGGTCTTACGCCTAGCCAAACTAGCGGTTGATCAAGGGATTGGTGGCATTGTTTGTTCCCCACAAGAACTCCCACGGCTTCGCCAAGCTCTTCCTTTATCCACGACTCTGGTAACTCCAGGAATTCGACCCGTTCATGCCGATGCTGGTGATCAAAAAAGAATCATGACTCCAAGACAGGCAAAACTGGCAGGGGCAAACTATCTCGTGATTGGTCGGCCTATCCTCACCGCCCCCGATCCTGAGGTTGCCCTTGCGTCTATCCTCGATGAACTTGCGGACTGATTGATCATGGTTGGTACATTGCTTTTAGCCGCAGGTAGTGGAACCCGGATGCAGGGGGAGGTGGAAGACAAACTCTTGCACCCAATTGGCCATACCAATGCCTTTACACTCTCCTGCCATGCTTTTTTGCAGACCGACGAGATAGCCAGCCTAGTCATCGTTTACAAAGACGAACCTCAACTGATCAGGTTAAAGGAATGCCTAAATCTCGCCTTGTCTGATCTCTCCAATACTAAAAATTTTGACCTTCTGTGGATTAGAGGAGGTGCACAGCGCCAAGACTCCGTCTGGGCAGGGCTTCAGGCATTTCCCAAACATATCTCTCATGTATTGGTGCATGATTGTGCCCGTCCTTTTATTCGTCCCCACACGGTCTCTTCCGCCATACATGAAATCATCAAGGACCGTGCGGTTGCAGTTGCAAGGCCCCTTCGAGACACTTTGCGAGTAAGCTCTGAAAATAATAATCCTCTTTCCCCCTCAACCACCCGAACGGTCGATCGGGCCAACCATTGGCTAATGGAAACCCCTCAGGGTGCTCCGATAGAATGGCTTATTAAAGGCTTGGAAAAGGCCAGAAATAAAGGCCTTATCATTACCGATGATATGGCTGGCATTGAATTACTCGGGCATCCAATTGGTATGCTCGAACCGGATTATCCCAACCCTAAGATTACCTCTCCGGAAGATTTTTCTTACGCCGAATTTCTCTTACAATCATGAACTCACCTAACATTCGTATTGGCCACGGGTTTGATCTTCACCGATTGGTCGAAGGCAGAAAATTGATCTTGGGCGGGATTGCAATTCCACATCACTTGGGACTCTTAGGTCATTCTGATGCCGACTGTCTGATGCATGCTCTGGCAGACGCTATGCTGGGAGCCCTCGCCCTGCCCGATATTGGACATCATTTTCCGGATACGGACCCGACCAACCATGGACTCGATTCATCCTGTATTCTGTCAAGAGTCGTCAGTATGGTCCAAAAGAAGGGATATCTTCTTGGTAATGTTGACCTTACCGTGATTGCCCAGCGTCCCAAACTGGGTACTTATTTACCCGCCATCCGCTCCAATCTTTCTTCCATTCTGGGAATTGGGGAAGAATGTATCGGTTTGAAAGCAACTACCCACGAAGAAATTGGCTCACTTGGACGGGAGGAAGGAATTGCCACCCACGCCGTGTGTGTACTTTTTAAGAACGAGGTAAGGGCGAGAAGAGAACCTAGCCCGTAAAAAGAAAATCAAGCGGAGACCAATTGATCGGAGAAAAAACGCGCTATTTCAATCTGTGCATTTTCCGGGCTATCCGAAGCATGAACGACATTGCGCATCCGGTCTGTTCCCAAATCCCCTCGTATTGTGCCTTTGGGTGCTGTGGTGGAATCGGTCGGGCCCAGCAGGTCACGGACTCCCTGAATTACATTTTCTCCCTCGAGAATCATCGCCAATACGGGACGTGAGCTCATGAAACTAGCAATCTCGGGAAAAAAAGGCAGGTCTGCCACATGAGCATAATGCTCATTAAGCAACGCATCATCCAGTTGCACCATACGGGTGGCAATCATGGTATAATTCTTTTCTTCAAAGCGTGAAATAACCTTTCCGGCCACTTGTTTATTTAGGCAGTCGGGTTTGAGAAGTATTAATGTTCTTTCCATTTTGGGATATAAAACTGGTTTATCATAAGCAAAACCATGATAAAGGCGAGGCGATTAACCCCACGGTGTTAAAAATAACAAGAAGAACAGGATATTTTAAGAGTTTTTGTCCTCTTCTTCCTCCTCTGGGGATGGAACACCGACTTTCTTTTTCCCCTTCTTCGATTGTTCAAATCGCAGACCTATTTCTTCGTTCTCATGTGTAAGTACTTTGATGGGCACACTTTTGCGCAAATCCCCGGAAAGCAGAGCCTCGGCTAAGTTATCCTCTAGGTATTTTTCCACCGCCCGACGCAAGGGACGAGCACCCAATTTGTTGTCATATCCATGCTCGATAAGGAAATTTTTAGCCTCCTCAGAAACTTCTAATTTCAATTTGCGTTCTTTCAAACGCTCAGAAACTTTTTCCAGTTCTAAATCGACAATGGCACCCATCTGCTCCTTGAGCAACTGACGGAAAATGACAATCTCGGTGAGACGATTAAGAAACTCCGGTTTGAAAACCTTTTTCGCTTCGTCCATGATTTTGTCCTTGGTTTTCTCGAAATCCTGTTCCGCATCGCCAATTGAAAATCCCAGCGATGTATTGCGCTGCAATATTTCTGCCCCAACATTGGAAGTCATGATGAGAATGGTGTTTCGGAAATCAACTTTTCTACCCAGGCTGTCAGTCAAGCGGCCATCTTCGAGAATTTGTAAAAGAATTTGTGCCACATCCGGATGGGCTTTTTCGATCTCATCGAAAAGGATGACGGAATAGGGCTTTCTTCGGATTGCCTCGGTTAATTGCCCTCCCTCATCGTGCCCGACATATCCAGGAGGGGATCCAATCATGCGGGAAACCGCATGTTTTTCCATGTACTCGGACATATCAATCTGGATTAACGATTCCTGATCTCCAAATATCCGTTCGGACAGAACCTTGGCCAAATGAGTCTTGCCCACACCAGTGGGGCCAAGAAACATGAAAGATCCAATAGGTCTTTTAGGATCTTTCAGATCGGCTCGTGAACGGCGCAGTGCTTTGGCCACAACCTGAGTGGCAAAATCCTGACCCACGACCTGTTCGCGCAATTCCTCTTCGAGTTTGAGCAACTTTTTACTCTCCTTCGATTCCATACGGTTCAGGGGAATACCTGTCCAGTCAGCAACCACTTGAAGCATATCGTCCTCGTTGACTTCAGCCCGGTTTTGTTCCCGGTTTTTCTTCCAACTTTCGAGCACGCGCTCACGCTTGGCACGAAGCTTCTTTTCCTTGTCCCGTGCTTCGGCAGCCTCTTCAAAGTTTTGGTCAGAGATTGCACTTTCTTTGAGTGCACACACTTCTTTGATCTCATCGGATAAATCCTCAATTTCTTGGGGTCGCTTCATCGACTCCATGCGGGAGCGTGCCCCTGCCTCATCGATCGCATCGATTGCTTTGTCGGGCAGGAATTTCCCAGTCACATAACGATCAGTCAGTTTGGCAGCAGCTTCAAGAGCTTTATCGGTGTAGGAGACATTGTGGTGGTCTTCATACTTCGATCGTATTCCCTGTAAAATTTTTACGGTATCTTCAATGGATGGAGCTTCCACTTTAACAGACTGAAATCTTCGATCCAAAGCGGAATCTTTCTCTATGTATTTCCGGTATTCCGCCAAGGTGGTCGCTCCGATGCACTGGAGTTCCCCCCGGCTGAGAGCCGGTTTAAAAATATTGGATGCATCCATTGCTCCCTCAGCGGCACCTGCACCCACAATGGTGTGTAATTCGTCAATAAAGATAATGATGTTTTTGGATTTTCGAAGTTCGTCCATCACCGCTTTGATCCGTTCTTCGAACTGGCCCCGATACTTGGTTCCAGCAACCATGAGAGCAAGATCCAGAGTTACCACCTTTTTATCGATCAAATTCTCAGGGACCAGTCCCCCAGCAATCTGCTGAGCCAATCCCTCAACTATCGCCGTTTTGCCCACGCCAGCCTCTCCGATGAGGACTGGGTTATTTTTGGTGCGACGACAAAGCACCTGAGTGACTCGGCGAATTTCAGATGCACGACCCACCACAGGATCGAGTTCGCCTTTCTTTGCCAGTTCGGTGAGGTCCCTCCCGAATGCTTTGAGTGCGGGAGTTTTGACATCTTTTCCCTTCTCTTCCGGTTCGTCTCCTTCGCCACCAACTACAGAGGATTCCTTTTCTTCACTTGATGCAAAATTCGGGTCCAACTCGGAAAGAATTTCATTGCGGCAACGGTCGACATCCACATCCAAAGATTTAAGAACCCGAGCGGCAACACCTTCTCCTTCTCGCAGAAGGCCGAGCAGGATATGTTCGGTTCCCACATAACTGTGATTGAGAGATTTCGCTTCTTTCCCTGCGAGAGCCAAAACTTTTTTGACCCGGGGGGTGTAGGGAATATTTCCGGAAGGTTTTGCCTCTGGACCTAAACCAACCTGTTCGTCAACAGCCTGCCTTACGGTATCAAGGTCCAACCCCATTTTCTGCAGAACATTTACTGCCACGCCCTGGCCCAGATTGATCAATCCGAGCAACAAATGCTCAGTCCCAATGTAGTTGTGGTGAAACCGGTCTGCTTCTTTTCGTGCCAGAGCGAGCACTTGTTGGGCTCTCGGTGTGAAATTGCTCATTGGTTCGGACATAGCTTTAGAATATGGATTTGAAAGGGTTAGTCAACTTGCGCATCTAGGTTTAATTGGGGCATACGAATAAATTCTTTGCGCAAAATTTCGGCACGTAAATGGTCGCGCTCACTGGGCTCAATTGGTTTTCCTGCTGAAAGTTGAACATGGCCAGGTTGCACCTCAATAAACATCCGATCGGCAAGGGCACGAAATTTTTCGGGAAGAAAACCAAAATCTGCAGCCAAACGAATGAGAGAAAGATGGTCCATAGCCTCAGCACTTTGGATGAGATAACAATTTTTGAGTGCCCCCATTGCCCGGCTCATTTTGTCCACTAAGCGGACTCCATCGTCTTCCATCAGTTTCTCCCGGGCCATTTTTTCCTGATGCACAATATTTTCTAAGGTATCCTGCAAGCGTTCCAAAATTGCCGATTCCGACTCTCCCAGGGTTTGTTGGTTGGAAATTTGAAATATGCTGCCGCTTGCATCCGAGCCCTCGCCAAAAAGGCCACGGACCGCAATTCCTAGATGATTAACCGCGTTGATCACCTTATCCATATTTTTGGACAAGACCAAACCAGGCAGGTGCATCATTACGGAAGCACGCATACCCGTGCCAAGGTTAGTCGGACAGGCAGTTAAAAACCCAAGTTGTGAATCAAATGCATAATCCAAGTTAGATTCGATTCCAGAATCAAGGGTGTCTGCTAGTTTCCAGACTTTTTTAAAATCGAGACCGTTGGCAAGAACCTGTATTCTCAAATGGTCTTCTTCGTTGACCATGACACTGCATGAACGATCATCGGACAAAACTACACCTCCAGACTCGTCCGATTGCGAAAGTTCCAGGCTGATCAAGTGTTTCTCAACCAAAATCTGCCGGTCTAATTCGCTCAATTCATCCAATTCCACAGATGTGCATGCTTTTAAATTTTTTACCTTACCCAATGCTTTCATACATTTGGAAAGGACTGCTTTTTTCTGGCCAGATTGGGCCCTCCCTGGAAAGGGAAACTCTCTGAGATTTCTTGCAAGTCTCACTCGGGTACTCAAGGCAATGGGACAAGGTTTGGGGACCTTGGTTTTGGACTTGGAAAAGAAGAGGTCGTGAAACATGGTGCGGCTAAGTAGTGGGAGAATTTTGCGACTGCAGTTTTTTTAGATGGTCACGAAGTTCCGCCGCTTTTTCATAATTTTCTTCCTCCACGGCTTTGTGCAGGGCTTGGCGAAGTGTTTCCTCGCTTTCTACCAAACTCTTTTTTTTAAGGCTTCGGGAGGGTATTTTGCCCAAATGATTGATACCGGCATGCATACCGTCAAGCAAGGGTTCCAGCACAGGGCGGAAAACATGGTAACATGCTTCGCAACCTAAACGACCCCCTTTCTTAAAATCCTGATGGGTGGTTCCACAGCTTTCGCAAGTCATTGATGCGGTGGAACTATCGATTTTTGGTTGATCATCCAACAGATTACCAATGGAAAGATTATCTGGATTCGTCACCCCTTTTTCCTGGGCACAGGACTCGCACAAATCCATCTTATGCATTTGACCATTAATAATTTGCGTCAAATGAACCGTCGCTTGACTATCACAATGATGACACTTCATTAGTCTTCTAAAAAAATTCGAGTTTTCTTTATCATACCTCGTGCATACAGAAATTACAACGCAGATGACGCGCCAATTAGAAAGATGATGAACTTGGTATTTTCTTCTCTCAATCCGCCCCGTCCAAACGCACACCATCTTTTGTAACGGAATCCCTAAAGAGATCGATCAATTTTTGAGTTAACTCCCCGGGTTTCCCGTCTCCAATGGGACGATGATCGACTTCAACGCATGGAATAATTTCCGCAGCTGTACCGGTAAGAAAACATTCGTCCCCAATCCACAAATCATACCGGGTCAGGGCCTGTTCCTTGACCACTATGCCCATATTCTGAGCGATGTCCATGACTGCCGCACGGGTGATACCACGCAACGAACCTGCATCCAAGGGCGGGGTGTAAAGAATGCCCTTGCGAATAACAAATACATTGTCCCCGGTGCACTCGGCAATTTCTCCCTTGTCATTGAGCATCAAAGCTTCCAGAAAGCCCACCCGTTTTGCCTCGATCTTGGCCAGAATATTATTCAGATAATTTAAGCTTTTAACTGCCGGTGGCAGGGCTGACGCATTGATCCGGCGGGTGGGAACGGAAATGATTTTTAATCCATTTTTATAAAGCTCCTCAGGGTATAACTGGATATTGTCCGCAATAATGATCACGCTCTGTGGACCACAACCATCAGGAGTAAGCCCAAGATGACCGGGACCACGGGTTACAATCAACCGGATATATCCGTTTTTTAAATTGTTCCTTCGGCAGGTTTCACAAACAGCTTGAGCAAATTCTGCCCGGCTCATTGGCATATCCAAAAGGATGGCCTTGGCCGACTGCTCCAGTCTTTCCAAGTGCTCGTCCAGTTTGTAGACACATCCATCATATAGTCGAATTCCCTCAAATACCCCGTCCCCATAGAGCAATCCATGATCAAAGACGGAAATCTTCGCATCTTCTTTTTCGACAAATTCTCCGTTTAAATAAATTTTCATCTTGCCAATTATTCCATGAACAAAAGAGCTCGCCTTGGCGAGTGCCAACCAAAAATCTTATTCACCGATTAGCAATCAGGTTGTCGACAACCGCCGGATCAGCCAAGGTTGAGGTATCTCCAATCTGGTCTGTCTCATTGGTGGAAATTTTACGCAAAATCCGCCTCATAATCTTGCCTGATCGGGTCTTGGGCAGTGCGGGTGCCCAATGGATCACATCGGGCGTGGCAATCGGTCCGATTACTGAGCGCACCTGCTGTTTTAATTCTCCGCGCAGTTCCTCGGTATATTCCTGACCTGCATTGAGCGTAACATAGGCATAAATTCCCTCCCCTTTTACTTCATGGGGAAATCCAACTACAGCAGCTTCCGCTACCGCGGCATGAGCGACCAGAGCACTTTCCACCTCTGCTGTGCCCATACGATGACCGGACACATTGATCACATCGTCCACCCGACCGGTGATCCAGTAATATCCATCCTCGTCCCTCCGACATCCATCCCCAGTGAAATAATAGCCCTTATACTGGTCAAAGTAAGTGTCTTCGAAACGCTTATGGTCACCATATACCGTGCGCATCTGGCCGGGCCAGGGCTCTGCCATTGCCAGCACTCCGCTCACTCCGTTGCCCTCAATCCGTTCGCCCGACTGAGCATCGAGCAGGACTGGCTTGACTCCAAAAAAGGGAAAGGTTGCCGACCCAGGCTTGAGTGGGGTCGCTCCCGGCAGTGGGGTGATCAGGATTCCACCCGTCTCGGTCTGCCACCAGGTATCTACAATCGGACATCTTTCCTTGCCAGCATTGCGGTGATACCATCTCCACGCCTCCGGATTGATTGGTTCGCCCACGCTGCCAAGAATGCGAAGGCTGGGCATCTCATATTTGCTCGGCCATTCCTCTCCAGCCGCTGCAATTGCTCGGATGGCGGTGGGAGCGGTATAAAACTGGTTCACTTTCCATTTCTCAATCACCTGCCAGTAACGGTCGGGATTCGGATAAGTGGGAATACTCTCAAACATGGTGGTGGTCGCACCATTGGCCAGCGGTCCGTATACTATATAGGAGTGCCCGGTAATCCATCCGATATCGGCGGCACAAAAATAAATATCTTCCTCGTGGTAATCAAAAATGTATTTGTGAGTGATCGCGGTGTAGACCATGTACCCACCCGTGGTATGGAGTACTCCCTTTGGCTGCCCGGTTGATCCGGAGGTGTAGAGAATGAAAAGCGGATCCTCCGCATCCATTTTCTCGCACGGACAATCCGCGGACGCATCTGCCATCGCCTCATCCCACCACAGGTCCCTGCCCTTCTCCATATCACAGGCAATGCCGGAATCCTCGGCCACCCGGCGGACAACAATACAGGTCTCCACCGGTTCGCCCATCCGCTCGCCCGCACTGGACATTGCCTGATCAGCGTTCGGTTTCATGGGGATCGCCTTGGCACCACGGAAGGTGCCGTTCGCAGTGATTAAAGTTTTGCAGTTCGAATCGACAATCCGGTCTGCTAGGGCCTCCGCGGAGAATCCACCAAAAACCACGGAGTGTACCGCACCGATCCGGGCACATGCCAGCATCGCCACGGTGGCTTCCGGTACCATCGGCATATAAATTGATACCCGGTCTCCCTTTTTCACTCCCCTGCTTTTTAAGACATTGGCAAATTTACTTACCTGCTCGTGCAACTGGCGGTAGGAAATCGTGGCATCCTCGCCCGGTTCATTCCCTTCCCAGATAATCGCGGTTTTATCCCCGCGGGCTTCGAGATGCCGGTCCACACAGTTGTAACAGGCATTGGTTTTTGCTCCGCTGAACCACTCGACCGATACGGGTCCTTCGCGGCGGTCATAATTGTAAGAGCGCACCTTGTCCCACTTTTTAAACCAGTGAAAATCCTCTGCCACCTCTCCCCAGAAACCTTCCGGGTCAGCAATGCTACGGTCATACATTTCCTTGTACTCCTCAAAATTCTTCAGATACGCCCCCTCAGACGCGGCTTTTGGCGGATGGACGAGTTCACTACTTGCGGAATCAGACATGGCGTTGGATATAAGTGGTTGGTAAATTTATTATTGTTTTGGGCTGAAATTTTGAAGTTAGGAAATTGCCCCCTGCTTGTCGATGCGCTTTTGATAGAGCTTTTCTAATTACTGAATATGCTTACCTCCGAGTTGGAATTTGATCTGCCTGCCGATCGCATCGCCCAATCCCCAAGCGACCGCCGGGATGGCTCCCGCCTGCTCGTTTACCACCGCTCCAACAAATCTGTATCACACCATCACTTTCACGAACTTCCCGATCTGCTCCCTCCCAAGCTTTCGATTCTGCGTAACGATGTCTCCGTCTTAAAAGCCCGTCTCCCCGGGAAAAGATCAACTGGTGGTGCAGTGGAATGTTTACTCCTCCGCCCGGCTGATCCGCCCGAGACTACCTGGCGTTGTCTGCTTAAACCAGGGGGCAAGACCGCCAAGGCAGGAACCTTTGGCCTCGATGGCGAATACCAGGCAGAGGTACTGGAAAGCCTGCCCTCAGGTGAGTACCTGGTACGGTTTGATTTACCCAAGGACAAGAATGCCCCGTCGCTCGCTCAGCGGATTGGCTCCTTACCCCTCCCACCCTATGTCCGCCGCCACGCGGATTCTGCTGATGAGGAGCGCTACCAAACCGTCTATGCCAAGGAGGCCAACCGTACTGCTGTTGCCGCTCCCACAGCCGGTTTGCACTTCACTCCGGAACTGCTCGATAAATTGGAGGCAGATGGTCACAGGATACATGACCTTACCTTATCCGTTGGCCTGGGTACCTTTCGCCCGATCGAGACCGAACGGGTGGAGGATCATCCCATGCATGCGGAGGAATATTTTTTGTCCCCCTCTACCAAGTCCGTACTGCGGGATCCATCTCTGAAAAGACTGGCAATAGGCACCACCTGCGTACGGGCGATTGAGCACTATCTCGGACAGAAAGATCCTGCTCCCAGCGAAGCCACCCGTACTGAAGCCCAATTGTTTATCCGCCCACCTTACCAGTTTTCGGGGATCGATCATTTACTGACCAATTTTCATCTCCCCGGCTCCACTTTGCTCTGCCTCGTTGCCGCCTTTCTCTCTCCCGGCGAATCGGACGGCTTGAAAAAACTAAAGGAGCTCTATGCTGATGCCATCTCAAAACAATACCGTTTCTTTTCTTACGGTGATGCCATGCTTATTCTATAATCGACAATTTTTACTAAAACCCAAAATTCACACTATTGGATATCATGAAATTATTTGCCCTACTTCTGATTACCCCTCTTTGCCTTCTAGCTTATCAACCGAATGTACTTTTTATTTTGGTGGACGATCTCGGTGCCCGCGACCTGACTAATGAAGGCTCCACTTTTTACGAAACTCCCAACATCGACCGCATTGCCAGGGAGGGCATGAAATTCACTCGGGGCTATGCTGCGTGCCAGGTATGCAGCCCCTCCCGTGCCAGTATTTTGACCGGTAAATATCCCACCAACCACGGCATCACTCAATACATTGGAGGCCCATCTGGAGTAGGTCATCGAAACAAAGGCCGGCATGACAGCCACCTTCCTCCCGAGTATGAAAGAAATTTACGGGCTTCTGAAACTACCTTAGCGGAAGCGATGCGCGATGCCGGCTATAAAACCTTTTTTGCAGGCAAGTGGCACCTGGGGAGCAAGGGTTCCTGGCCCACCGACCATGGTTTTGAGATCAATAAAGGCGGCTGGGATGTGGGCACTCCCAAGGGCGGATTTTTCTCCCCGTACATAAACCCAAACCTTATTGATGGCCCTAAAGGAGAATCCCTCACCATCCGGCTCGGTCAGGAAACAGCCAAGTTTATTGAATCACAAAAAGACAGCGATCAACCCTTCTTGGCATACCTCTCTTATTATACTGTCCATGCACCTATTCAGACCACTGAAGCACTCTACAAAAAATACCGGGCAAAAGCGAAAAAGATGGGATTGGACAAAGTGGAGGAGCGCTACCTTTTTGACCGCCGCTTAAATGTCCGCCAGACCCAGGACAATCCAGTCTATGCTGGGATGATGGAACAGCTCGATCAATCCGTGGGGATTGTACTCCAAAAACTCGACGAACTCGGTATGGCGGACAATACCATTGTCTGCTTCACCTCCGATAATGGCGGGGTTTCCTCTGGCGATGCCTATGCCACTTCCAACTTACCCCTACGCGGGGGCAAGGGCCGCCAGTGGGAGGGCGGTATCCGCGAGCCCTATTATTTAAAAGCACCCGGAGTATCTAAGGCAGGTTCCACAACCGATATCCTTGCCAGCGGCATCGATTGGTATCCTACCCTGCTCGAACTTTGCGGGATCGAAATTCCCAAGGAAC
>JAYNJW010000006.1:40615-76499 GCA_038110535.1 Opitutia bacterium | reverse complement strand
TTTCAGGCAAGACGGGCAAACATCCGCTTTCGTGGAGAAAATGGTAAACCAAAACCGGTACACACATTAAACGGATCAGCCCTGGCAATTCCTCGGGTTTTAGCTGCTATATTGGAAAATAACCTGCAAGCAGATGGATCCGTCAAGATTCCTGAATGCCTAAGGAAGTGGTTTCCTAAAGATACTATCGGAATCTAGGGATTTTATTTATGAACCATTCTTTGGACCTGCTGGATGATTTGCCGCAGCAGGCCGATAAATTGCTTGGTATTTGGCCAAAAGAAAAGTGGCACCCCCGTGCATTGAAAATATTGGAAGAAGAATGCTCTGGAGATCAACCCTTGGGGATTGCCTACTCTGGGGGTTCCGACAGTACTTTTTGCCTGCTCCTTATTTTTGCAGCCTTCCCAAAATGGAGAAAAAAAATGATGGTTCTGCACTATAATCATCAACTGCGGGGAGCAGAATCAGATTGTGACGAATCATTCGTTTCAACTATGTCCAGATCACTCGGCCTAAGATGCCTTATCGAAAAACCTAGCAACCATCACAAACGGGACGAGAATACACTGCGAATGCTCAGACTGGAATTCTGGAAAAAATTGCAACAAAAAG
Organism: Opitutia bacterium; assembly: GCA_038110535.1. Classification (GTDB taxonomy): domain Bacteria; phylum Verrucomicrobiota; class Verrucomicrobiia; order Opitutales; family Seribacteraceae; genus Chordibacter. The sequence continues at coordinate 75,884 of JAYNJW010000006.1, read as the reverse complement.
AAGGTATAAACACCATCATTCAGGGGCACCATCTTGATGATGTTGCCGAAACTTTTCTTTGGCGAATCCCCAGGGGGACAAGTGTGGATGGATTAATCAGTCCAAAACCAGTAAGCAAAATTGATCAGACCACAATCCTCCGGCCTTTTGTTTGCATAGCGAAAGATTCGATTCGTGAGTCGTTGGAAAATTGCTCAGTCCCATGGAAGGAAGATACCAGTAACCAAGCCAATACTTACCTTCGTAATAAAATGCGAAACATGGTACTGCCTCATTGGAAAAAAGCCAGCGATCGAGACCTTCTCCAAGGTATAGCATCAACCCGTGAATTACTGCAAAATGACTCGGAAGCCCTAGAATTTCATGCCTTGGAATCATTGCAGCAATGCAGATCAGGAAGTCGTTTAAAACTAGCTACTTTGCAACGCCTTCCCCTTGCCACCCAGAAGAGGGTTTTGCAAAAATGGATTGGGGAGTACACCCAGAAGGATGCATTCCTTGACTCATTAGCAACCAAGGCAGCACAGCTGGTTAAATTATTACTGAATGCAGAATTTTCTGTGATGCAGTTATCGGATCAATACTTTGTTCGCAAAAAAGAGGATTACCTAGAACTTGAAGCGGCGGATGTTATGGTTCCAATACCCTACATTACGACTGCACAGAATTGCTCCGTTTTTTTGCCCAACGGATCAAAGATATCGACCGAAAAACTTATAGCACAGGGGGATCTGTTTGAAAAGATACTGGGAAAGAAGATAAATCCGCAAGAAGAGGCTTTTCTTTCTGCTGATAATCTGAAGGGCGACCTGTTTGTGCGCTCCCGTTTTCAAGGAGATACATTCATGCCCTTGGGTGCTCCAGGTGCAAAAAAAGTTTCCGACTGGATGATAGATCGGAAATGGACGGAAGGACAAAAAGTGCAAACTCCGGTTTTTTTGAATTCATCCAATGAAATCGTTTGGATCCCAGGGTTTCCACCTGCTGAATTCACCAGGGTTTCGACAGCTGACAAATGGGTAATCCGTTTGACTTACCGGCATTCCGGCACATGATTAATAGGTTGTGGATAATAACAAAAAAGATGATCAAGGTGGACAACCTAAAGGTTTCCACCCCAAGGTTTTATTAATCTGGCTAGCAGTACTCGCTGCTATTATCGGACTGGTCATGGCACAGTCGGGAGAAATTACCCCCGGTCAGTTGTCCATTGCATCCATTGACGAACTCATTACTGCCGCCAAACAAGATCGTGTAGACAAAGCGATCATTCAGAGTGATACCAAGGGCGGAGAGGAATGGTATGTCATACAGGGAAAAATCCAAAATCCTGCCTTTGAAATTGATGAAAACCAGTACAAAACGCTTCCCTTTGTGGTCAAGGGGAGGGTTACGGAGTCCGAGTACAAGGAATTAAGGGACCTTCTGGGAACACGATTGCGAGAAGAACCATCGAGTACTATCTGGACAGACCTGCTTTTCAGCCTGCTTCCTTTCCTGCTTATCATCGGCTTGCTCTATTTCCTTTTTGTCCGTCAGTTGCGGATGGCAGGCAAGGGTGCTCTGAGTTTTGGAAAAAGCAAAGCCAAGCTATTGACCCGTGAAAATGAGAAGATCGTTTTCAACGATGTGGCCGGCTGTGAAGAAGCCAAAGAAGAAGTCGCAGAAATTGTAGATTTCCTTAAAGACCCCAAAAGGTTTCGAAAGATTGGTGGGAAAATCCCAAAGGGTGTATTGATGGTAGGCCCTCCAGGTACTGGAAAAACCTTATTGGCCAAGGCAGTCGCGGGCGAAGCAGATGTTCCATTTTTCAGCATTAGTGGCTCCGATTTCGTGGAAATGTTTGTGGGAGTGGGTGCAGCTCGGGTTCGTGACATGTTTGAACAGGGCAGAAAAAACGCTCCCTGCCTTATCTTTATTGATGAAATCGATGCAGTTGGGCGTCAGCGAGGTGCTGGTCTTGGTGGAGGTAATGACGAGCGAGAACAGACCCTTAATTCTTTGCTGGTTGAGATGGATGGATTTGATGGCCACGAAGGTATCATAATCATCGCCGCGACCAATCGACCTGATGTACTTGACAACGCTCTACTGAGACCCGGCCGTTTTGACCGACAAGTCGTGATCGATCTTCCCGATCTGGAGGGAAGAGATGCTATTCTCAAAGTGCATGCCAAAAAAATAAAACTTTCGGAAGAGGTCGAATTAAAATCACTAGCCCGTGCAACCGCTGGATTCTCGGGTGCTGACCTTGCCAATTTATTAAATGAGGGTGCTCTAATTGCTGCCCGCAGACGAAAAAAAGTAGTTGAACCGATCGATCTGGATGATGCCAGAGAAAAGATATCCTTTGGTCGTGAGCGGCGTCGGGTCATGGATGATGAGGACCGTAAAATTATTGCGTTTCATGAGGCTGGCCATGCTATCGTGCAAGCCAAGATCGATGATGGGCTACTACCCATCCACAAAGTAACTATTATTCCTCGCGGTCAGAGCCTAGGCAGCACCATGTTCACCCCTAAGAAGGATATCTTAAATCACAGTAAACGCAGAGTACTCAATCAGGTATGCTGTGCAATGGGCGGCAGGGCAGCCGAAGAAATTGAAATTGGTGATGTAACCAGCGGGGCAGCGGGAGACATCAGAATGGCGACGAACATTGCCCGCAGTATGGTCTGTGACTGGGGCATGAGTGACCTTGGAATGATCTCCTTCGGGGACAAGCAGGACCAAGTTTTTTTAGGAAAAGAATTGAGCCGTGCACAAAATTACAGTGAAGAAACCGCCCGGAAAATTGATTCTGCGATAAAAAACATAATCGATCAACAATACGAGCGAGCAAAACAAATCCTGCTCGAAAATATTGATGCTTTGCGTGCCTCAGCAAATGCCCTTCTTGAATATGAAACCATCGAGGGTAAGCACATCCATGAGATTTTGGAGCATGGTAAAATTATTTCTGAAATTACCAAGTCCTCGGAGCAAAATGTCGAAAATGAAGACACTGAAGGAGAAGAAGAGCAAACAAAAGAGACCTCCGAGAAAAAGCCTGACCCTCTGGAACCAGGTACAGAAGCAATTGGAGCTCCTGCCTAAAAGCCTTTCTCGCTTGATACTTACTTAATTATTTACTAGAAGCAATTTATGAGCAGACATCCAAGCTTTAGCCCTCCAGGTGGATTAACGAAAAAAAGAAATGTACTCAAACGCTTCGAGCGTGTTGAATTGCTTCGCAAACGCGGACAGTGGAAAGAAGGAGACCGGGTGGTTTCCTTGGTTAAAACCAAACCCGAAGAATAAGCAAAACTGCCTAGGTTAAACTCGATTAACCCAGTCCCCATATTCCTCTGAGGTATTTGCTACCAAGCTTACCCACTGTGGAACATCGTAGGGGTGCAAGTCTTTGATTTTTTCGAACAAATTAGCCTCTTTTCTTTTCGCGTACTTCATGGTTATTCTCCACTCGATATCCTTTGTTGTTTCCCCATCCCATTTGTAAAAGGATTCGAGCGGACCATTTATCTGGCCACAGGCGATTAAATCCAACTGTACTAATTTTTCGATTAATTCTAAGGCGTCTTCCTTGCTCCTGACAGTTGTCCATCCGACCATGATCTTTGTTTCATCCATGTTATTCATCATAGAAATGCGTTGCAATTTTCAGACGTAGTAATAACGTATTTTTCTTTTCCATTCAACATACATCCCAATTGCCGTGAGAGACGAATATTTACAAGAAGCCCAAACCATTGTAGAGGACCCCAACACCCTTATCAATTTGGTATCACGCCGTTCCAAGCAACTCAAGCACGGCAGCAAACCTTTGATCGAATCTTTGGAAAAATTGGAACCTGAAGATATTGCTCTGCGCGAAATCATTGAGGGGAAAATTACCTACCAGCCTTGGGATCAGAACTCCGAGGACTGAGTTCCTAACCGCATCAGGATATTTTCCTGCTGCGAAAACTAGTTAATTAAGGAATGGGCAATAAAAAGAAATCCACCGATACCTTGCCCAGTTTCAATAATTCCAAGGCAAGGCACAAATTTTTGCTGGGAGATAAATTTATTGCGGGTTTAGAACTTCGTGGCACCGAGGTAAAATCAATTCGGAATGGAAAGGCTCAAATTTCAGAATCTTTCGCCCGTTTCACCAAAGATCAATTGTTCCTCTACAATGCCTATGTGGATGAATACCCATATGGAAACGAAAACAATCACGAGCCTACTCGCCCCCGGAAATTACTGCTCAACCGTAGAGAACTCGACCGCTTGCAAGCGGCTGTCGAAGCCTCTGGCAAAACCATAGTGCCCTTGCGGCTTTTTTTCAAAGGAGCTCTGATCAAGTGCGAGCTTGCATTGGGCACTGGCAAAAACCAGCGTGATAAACGACAAGACCTAAAGAAGCGTGTTGCTCAAAGAGAAGCTGAGCAGGCACTCAAGAATTCAATGAAAAGATGATCGATGTAATCCTCTTTCAGCCAGAAATTCCACAAAATACAGGTAATATTGGGAGATTATGTGCGTTTACCCAAAGTCGACTTCATCTGATTCACCCACTTGGTTTTGAAATAACTGATAAAAATCTGCGCCGGGCTGGTATGGATTACTGGCGATCATTGCAGGTCCATGAGTATGAAAACTGGGAATGTTTTATCAACTCTTCCAATCGGCCCAACAACATCTATCTATTTAGCACCCATGCAACCCGGTCCATGTGGGAGGCGAATTTTCAACGGGGTGATGGTTTACTGTTTGGGAATGAAGGGGGTGGGGCACCTGAGCAAGTCCACTCCTGGGTCGGAGAAAATCGGCTCACGATTCCGAAATATTCTCCTCAGTTACGATCACTCAATCTCGCAGTTTCAGTTGGTGTTGCAGTTTATGAAGCCATCCGACAAATCAGTCTCTCAGATTGAGAGCCTTGGCGTATGGACTGTCCACTTGTTTCCATCATCATACCATTTAGAAACGAAGAAAAATATTTACCCGAATGCCTTGATTCCATCCTTGGGCAGACCCTGACAAACTGGGAACTCATTCTTATTAATGATCATTCAGACGATCAAAGTACGAAAATTTTAGACGAATTTGTCCAGTATGATCGCAGAGGAAGAGTGCTCCAAAATCCAGGCAGGGGCTTGGTAAGTGCACTCAATCACGGAATCAATAACTCTCAGGCTGGGATGATTGCAAGAATGGATGGGGATGACATAATGAAGCCAAAAAGGCTGGAAATTCAAGTAGGTCATCTGCAAAAGAACAAAAATATTGATTTAATATCGTGCCAGACCCAACACTTTCCCAGATCACTTAAAAGACAAAGAAAGGGATATGAGAGATATGTCGATTGGACCAATAACATACTCACTTTCGAGGATCATTTACTAAACCGTTTTATTGATTGTCCGATGGCTCATCCCTCTGTCACTTTTAGGAAATCCATCATTCAAAAGTTTGGTGGGTACAAAGAAGGCGAGTTTCCAGAAGATTTCGAATTGTGGCTTCGATGGATGAGCCAGGGAATAAAAATGGAAAAACTGCCATTTATTCTTCACAAGTGGCGGGATCATCCAGAACGTGCCTCCCGTACTGATTCGCGCTATCAATCAGCTCGATTTCAAGAGATCAAAGCGAAATATATAAAGTTATGGCTGGAAAAGGAGGCCCATGTAAACAAGCGAAGGATTATTTGCTGGGGTGCCGGAAAAGTTGCCAGAAAATTTACCAGACTCCTCATAGAAAATAAAATCAAACTATCCGCGTTTATTGATCTTGATCCTAAAAAGGTCGGTCGTTTGGTCGCAGATATCCCGGTTTTATCAATTGATAATCTACCAACGCCCGAGGAATGTTTTGTTTTTATTTTAGTGGGCACCTGGGGTGCCAGAGGACAAATCTCGGCATATTTAAAAGAAAATGGCTTTATTCAAGGCAAAGATTTCTTGCCCTTATTCTGAACCCTGCGGGATTAATTCAAAATTGCCAGTCAAATGAAACAAATGCATATAGTTAAGGATGAAAGTCACATGCACCTTCCTTGTTTTGTGTAATCTAATTTCCCCATTGCTTCAGGCCCAACCCGAGGGGTTTCGCTCCTTATTCAATGGCAAAGATCTGAGTGGTTGGTGGGGACTAGGCACTGTCAATCCGTCCACCTGGATTAATTTGCCCGCCCATGAACTCGAACAAAAGCACAAGAATAGCCAGCCTGATATCCACAAGCACTGGCGGGTTGAGAATAAGGAATTAATCAATGACGGACAAGGTCTCTACCTGACCACGGTTGATAATTTCTCCAATTTCGAATTACGACTTGAATACAAGACTGTTGCCCGGGCAGACAGCGGAATTTATTTGAGAGGTTATCCTCAGGTGCAAATATGGGACACCACAAAGGAAGGTGGTAAATGGAAATTCGGAGCCAAGGATGGATCCGGGGGATTATGGAACAACCGGCCTAAAGAAGGATGGTCCCCCTTGGTTCATGCAGACAAACCATTTGGGGAATGGAATCACCTGCGCATGCTCATGGTCGGAGAAAAAGTTACGGTTTGGCTGAATCAGAAGTTGGTGGTCGATCAGGCAACCTTAGTGAACTATTGGAAAAAATCTGAACCCGTGCTCGAGAAGGGACCGATCCAGTTACAAACTCATGGGGGAGAGATTCGTTGGCGTAATATATTTCTCAAGGAAATCTTGTAATTCGCCTCCTCCCCGATTCATCCATCGACTAGCCTTGATATCTTCCAAGCTTCAGACAAAACGGAGAGGCCAGACGCGATTTTTTAGAGAAATCGCTGAGTCCTGTTCAAAAGAGCTCGAAAGCCTGGGCTTTCTTGCAGAGGTTTTCCTTATTCCCGGCGGGGTGGGGGTGCGCTTTCTTTCGGATCGGCAATTTTGCAACCTTGCTGATCTCGCTCATCTCCCCATTAAGGAACTCGATTTCTCTCGGGTTTCCTCCTTTGATCCGGCAAATATTCAGGGTTTTCCTCTCGAAGCAATCAGTCTGCCCTGGGGATGCTCCTTTCCGCTTCGGGAATTCAAACTTTTTCATCTCAAAAGATTTTCGGCCCAAAAATGTCAGGCGTCCGATTTTGAATCACTTGCTATTCTATCGATTGAAGAACTGAACTTGGCTGGCAGTGCAGTAGAGCAACTTTCTTTTACCCATTCCATGCCTTTGACAAAGTTGGACATTTCTCAAACCGATGTGCTCGATCTACGTCCCCTATCAGGAAAGCCCTTGGAGAAGCTAAACCTCCAAGGCACTAAGGTGGACAACTTATCTCCCCTCAACACCTGTCCTCTTACTGAGATTAACCTAAATCAGACTGGAATTGAAAATCTGGAACCACTCCGGGGCAGCCCCTTAATCGAGGTGGAGTTAAGAAAAACTATGGTGGAGGATTTATCTCCCCTGATGGAATCCCCCCTGGAAAGACTCTCTCTTCCGGGTTCCCCCATTCGATCCTTGAATCCACTGACATTTTGTCCAATCCAGTTTCTTAACATCATTGGTCTGCAATCGATTGATTTATCACCTTTGAAAGAAATGCAACTGCATACCCTCTGCCTTTCCCCAATAGGATTAAGGCAGGAGGACTTCGCCATGCTCCAAGAATTAAACTTGCATCATCTCGTTGGCCCCGGAGATGACCTCAGCCAAACAATCGACCAATTTATGCAAAAGTACGCTCAATCAAATTATTGATCAGTGTAGAATTTGCGGTTTAAGGTATTTTATTTAGAATTTTAGAAACAATGAGTCCGAAACGCGACCACCTCAAAGGAGCCAAGGATTACTACGATGTCGTGGTAATCGGTAGTGGGTTGGGCGGATTGACCGGTGCCAACTGCTTGGCTAAACAGGGTCATTCGGTCTTATTGCTCGAGAATCATTACCAGTTTGGTGGCCTTGCCACTTGGTTCAAGCGTGCAGGCGGGCATATTTTCGACATCTCTTTGCATGGGTTCCCGGTTGGTATGATAAAATCATGCAAAAGATATTGGACCAAAGAGATTGCAGACTCGATCGTACAGTTAAAGAACATCCGTTTTGTCAATCCTCAGTATGATCTGAGAACCACCTTTGACCGAGTGGATTTCACCAAAATTTTACAAGATACCTTCCAAATTGCCCGGGAGCATGTGGAAGAGTTTTATGATCATTTGAAAAATATGGATTACTTCGCCCGTGACGGGCGTACCATTGGAGATCTTTTAGAACAATTCTTCCCGGGGCGGGATGATGTGAAACGATTACTCCTGGAACCAATTTCTTATGCCAATGGCTCATCATTCATGGACCCCGCGATCGCTTATGGTATTGTTTTTACCAATTTTATGCGCAAAGGAATCTACACCTTTAAGGACGGCACGGATTCTTTGGTTCGAAAAATGGTCGAGGAGTTACGGAAAAATGGGGCGGAACTTAGGCGGCAATGCCTTGTAGAAAAGCTCATTACTGAAGATCAAGGGGGCAAGCCTTGTATTAAAGGAGTCAAGGTAAACGGCAGGGAGATCCGCTGTGGAGCAGTCCTCTCCAATGCCAACTTGAAAAATACCATAGAACGAATGCTTGGTCTTTCAAAATTGCCCTCAAAATTCGCCCAGAAATCTAAAGATGTCCGTCTAAATAATACATCATGCCAGGTTTATATCGGTCTTAAGCAAGGAGCGGAAATTCCTGAATCAGTAGGTGATCTGATTTTCACCTCCGAATCTCCCCAATTTTCCACGGACGAATTATCTGATTTCCATACCCAGAGCCGTACTTTTTCCATTTATTACCCAGATACACGACCACACCGCAAAGACCCCAGGTACAGCATAGTGGCCTCATTAAACGCCAAGTGGAAAGACTGGAATAAATTATCAGACCAAGAATACACCAAGGCCAAGGAGCGTTTATGTGAAGAAAGTCTTGTGGCTCTTGAAAAGATCCTTCCGGATATCAGAAGTAAAATTGACCACATCGAGGCGGCAACTCCCCGAACGATCAAGCATTATACCCAACATGCTGATGGTGCTACTTTTGGGACAAAATTTGAAGGACTTGAGGTGTCGAGTGATTTACCAAAATATGCTCCCGGACTGTATCATGCTGGGTCCGTGGGAATTATTATGTCTGGCTGGCTTGGCACGATCAATTATGGGGTCATAACCGCCAACAAAATCGATCATTTTTTACGCAACCGCAAAAAAGGTAAAAGCCAGGATGAGTCCCCAGAGCAAGATTCTTCCTTTGCCATTGCCTGAAGGTCGTACATTCCCTAACTCTTTTCCATTACCATGGAAGAAATTTATCGCAGAATTCCCCACCGTCCGCCCTTTCTTTTTATTGATAAGATTCTTGAAATAAAAGAGAATGAGGCCAAGGCATCATTAACGATTCGTCCGGATTTCCCTTTCTTTGAGGGACATTACCCGGGTAACCCGATCATGCCCGGGGTGCTTCTTTGCGAGGCTGTCTTTCAGACAGGAGCCGTATTTCTGTCCGATTATTTGCAAACAGAATCCCTCACAGATGAATCGGTAACGCCCGTGCTATCTCGTATTCGGGATGCCCGCTTTAAAAGGATGGTCAAGCCAGGGGATGTGGTTGAGATCTCGGTTACCCTTGGTGAGAAAATGGGCCAATTCTTTACCATGACTGGAGAGGTAAGGAAAGATGATAAGGTCGCCCTCACCATATCCTATGCACTTGCCATGGTTCGGGAAGATGCCTCGAAGTGAGCTATCTTAATCTAACTGATCAAAAGTTCCTCGTAGTTGGCGTAGCCAACCGTAAAAGTGTAGCTTGGTCTGTAGCAAAACTTCTCGAATCAGAAGGGGCTGAGGTCCTGTTTTGCGTACGGAGTGAAAAAAGGAAGCAGGAATTAAAAAATTTGCTATCTTCCAAGCGGCACATTTTTACCTGTGATTTCGAAAAATCTGCAGATATCGAAAAATTAGCGCAAGACTTTGCTGAATTTGACGAACTGCGACTGGACGGGGTCTTGCATTCTATTGCCTTTGCCAATTATGCAGAAGGCATCAAGCCGTTTCATGAGACAAAAAGAGAAGATTTTCTTCAAGCCACCCAGATTTCTTCTTTCTCACTGGTTGAACTTTCTCGCATTTGTAAACCCTACCTTAGCAAAAACGGATCAGTGGTAACTGTGGGAATTTCCTCGACTGAGGTGACTGCGGAAAACTATGGATACATGGCACCGATCAAGGCATCCCTCGAAGCCTCGGTTCGATATTTGGCCAAATCTTTTTCCCAAGATAGTGAAGTACGCTTTAACTCGGTCAACGCGGGGCCTCTAAAAACCAGTGCCTCGGCTGGAATCCCAGGATACTTGGTCAATTATTTGTATGCAGAAAAGCTTACCTTCCGCAAAAGAGCATTGCAGACCAATGAAGTGGCCAATTTGGCCGCCTTTCTTTTGAGCGAACGATCCTCGGGGATCAACGGGCAGGGGATCGTAATCGATGCAGGAATGGGGCTGAATTATTTCGATCGGGAAATCGTGGAGAAATCGATGCAATTGGATCAATGAAATTTTCTCGCGTTGCCATCGAGGGAATGGCCTACTCCCTACCGGAAGATATATGCACATCTGCTGAAATTGAAGAAAGGTTATCTCCTCTATATTCCCGCCTGAAGCTTCCTACCGGCAGACTGGAATTGATGACTGGAATCACTGAAAGAAGATTATGGCCCAATCGTTTCCGACCATCCCAAGCCTCCGCCAATGCGGGCATGAAACTTTTGGAAACAGGGATTGATCCCCAGCAAGTCGATCTGTTAATTCACTGTGCAGTCTGTCGCGATCGTTTAGAACCAGCTACTGCATCTTATGTCCACCGGTTAATGGGGCTGGGTGGAAATACTCAAATTCTCGATATTTCCAATGCATGCTTAGGTTTCATGAACGCGGTAATTCTGGCAGGCTCGATGATTGAAACAGGTCAGATTCGCCGGGCTATTCTCGTAGCTGGAGAAAATGGTGCTCCTCTGGTGGAGAAAACAATCCAGTTACTTAATGAAGGAAAGCATGACCGGAAATCAATTAAACCTTTTTTTGCCAATCTTACCATCGGTGCGGGTGCAGTTGCCTGGTCTATCGCAGATCGCGATCTGGTCCCAGCAGAGCAACCCGTCCTTGGTTCCTGGGCCGCTGAAACTGATACTTCTCATAACGAATTGTGCGAAGGAGATACCGCGGGGGATGATCTTGTCATGCAAACTGATTCCGAAGAACTTCTTCATGCTGGTATCTCAGTCGCCCAAAGGGCCTGGCAAAAATTTTTGCAAGTTCATTCTTGGAACCCGAATGACCCAGATTTAGTTATTACCCACCAGGTTGGCAAAGCCCATACACGGGCAGTAATGGATGCCCTCTCGATTGATCCATCCAAGAATTTTTCGAGTTACGAAAACCTGGGAAATTGTGGCTCCGTTTCCCTGCCGATTACTTATACCCTTGCTTGTGAAAAAGATCCTGCAAACCTCAAACGCAAATCTGCACTATTGGGCATTGGCAGTGGTTTATCCAGTCTCATGCTTTCCATCAATCCTTGAAACTGCCATCTCATTTCGCTGATCTTTATCCTTTTAAGCCTCAGAGGCTTAAACTTTCGAACAATCATGTAATCAGCTACCTCGATGAAGGAAAAAAAGAGGGCACACCAACTCTTTTTCTTCATGGAAATCCCACATGGTCTTTTTTTTACCGTAATGCAATTCTTGCCTGGAAGGATTTGGGAAGGTGCATCGCACCCGATCATTTAGGCTGTGGATTATCCGATAAACCGAATGATTCCACATTTACTTATCAATTAAAAAATCATGCTGAAAATATTCTGGAATTGGTTGATTCCTTAAAAATCAAAGAATTTAACTTGGTTGTTCATGACTGGGGCGGGGCGATTGGAATGACTGCATTTTCCTCCACTCCTGATCGTATTAAAAAAATTGTTTTATTGAATACGGCAGCCTTTCCCTCCACGGATGTGCCATCCCGGATCCTATTTTGCAGGCTCCCTGTTCTCGGTGAATTTTTCGTGCGTGCAATGAATGGATTTGCTGGTCCTGCGACCTGGATGGCCACATCCAAAGGTTTGCATCCAGATGTGAAAAAAGGATTCTTATATCCCTATCGCAACTGGAAGGATCGCGTCGCAATATGGAATTTCGTATGTGATATTCCTTATGAGACAAATCATGTTAGCCGATCTGTCCTCGAGTCCACTGCACAAAGACTAAAAGCATTTAATGCTACGCCCAAAATCGCTTGCTGGGGAATGAAAGATTTTTGTTTTCACGGTGGTTTTTTAAAAGAATGGCAAAAATATTGGCCCAATCTAATAGCCTACCCATTCGAACAAGCCGGACATTACCTCCTTGAAGATTGTTTTGATGAAGTCCGTCTAAAGATTGAACCGTTTCTATTCGGAGATTGAGATAAAGTCCTACTTTCTATCTCTTGCACTTGCTAATGATCACAGCCAAAACAATAGTAAGAAAAAGATGAGTAAAAAGTCTGGCTTACAAAACCGCTCCGAACATCCGGGAAACCTTGTTTCGATCGAGGCACACGATCATACATCCCGTGCCTACAGGAAAGAATCTAACCCGCGACCCGAAATTGGATTTGGAGCTTACCTGACCATAGCGGCACTCGTTTTCCTGGTTATTTTATTTGCCGGCATATATGAATTGGTAGTGGAAACATGGACTCGTCTAAAATAACGCAGTTTCTCGATCATCTCATTTTAGAACGAAGATTATCCGAGCATACACTCCGAAATTACCGTGGCTCACTTCTTCAGTTTAGCGAGTGGCTGGACAGAGAGGAATCCCTCAGATCAATCCTCTTAACAGATAAAGAAATTGCGAGGTCTTACTTAATTGAAGTTCAGTCTAACCTGTCGCGCAAGACCTTGGCCAATCAAGTGTCGGCCCTCAGAAGCTTCTTTCAATTTTGTCAGGTTCGTGGATGGACCAAGTCCAATCCTTTTAAGAACCTATCCTTGCCCAAACCGGAAAAGACCCTACCCAAATTTTTGACCGAAGCACAGGCCAAACTATTAATGGAATCACCTAGTCAGGTGCACTTGCACGCCAAAGAAGCAGATTTTCTTGCGACGAGGGACAGAATCATTCTGGAACTACTCTATGGTGCGGGGTTGCGTGTTTCGGAAGTCGTGGCTCTTAACCATGAACATATCGATCCGCACCGTATGACCGTGCGGGTTAAGGGAAAGGGCAATAAGGAACGAGTCTGTCCTATTGTTGCCAGGACTGCTGAAACACTGATTGAGTTTCGCAAGAGACATTCACGCGATGCCTCTTTGTCCTCACCTTTGTTTACCAATCAGGCAGGCAAACGGCTTTCCACAAGGTGGATCCAAATGTTACTCAAAAAATGCCTAAAAACTGCAGATTTGCCCAAGGACTTCACCCCTCATAAATTAAGGCATTCCTTTGCGACACATCTTCTCGATAATGGTGCGGACCTGAGAACGGTGCAGGAACTGCTTGGACATTCCAGTTTATCAACCACTCAGGTATACACCCATGTATCCGTAGGCCGATTAAAAAAAGCCCACAAATTAGCTCATCCACGAGCCTAACCATATCTGATGAAAAAGTTTCTGCTCAGCCTTACTCCACTCATTGTAACCTTTGGATATTGGATCGCGGATGGGGCAAGGGTTTCCCCATGGGCAACGAGGGTAGAAAGCAGGGAAGAAATTCCGGTTGTCGACGGAATGCCGGAGCTTGGCACTCAGACAAAAGTTACCTGGACAGATGAATTTGTCTGCGGAATTGAAACGCCGCTCGCTGGTCTCTGCCTTACTCTGGTTATTTTAACTGTTCAGCTTTGCCAAAAAAGAGGTTTGAAAAATCTGTCTCCATGAATGGTAATGACTCAATGAAAGGAATAACTATTTTCTGTGCTTTTCTCCCGCTGATGCTACTGGCAGATTCCAAGTCTTTCGACTTCAAGGATCCCAAAGGAGTAAATACCGTCATTTTTCAATTGGATGCCTTGTTGGAATCGATCAATGGTTCAGCAGGAGGGATTTCGGGCAAAGTATTGTTTGACCCAGATGCTCCGGAGAACACCACTGGATCGATCATTCTCGATGCATCAAGCCTCCGGGTAGATAACCCCGTCCTTCAAGAGCATATGCACGGCAAGGAGTGGTTGGATGTTGCTAAATTCCCCCAAATTGAATTTTCTCTCGCCCAGCTTGAAAAAATCTCCCGCGACAATCGTTCGATTAGGGCAGAAGCAGCAGGAAAAATGACCATCCGTAATGTAACGATGAAGATGACCGTACCCATTGAACTTACTTATCTCCCCGACCTGCTTGAAAAGAGAAATAAAGTGCCGGGAGACCTGTTAGTCGTACGATCAAGATTCAAGGTAAAACGAGATGATTTTGGCATAAAGCCAGGAGAATATTTAGACAAAGTAGCCAACGAAATCGAGATCTCGATTAATCTTGCCGGTGCCTTTCCCAAAGGGTAGTTTGATCTTTACCCCATGAGAGGATCATACTCTCACCCCAATAAGCGGGAACGCCCCTAAGCGTTCTCGCTTTTTTTTATTTTTTAATTATGATCATTTCCCTTTGTGAACGAAAACAACATTCATCCCATCAAAGATCGACTGATCCCAAGAACCGAAAAGGAGAAACTTTTCGGGCATCACAGTTCGGTCTTTTGGCTTTATGGCTTGTCCGGATCAGGAAAGAGTACCCTGGCTGTGGAAATGGAGAACCGTTTGCATGCCCAAGGCATTCATTCTGTGATTCTGGATGGTGATAATCTCAGGACCGGGCTGAATAAAGATCTCGGATTCTCTGATCAAGACCGTTTGGAAAACATTCGTAGGGCGAGTGAAGTGGCCAAACTCTTTCTGGAAAGCGGGGTTATTGTGCTTGTTTCTTTAATCACTCCACTCCAGGAATTTCGTTCCCTGGCAAAATCCATAATTGGAGAGGAGCATTTTCACGAGATCTTCATCAAAGCATCCTTTGCAACCTGTAAAAAAAGGGATGTGAAAGGCCTTTACGAGAAAGCAGAAAAAGGAATGGTCAAGACCTTTACCGGGCAAGGCTCAGTTTTTGAAGAACCCAACAATGCATGCCTGGTCATTGACAGCGAAAAAGAAAACCAAACGGAATCATCAAACAAATTATTTGCATACATTCAACGGTCAATTTCTATCACTAAATGAAAAACTACAACCTTACACATTTGGAGCAATTGGAAGCCGAAGCGATCTTTGTTCTTCGGGAGACTGCCGCACAATTTGAGCGTCCAGGCCTTTTGTTTTCCGGAGGGAAAGATTCCATTGTAATGGCACACTTGGCCTACAAAGCATTTTCTCCATCCAAATCACCCTTTCCCTTGGTACATGTCGATACTGGACATAATTTCCCGGAAACCATTGAGTACCGGGACAAATTCGTTGAAAAGCTTGGAGCTCAACTTATTGTTGGTCTGGTTCAGGATTCCATCGACCGTGGAACTGCGGTTGAGGAAACGGGGCCCAATGCGAGCAGAAATGCCCTGCAATCAGTAACCCTGCTGGAAACAATTGACTCTGAAAACTTGGATGCTGCCTTAGGCGGGGGACGTCGGGACGAGGAAAAAGCTAGAGCGAAGGAACGATTTTTTTCACATCGTGATGCCTTCGGACAGTGGGACCCTAAAAACCAAAGACCGGAATTATGGAATTTGTTTAACGGTAGAAAAGCACAGGGTGAACACTTTCGGGTGTTTCCCTTGAGCAACTGGACAGAAATGGATGTTTGGCAGTACCTCAAAAAGGAAGCAATTGAACTTCCCTCCCTCTATTTCTCCCATCAAAGAGAGGTTATTGAGCGGAACGGATCACTCCTTGCGGTCAGTGAATTTGTTGTTCCGAATGACCAAGAAATACCACGCACCGAAACGGTTCGTTTTCGGACCATTGGTGATGCAACTTGTACAGGAGCCGTGCTTTCTGAGGCATCAAACCTGGATGAAGTCATTGCGGAAGTAGCAGCCTCCCGGGTGACCGAACGTGGCACCCGTGCTGATGACAAGCGATCGGAGTCTGCGATGGAGGATCGCAAAAAACAGGGATATTTTTAATTTCAAATTTAGATTGATGAACGAAGACAAGAACTACTTAAACATGGACCTTCTACGCTTCACCACAGCGGGGAGCGTGGACGATGGGAAAAGTACTTTAATTGGCAGGCTTTTTCACGACACCAAGGCTATATTTGAAGATCAATTAGAAGCCATTGAGAAAAGCAGTAAGAACAGAGGGGATGAAAACATAAACTTGGCATTATTGACTGACGGATTACGAGCAGAAAGAGAGCAGGGAATAACCATAGATGTTGCATACCGTTACTTTGCCACTCCTAAGAGAAAATTCATTATTGCAGATACGCCCGGCCATATTCAATACACCCGCAATATGGTGACCGGTGCATCCACGGCGAACCTCGCCCTGATCTTGGTCGATGCAAGAAATGGTGTGGTTGAGCAAACACGGAGACATAGTTTTATTGCTGACCTGCTAGGCATTAAACATGTGGCAGTTTGTATCAACAAAATGGACTTAGTAGGATACGAGGAGTCAGCCTATATTAAGGTGCTTGAACAATTTACAGATTTCGCCAGTCGTTTAGAGAATGTGACTGATATCACATTTATCCCAATTTCTGCGTTGAAAGGGGACAATGTGGTAGACCGCTCTGAGAATATGACATGGTACAAGGGTCCCCCCTTGCTTTATCACTTGGAGAATGTTTATGTCGGATCGGACTTCAATCATGTTGATGCTCGCTTTCCAGTACAGTGGGTCATTCGGCCTCATTCTGACAACCATCATGACTTTCGTGGTTTTGCCGGTCGGGTTGCCGGTGGAGTCTTCAAAACGGGGGATGAAGTGACGGTGCTGCCATCTGGATTCAATTCAAAAATTAAACAAATTTTAATTGCTGACCAAGAAATCGATGAGGCATTCCATCCCCAGTCTGTCACCATATTATTGGAAGATGAAATAGATGTCAGCCGGGGAGATATGCTGGTGAAACCAAATAACCAGCCGAACAGTTCCCAGAATTTGGATGCGAGAATCTGCTGGTTTTCGGCGAGTAAAAAACTCGCCCAGGGCATCAAGTTAATTCTTCGACACACCACCAAAGAAGCACAGGTCATTGTCAGCGAAATAAAATACAAAATCGATGTCAATTCATTGCGCAAAAACGAAGAGCAAAAAGAGTTTGGAATGAATGATATCGGTCGAATAACCCTGAGGTCCTCCCAGCCGGTATTTTGGGATTCCTACCGCAGAAACCGTAATACTGGCAGCTTCATTTTGGTTGATCCATTCACCAATGAAACTCTGGCGGCAGGAATGCTCAGATAAGCTAGGTAATATTTTTTTCCTTCTTTCATATCTTGAATTGGATTCATTCCTCAATCCACCAATTCTACTTTTATTAAATGAAAAAATTGATTTTCACTCTATCTATTAGCGTTTTACTAGTTACAATCAGTCATTCTTTTCTTTCCGGTCTGGCCGCTGATTTTTCTGTATCAAATGAGTCATCGTCCAATAAGTCCTATTTTTGGACAACTGATCACATGCATGTCGGCGTACGCTGGCAGCCTTTTGGTCTACCCGGCTGTGAACTCTACGATGCCAACCGACCACTTTTGTCCGAGCACAGTAGTTATGCTCAATTTTGGGTAAGTTGGAATGCGGTTGAACCGCAGCCACAAAACACGGATTACCAAAATCATATGTCCGGTCAATTGCAGGCGATTGAGCATGCGGTCAATCTTTGTGTCGAAAGGGGCGTAAAAGTAGAATTTGTGATGTGGCACACACCTGGCTGGGCTTCGGAATCAGGCAAAGGTGGCGCATGGAGGCCCAAGCCCGGACTTCATGCTGAATTCGTCACCCGTATTGCCAAATTTTTTAAGGGCCGAGTCGATGCGTACCAATTATACCACGAAGTAAACCTGCAAGGCATGATGCACGGGGCAGATTCTGAATTTATTATCAGCGAAATATTTAGGGATGGAGCCCGGGCCATACGCAAAGTCTACCAAGAGGAACCAAAACTTCCCGTCGTCATTTCCACCTCTGGCACATCACCGTGTGAAGCATGTGGTGCACTGGAAGGGTTGGAAGGGGGGAAAGGTGCGGTGGCGGTAAATGATTATTACGACCAGTTAATTGCATCTCCAGAAATGATGGCCGAGGTGGACGCATTGAACATGAATGTGTCGGACCATTTTAATGGTTATGGCATGATGGATGGAAAAATCATTCCACATGTCTGGGGCCAATATGATTTAGTACGGCACAAACTGGACACCCACAATTATGCTTCCAAAAAAATTCTTTCCTCTGAGTCATGGATCGTTTGGGACGGATCCAACAACAATCACGATGTGAATGGAGACGGTGTAAAGGATGAGAGGGATGCTTACGATAAGTCAGTCACCATATTTGGAAAGCTACTTGAACGAGGATTAAATACGGTGAATATGCCTTGGTGCGACAACTCCAGTCGCTGGTCGATGGGATTAGTTAAACGGGTTGATTACAATGGAAGAGTCAAGCAGCTAAAACCTGAATGGGTGGTTTCTGCTCAGGACGGAGGCCCCGGAATAATAACCCGTAAAATCAATTTGAGAGGTTCAACTGATGATAATTTCGTGGTCGATGAAATGCCGCGAAATGGCCTGCCTTTCACCGAGCAAAATTATATTAATCCCGGAGATCCCAATCACTTACATTACTACATTTGGAAGTGGTACTCGCAAATATCGGGTGGCAAAGACGAGGTCATCCGTCACGCAATTGCTGGGGAAAACGGAAACGACATCAAAGTGCTCGGGACAGGGATGACTGGTAATGAACAATACCGAATTTCTTCCTATAACCGCACCGACAAAAAATTTATCGTGCTTATCTATTCCGGCGGAGCAAATGGAAAGGGGTGGGCGGACATTTCCATTCCTGCCACCATTCAAAGTGGTAAATATTATAACAATGATCAGTCTGTGATCGATTTTCGGGGAGAAGGCATCCGCAATGGTCAAAGTTACACTGCCCATATTACCACTCATGAAATTAGTCGCACCGATGGAAGGAACCAAAATGTTTCCCAAAGTACAATTTCTAATCAAAGGGTTATCAATGGTGTCTTACAAGCACGAGTTAATGGAATGAAAAAATTTACCAAAATTGAATTTTCCCCGAACCGATAATTTGGAACCGTTGGGTTACAAGTTTTTTTCTGGTTTCATTAGCTTTAGTTTTTCCATGTAAAGAGCATGGCTTAGTAGTGCTTTTCTCGACCTTTTCGGAGCTTTGGTTACCAAAATTGCCACCATCATACCCGCAATCCACCAAGTGACCGATCCCGGGGAAAAATCAAAAAGAAAAAAACATAGCAAGGTGGCAATAATGAATATCGTGGTACCCGCAAAACGAAACCCCCAGACCAATTGCGTGGACAAACTCAGGTAGTGCATGACTGAATCACATCTTATACAATGAGGAACTTCTTCATTTTCGGGATAAGTACCGCCATCCAGATCTGCCCGGGGATACGCCGTCCATTTTCTCTTGTAATCAGTAAAATCAGCACAGGCAGAACACCAAGGTTCCTCCTTGGGAGGAGTGGTTAAATCAACAATCTCTTCTTCCATCAAATGTGCTTATTCTTCATTTCTTGCAGGGATTTTTTATTTTCGCAAGAGCATCAGCTGTAATTTGTAAATCTTTAGATTTTTTGGGTTGTCAGTAAACCAATCACTGACTTGATCACTACATAGTGACTGAGCTATGCAAAGATAGAGAAAGAGAGAGTGATGGGCGGATGCTCTTAAATTCGGTTCCTGGGATAGGACCAGTCATGCTGAACCGATTAATCGAAAGATTTGGCAGGGATCCCTGGCAAATTCTTTCTGCCAAACCCAAAGAACTGACCGAGGTGAGAGGAGTGGGCAATCAGGTGGTGCAATCTATGCAAAAACTCGTGAGCTCTGGTTGGTTGGAAAAGGAAAAGCAAAAGCTTGTAAAAATGGCCGGCAAATTCATTCATTCTAACGAACTCCCGGATTTTTTGAGCCAGGTTGCCGATCCACCCATCGGGCTTTATTGTTTGGGGAAAATCCCGCAACTACCCTGCCTTTCCATCGTTGGTACGAGAGTGCCATCCATCTATGGAAAAAAACTGGCCCGCCAACTAGCATCCGACTTATCTCAGGCAGGCTTCTGTATTGTTTCTGGAATGGCAAGAGGTGTGGACAGTGAGGCACATTGGGGTGCACTAGAAGCCGGGGGAAAAACCATGGCTTTTTTGGGGAGTGGGCTTGATGTGATTTATCCTCCCGAAAATCTTGAGCTTTACCGAAAGATTCAAGATTCTGGTGCAATCCTTTCAGAATTCTCTTTGGGAAGAAGGGCAGACCGAAGAACTTTTCCCATGAGAAATCGTCTGGTCGCAGGTGTTTCTTTAGGAGTTTTGGTCATTGAATCAGCCAAGTCTGGGGGCAGTATGATCACCGCAAGATTTGCCGCAGAACAAGGACGCACAGTTTTTGCCCTACCTGGCAGGGCAGATCAACCTGAAGCACAGGGATGCTTGGATCTTTTGAGAGACGGAGCAACCCTTGTGCGCAATGCCAAGGATATTCTGGAGGAATTATCACCCATGTTCAGCGATTTAGAAATTTCCCGCACATCCCCTGTCATTCCGGCTAAAAAAGATTTGTCAGAACTGGATAATGAAGAACTGCTTATTCTCAATGCTCTGTCTGGCGGGGAGATAGCCAACAGTGAGGAATTGGAAAAAACCACCCATATCCCACTCCCCAAAATGATCCCAGCACTGACCATGCTTGAGATCAGAGGACTTCTTATTAAGAGAGCCGACGGGAAATACGAGGCAAATTACTGAACCCTTTGTCCGTTTGGATATAGATTTGTATGGTTGCTTTTTCAGACTTTGTTGCTTTGTATAAAAATAGTTTAGGGGAGCCCGAGGACGATGGGCTGAGAGGTTGGATCCATTCCACCAACGACCCTTCGAACCTGATGCGTTTCTAGCCGTAGGGAAAACTTTTTCTTCGGCAAAAAGTGCGTCCAAAAAATTCCAGCATGATCCAAAAAGTCGAAGATTCAAACCATCCAAACACTCTTTTTCCGAATTCCCGCAGAGTATACCTCAAGGGAATGATACATGACCTAAATGTGCCGATGAGGGAAATTTCTCTCTCCGACACGAAACGACCGGATGGAAGCACCGAAAAAAATGAACCTTTGCGCGTGTATGACACATCGGGACCTTGGGGGGATAATGAATTTCATGGAGATGTGGAAAAAGGCCTCCCAAAACTTAGGCAAGACTGGATCACAAACCGGGGAGATGTTGAGCTAATCGCTGGAAGAGATGTCAAACCAAGTGACAACGGCTTTCTTTCTGAACGGCACGATCAGAGAACCCAGGAAAGATCACAGGAACTCCCCGATTTCGATCGTTCAGCAATTTCTGTCCTTCGATCAAAAAAGGGAACCCCTGTCACCCAGTTACATTATGCCAGGCAAGGAATCATTACCCCAGAGATGGAGTTTGTGGCCATTCGGGAGAATATGAAATTACAAACTCTTGCCGAATGCCTGAACACATCTGCTGATGAACTCAGTAACTCGCTCAATCATCAACACCAAGGAAATTCCTTTGGTGCATCCATTCCCAAGGAGATCACCCCTGAATTCGTGCGAGATGAAGTAGCCCGTGGCCGGGCCATTATTCCTGCCAATGTCAATCATCCTGAGCTTGAACCAATGGCAATTGGCAGAAACTTTCTGGTCAAAATAAATGCCAACATTGGCAATTCAGCAGTTGCATCCTCCATCGAGGAGGAAGTGGAAAAAATGCGCTGGGCAACCAAGTGGGGGACTGACACTCTCATGGATTTATCGACCGGAAAAAATATTCACCGCACGAGGGAGTGGATTCTGCGGAACTGCCCGGTACCAGTCGGAACCGTTCCCATCTACCAGGCACTTGAAAAAGTAGGAGGAAAACCGGAAGAATTAACCTGGGATATTTTCCGTGATACTTTGATTGAACAAGCTGAGCAGGGAGTGGACTATTTCACCATTCATGCAGGGGTCCTCCTGCGTTATGTACCCATGACCCGCAATCGAATGACTGGTATTGTCAGCCGGGGCGGTTCAATTATGGCCAAGTGGTGCCTTGCCCATCACCAGGAGAATTTTCTTTATGAGAAATGGGACGATATCTGCGAGATTATGGCAGCTTATGATGTCTCATTTTCCATCGGGGATGGGTTACGCCCCGGTTCGATCGCTGATGCAAATGACCAAGCCCAGTTTGCCGAACTCAAAACCCAGGGAGAATTGACCACCCGTGCATGGGATAAGGGGGTGCAGGTTATGAACGAAGGCCCTGGTCATGTGCCGATGCATATGATCAAAGAAAATATGGAAAAGCAATTGGACTGGTGCCACCAAGCTCCTTTTTATACACTCGGACCCTTGACCACAGATATTGCCCCTGGATACGACCATATAACCAGCGGAATTGGTGCGGCCATGATTGGATGGTATGGCTGTGCTATGCTTTGCTATGTAACCCCCAAAGAACACTTGGGTTTACCTGACAGGCAAGATGTCCGGGAGGGGGTTATCACTTATAAACTTGCCGCCCACGCAGCTGATCTTGCGAAGGGGCATCCAGGTGCTCAGTACCGGGACAACGCCCTGTCCAAAGCACGCTTTGAATTTCGTTGGGAAGATCAATTCAACCTCTCACTCGATCCGGAAAAGGCAAAAGATTTCCATGATCAAACCTTGCCCCAAGATAATGCAAAAACTGCACACTTCTGCTCCATGTGTGGCCCCCATTTTTGCTCGATGAAAATTACCGAAGATGTCCGCCGGTTTGCGGACGAACAAGGCATAGACAACGAATCTGATGCCATTCGGGAAGGCATGGCACAAAAAGCCAAGGAGTTCCTAAGCTCGGGAGCAGAGATTTATCCCGACCCCTCATCCAAATCATGAAAATATTTGTCAATGACCAACCCAAAGAACTGTCCGATGGCCTAGATTTAGGAAGCCTGACGGAGGAATTGGGTCTTTTGGAGTCGAAAGGGTGGGCATTTGCGGTGAATGAAACCATCGTGCCCAAGGCACAGCTCAGAGATACGATTCTTATGGAAGGGGACCGGATTCTTTTGATTCAGGCAACCCAGGGTGGATGAATAAACAACCTCTAGCCATTCTAATCTCTGGAGTTAATATCCGGGATAGCGAGCATTCGGTAATTTCAGACTTGTTTGAGGCTGGGTTACAAAGATTCCATTTGCGCAAACCAGACTCCCGTCCTATCGAGGTGTCCAAATTACTGGGTCGTATCCCGGAAGTTTATCATCCCAAAATTGTGATGCACCGCTTTCCGGAATTGCTCAAAGATTTTAACTTGGGTGGATATCATCATTTTTCTGGGGAAAAATTGATTGATTGCCAAGGAATACGCAGTCGTTCGCTCCATCGGCTCGAAGAGCTTCGGGATATTGAAGAACCATTGGACTACTGTTTTTTCGGACCCGTTTATGAATCAATTTCGAAAAAAGGATACCTTCCCAAAGTATCATTACCCGAACTTGGGGGAGTGCTTTACAACTTAAAGAAGGCAAAAACCACAAAGCCCTTGATCTATGCACTAGGCGGAATCAGGCGTCGCAAAATCCCGGAACTTTTCAACTTGGGGTTTGATGGAGTGACCCTACTAGGTTCGATCTGGGGGAAAAAGGACCCTGTGGCAGCCTTTGATCGATACCAGTTTATCGAGCGTAGTGTCTGGGCAAAAAAAGAAAAAGAAAAGGGCTTACTGCGCAGGCTTATCGCAAAGGATGAATCGTAATCGAATAAATGACACTTCCCTACTATGCATTACGCGGGACGATCCTTTTTTGAATCATTTTGAGCAGGCCAAAATCTTTGTCCGGGCAGGTGCGAGACTCATACAATTACGAGCCAAAACTCTCTCTCCGGGTGAGCTATACAAACAAGCCAAGGCAACAGTTGATTTTACCAAGCATCACGACTGTCAGTTAATTATAAATGATCATTACGAACTGGTTCAAGATATCGATGCAGATGGAGTTCATCTTGGGATGACCGATGCTCCTATAGAACATGTAAGGGGCGTGCTTTCTCCTGAAAAAATTATCGGAAAAACCATACATTCAATGATGGAAGCCCGACAATCCCTTACCGAAGAACCCGACTACATTGGCTTGGGCCCGTATCGCCACTCAACCACGAAGCAAGAATTGTGTCCTGTTCTTTCCGATGATGATTTTTTCTCTATTCTGGAAATCCTCAAGCCCACTCCGGTATTTTTGATTGGGGGTCTCAACGGTGATGATTTTTCTCTAATTCAAAAATTTTCAATCCAGGGAATTGCACTATGTTCGGAACTTTTTGCCGGGGTCTCAATCCAGGACAGTATTGGTAAATTGGTTGAAAAAAGCAGAACGGTGGAAACACCTTTAACAATTTCGTAATCGATGGCTGAAGATTTCCTAGAAATTGCTGGTGAATCATTGAAGTCCCGCCTCTTTGTAGGAACGGGAAAATTTTCTTCGGGTGAAGTATTGCGCGACACGGTTCGGAACTGCCAATCCGAACTTGTTACCGTTGCCATGAAAAGGGCAAATCCTACAGGACTGGATGATTCCATCCTCAATTATTTGACGGAAAAAAACATTCGTCTACTTCCCAACACCTCAGGGGTCAGGGATGCCAAAGAAGCGGTCTTTGTGGCTCAAATGGCCCGTGAAGCACTGGAAACAAACTGGTTGAAACTAGAAATTCATCCCGACCCCAAGTATCTCATGCCCGATCCGGTGGAAACTTTACTTGCCACCGAAGAATTGGCCAAGCAAGGATTCATCATCTTGCCCTACTGTCATGCTGATCCAGTCCTCTGTAAACGCTTGGAAGATGCCGGTGCATC
The DNA here is from genome assembly GCA_038110535.1 of Opitutia bacterium. Classification (GTDB taxonomy): domain Bacteria; phylum Verrucomicrobiota; class Verrucomicrobiia; order Opitutales; family Seribacteraceae; genus Chordibacter. Next base: position 50,804 of record JAYNJW010000006.1, on the reverse strand, counting down.
TGCAGTTATGCCACTGGGTTCTCCCATCGGGACGAACCGCGGATTAGAAACCCGGGAATTCCTCAAAATTATCATCGAGCAATCCAATCTTCCCGTAGTGGTAGACGCCGGGATTGGTAGACCATCCCATGCCGCCGAGGCTTTGGAAATGGGCGCATCTGCAGTCTTGGTCAATACCGCATTAGCTGTGGCCAAGGATCCTCCAAGCATGGGAATTGCTTTTCGAAAATCTGTGCAAGCGGGTCGACTTGCCTATCTCTCTGGATTGGGCGGAAGGCAGGAATATGCCCGTGCCACTTCTCCTCTTACCGGTTTTTTAAGTTAAAACAGACGGATGATAAATTCCTCCAGCTTTTCTGATTTCCTCAAAACACAAAGTTGGCCTGCTCATACTGGTGCACTGGAAGAAGTTGGGGTCCGGGAAGTGGAGACCGCCTTAAGTCGAGAAGGTGGTGGGGGGTTGGATGACTTGCGTGCCCTACTTTCCCCACTGGCAGGCGAGCAGTATTTGGAAGACCTTGCCCAATTGAGTCATGCGATCACCCGCAAACGGTTTGGGCAAGCAATCCGTCTCTTTGCCCCGCTGTATTTATCCAATGAATGCAACAATATCTGTGATTATTGCGGGTTTAGCATGCACAATCAAATAGCCCGCAAAACACTCACAGATCTTGAAATCTTGCGGGAAGCAGGTGTCTTAAAAAAGTACGGATTTAATCATGTTTTATTGGTAACTGGGGAATCCACCAAGCAAGTTGGACTGGATTACCTCACTCATGCTCTGGAATTACTCCGTCCCCACTTTGCAAACCTATCAATCGAGGTGCAACCTCTTGGTATCGATGCGTACCGTACCCTAATAAAACATGGCATGCATGCGGTCATGGTTTATCAGGAAACCTACGACCCGCAAAGCTACGCGAGACACCATCTTAAAGGGAAAAAGACCAATTTTGCATGGCGTTTAGATACGGCTGACCGGCTTGGACACGCTGGAATTAACAAGATTGGACTTGGTTGTTTGTTTGGACTCACCCAAGAGTGGAGGACAGATGCTCTCTACGCAGGAATGCACCTGAATTATCTCGAGCAAAAGTATTGGAGAACCAGTTTTTCCATGTCTTTTCCGAGAATCAGACCGTACGAAGGGGACAATATTGTGGCTGTAGATTTAAAAGATCGTGACCTTGTTCAATTAATTTGTGCCTTTCGAATTTTTAACCATGAATTAGAGATTATTTTGTCTACCAGAGAAAGCCCAGATCTTCGGGAAAACCTCTTACCTTTGGGTGTGACCACAATGAGTGCAGGATCGAAAACTAACCCGGGTGGTTATACAGATGAAACTGGCTCCTTGGAGCAATTTGCAATCTCTGATAATCGTTGCCCGGATGAAATTTCCACTTTGCTCAAAGCAAAAGGCTACGACCCGGTCTGGAAGGATTGGGACTTGTCCTATGATAGAGGGAGGAGCACAGCAAGCAACTCGGCTCCCGGCATGCAACAATTCACCGAAGCATTGTCCCTGACCATCTGAGAATCCTATCTAATGGAAAAAGGGGAAAGAGAACAATACCGTAGGCATCTATCCCTGGAAGGATTTGGCCTGGAGAAACAAAAACAGTTAAAAAACTCATCGGTATTAGTAGTGGGGGCAGGTGGTCTTGGATGCTCAGCCTTGCAATATCTGGCTGCTGCAGGGGTTGGAAAGATTGGTATAATGGACGACGATGATGTGGAAATTTCCAACCTTCAAAGGCAGGTACTCTTCACCCATGATGATCAAGGAAAAGCAAAAGCGAAAATCGCGGCCGAAAAGTTGCACAGGATGAATCCGCATATCCATCTTCTCAGTCACCATGAAAGATTCACCAGAAATAATTGTGAGTCTGTGCTAAAGGATTACGAATTGGTGGTTGATGGGACCGATAATTTTTCCAGCCGATACTTGATTAACGATGCCTGTGTCCTTTTCAAGAAGCCCTTAGTGCATGGGTCAATCAATCAGTTTGAAGGGATGGTCAGTGTATTCAATTTCAATCAAGGCCCCACATATCGTTGTCTTTTTCCCGAACAACCTGATGCACACAGCATACCATCCTGTGCGGAAGCAGGCGTACTCGGAGTACTCCCGGGAATCATCGGCTGTTGGCAAGCACTTGAGGTCATAAAAGTGCTCACCGGAATAGGAGAACCTCTCTCCGGAAAAGTTCTTCTTTATCATGCCCTTACCCAGTCAATCAGGACCCTTGACCTAGCAGCGGTGCCTGAAAATCGAATGATTACTTCATTACCCGATCCAGTTCAATCATGCCCGGTCAAAGAGCCAATGATCTTGCCGGTGAATGATAGCGAGGAGCTATCCGTGCAGGAGCTACATAAGATGATGCTCGCAGACAAGAACCTGCAAATTTTGGATGTCCGCGAGGATTGGGAAAGGCAACAAATTTATATACACTCTTCGGTACATGAACCTTTAGGAAATATCCTTACCGGAAATATAGAAATTTCCTCCATGGGGCTCGATCCTAAAAAAAATTTAGTCGTTTATTGTAAAGCTGGTGTTCGAAGTAAAATGGCATGTCAGGCTTTGCATACCCAAGGCTTCTTACATCTTTTTAATCTATCCCAAGGGATGGACGGATGGATAAGATCGTTTCCCGATCTTACCCTTCAAGGAGAGTAATGCCTCCCAATATCGGAGTAATAGGAGGGACTGATTCCTCTGGTGGATCTGGGCTGGGAGCGGATGAGCGAACGATTTCTGATCTTGGATGCACCGCTTTTTGTGCAGTCAGCGCGATTACTTATCAAAATCAATCCTCTCACATTCGCATACACGCAGTTCCCCTAGTGGGTTTCAAAAGCCAATTGGATACTCTGGCGGAACAACGATTAGATGCGGTTAAAATTGGGATGTTACCGGATGCCCGTGCCGTGGAAGCAGTTGCTCTTTTCCTTGATCAAATCAACTGCGATCGTGTCATCATGGACCCAGTAAAAAAAACCAGCAACGGGCATGATCTGATTTCCGCCGATGGATGGACTAGTTTGGTCAAGGAATTGTTGCCCAGAGTTGATTTACTCACACCCAACCTTGAAGAAGTGCTCTCCTTGCTTGGACAGAATCATTCTGCTGGTCTACAACCTCCGGAATTGGTTGAAAAATGTATAGAGCTAGGTGCAAAAGCAGTGCTGCTAAAGGGTGGCCACTTACCAGGGACTGACTCAGTAACCGATTTCTTTCTCTCCCACGACCAAGAGTATAAAAGCTTTAGCTACCCGAGAATGAAAGGAGGCACGGGAGTACGGGGTACTGGCTGTAGACTGGCGTCTGCCATCGCCTGTGAATGGGCTAGGCCCAATGAGTTAGAAAAAGCCGTGAAAAGGGCAGGGGAGTATCTCCAAACTTACATCAAGAAGATTTTGCCTTAACGGCCCAGGGCTTTGCGGATCAATTCCTCGGTCGTACAACCCTTGCCCAGTGCATCAGCTGCCCGGCGCACTGCCTGGTCCGCATCGGTTGCCTTGTATCCCAAAGTGAGCAGGGCAGAGACTGCATCTCCGTAAGAAGTGAGATCGCTGAACATATCCGTACCAACTGAAGGAGTGACCGTTTCCGTGCCTAGGGCGGAAACCGGGGCGGAAACCACCGTGCCTTTTGGTAGTACTTTATCCTTGAGCTCCACCACAATTCTTTCCGCTGTTTTCTTACCCAAACCCTGTGCTTTAGAAAGCATGCCTACATCTCCCTGTGCTATGGAATTCTTCAAAGTGGGCAGGGATAATGAGCCCAACAGGTTGAGGGCGATCTTGGGACCGATACCCGATACCTTATCCACAATCATACGGAAAAAATCCCGGGACTCCCGATCAATGAAACCATACAAAGTCTGGGAGTCCTCCCGATAAACTGCCTGAATATGAAGCCTGACCACTTCTCCTAAGGTGGGCAACCTTTCGGAGGTGGTTAGTGGCACATGAACCTCGTAACCGATTCCGCCGGTTTGTACAACGGCAAGGTTTAACTGGCACTCGATCAAATTTCCCTCAATAAAGGCAATCATTTTAATGGATCAAACGAGCCCAAGAACATCCTGCATCGAATAAAGACCGGGAGACTTGCTCACCACCCATTTGGCAGCCCGCAGGGCACCTGCAGCAAAAATTTTTCGGTCAGTCGCACGATGGGTCAGTTCAATGCGCTCACCCATACCTGCAAAATAAACAGTGTGATCTCCGACCACATCTCCCCCACGCAGGGCATGAGATCCAATTTCATCAGCCGGTCGCTCACCTATGATTCCACTTCTTCCATGAGCGACCTGGTCCTCACTTAGATCACGGGACTTCTTTAAAATCTCAAGTAAACGATCAGCCGTGCCACTGGGGGCATCCTTTTTTAATCGGTGATGCATTTCAATTACCTCAGGATCGAAGTCAGACTGAGCATCTAAAACCCGTGCTGTGATCTCAGTGAGATAAAAAAGTAAATTTACCCCAGTCGAAAAATTTCCGGCCCATACGACAGGTATGGTTGAGGTCAAAGATATAATTTCAGCTTTTTCCTCAGAACTATGACCGGTCGTCCCAATGACCATGGGCTTACCCGAACCGGCCGAAATTCTAGCGAGTGGTACTGTGGCTTCCCGCAAGGAAAAATCAATCACAACATCACAATGATCGATTCCTGCGGATGGATCATCCCCCAGATCAACTGGGTATGCTATGTTACATCCATAATCGGAGGAGATCTCAGTAATCGCACGGCCCATACGACCACCTGCCCCACACAGTAAAATTTTCAGGCTCATGAACAAAGTTTTTCTGCGATCTTTAGGCTCGAAGCAATTCCCTTCAACAGATTTAGGTTGGAGGAGGATGGAGGGCATAGGGGTAAGCGCACTTCGGCAGATTCAATCATGCCCGCCATTTGCATAAGAACCTTTACTGGAACTGGATTTGGTTCGCAGAATAAATCGGTGAACAATCGATAATGGGCAAGATGCATTTCTCTGGCTTTTTCAAATTCCCCATCCAAGGCAAACGCAACCATATCTGAGACAGCCTCAGGGATTAAATTGGAGGCCACACTTACCACCCCCTTGGCACCACAGGCCATAAAAGGAAGGGTTAAACCATCATCACCGGATAAAACCACAAAGTCATCATCTATGGAGACGATGGTTTCCGAGACTTTTGAGGACCGTCCGCCTGCTTCTTTGAGGGCACAAACATGAGGGAATTTTTCGCGAAGTCGACAAACAACCTCTGTTGAAATTTCAATTCCACATCTTCCGGGAATGGAATAGAGCACGATGGGTTTTTCGGTGGATTCAGCAAGAGCGGAAAAATGGGCGAATAAACCCTCCTGACTGGGCTTATTATAATAAGGAGCAACCAGTAAAAAGCCATCTGCTCCCGCAGCATCAGCAGCACGCGTTAAAGAAAGTGCCTCTGCAGTTGAATTTGCCCCCGTTCCTGCAATTACCAAGGTCTTGCCACTGGCAATCTCAATACATGTACGAATAACCTGTATATGTTCGGACTCCGACAGGGTGGGGGACTCGCCCGTGGTTCCGCAAGGAACAATCCCGGAAATTCCGCTCTCTAATTGCCTTCCAATTATGCGTTCGAGGTCTGCATACGCTACTGCACCATCCGCCATCGGTGTGACCAATGCGGTGTGCACTCCATAAAGTCGATTCTTGTCCATTGTTTAGTTTTGTGAAATAAGACTATAACACTTAAGTGTATTCTTTCGAGTTTTGTCGAGAGAAACACGGGGTGGTCAACTTTTTAATGGTGGAAACTCAAAGGATTCGCAATTTTTGTATCATCGCACATGTCGATCACGGCAAGACAACCTTGTCTGATCGTCTGCTTGAACGCACCCAAACGGTAATGCAAAGGGAAATGAAAGACCAGTTGCTCGATTCTATGGATTTAGAAAGAGAGCGGGGCATTACCATAAAATGTCATCCCGTTTCCATGAAATATCGGGCCAAGGACGGTCAGGATTATTTATTCAATTTAATTGATACGCCCGGTCACGTCGATTTTGCCTACGAAGTCTCCCGTAGTCTTGCGGCTTGCGAAGGTGCTCTCCTCTTAATCGACGCATCTCAGGGAGTGGAGGCACAAACTCTTGCGAATGCCCAACTTGCTGATGCTCAGGGACTGACTATAATCCCTGTTATCAATAAGGTGGACTTACCCAGTGCCGATATCGAACGGGTGTCCCATCAAATTGAAGAGATTCTTGCCATTCCTGCAGATGATGCAATCCATGCCAGCGGAAAGTCTGGCATTGGGGTAGATGAAATCCTTGAAGCAGTGGTACACCGGTTACCCCCGCCAAGATGGGCGAACTATCCTCATGCCAGAGCCCTTATTTTTGATAGTCAGTATGATGCGTACCGGGGGGTTATTTGTTATCTGAGAGTTTTCTCAGGAACTTTCTCGCTGAATAGCGGGCTGGTTTTGATGAGTGATCAAAGGAAGACTCAAGTCAAAGAATTGGGCACTTTCGTCCCCGCTCCCTTACCCAAACCAACATTAAACGAAGGGGAAGTAGGGTATGTGGTGACCGGCATTCGGGATGTGGCAGATATTAAAATTGGGGATACCTTGACCCTGGCGGAATCTCCCGCAGATCAGATGTTGCCCGGTTATAAAGAAGTACGCCCCATGGTTTTTAGTGGCTTATATCCCTTAGACACCTCTGATTATGAAAAACTGAAAAGAAGCGTGGGCAAATTACGATTAAACGATGCCTCTTTCAGTTTTCAGGCAGAGACTTCAGTAGCGTTGGGTTTTGGGTTTCGTTGCGGATTTTTGGGGCTACTGCACATGGAAATCATTCAAGAAAGATTACGGCGGGAATATGAACTTGATTTGATCTCAACTTATCCAAGCGTGATTTACCGAGTCACTATGACCACGGGTGAAAGAATAGAAGTGGACAACCCCTTGGACCTGCCCGATCCCTCTGAAATTGAGAAGATTGAAGAACCCACCATTATCGCTCGCATCCACGCACCCAACCAATCAATTGGTGACCTCCTCGCATTGGTGACTGAAAAGCGGGGAACATGTAACCATACCGAGACAATAGATGAAACTAGGGTCATGCTTACCTGCCACCTTCCACTCAACGAAATTCTGGTGGATTTTAATGATCGTTTAAAAAGCGTCACCCATGGCTACGGGTCCATGGATTATGACATGGATGAATATTCCGAGGCATCCCTCGTACGAATGGAAATCTTGGTTAACACCGAGCCTGTAGATGCATTTTCCACGATTGTCCACCGAGACAAAGCAGAAGCAAGGGGTAGGGTACTATGCTCCAAGCTAAAGGATATTCTCCCCCGGCAACTTTTTAAAATAGCCCTGCAAGCTGCGATCGGAGGAAAAGTAATTGCCAGAGAAACCATCAGTGCAATGCGTAAGGATGTAACCGCCAAATGTTATGGTGGAGATATCTCCAGAAAGCGAAAATTGCTCGATAAACAAAAAGAAGGGAAAAAAAGAATGAAACAAATAGGTAGTGTAAACATACCCCAAGAGGCATTTGTACAAATCCTCAAAAGTTCAAATTAAAAGATTGATTCATCCTCATCTCATCATTCCCATTTTCACCAAGACTGAACTGACTTCTTACATGACCGATTCACAAAACGAAAGAAAAGCAAGCCGGAGAGAGCGTAAAGGGGCCAAAGAACTTCTTCGAATCGGAAATAAAGCCTGGCTTTACCGTGGAGACCGATTACCCCCAATCGAAGAACGTGCTCTCAATATTGCCAACCAAGGACTGCGAGAAGCCCTGAGTAATAAGGACTGCTCAGCCCGAGAGCTCGATAAAAAAGCACATCTCTTAGATAATGCTCTGCGGAAGTCTGGCGGGCATTACTATCACAAAAAAAATTGGGTCGAAAATGTAGAAATGTTACTGGTTGCAGCCATTGTTATTTTGGGGATTCGAAGTTTTTTTGTGCAGCCTTTTATCATACCAACCAATTCGATGTATCCCTCCTTTTATGGAATGACGCCCTACCTGTACCCAGACGGTGAGCATCCAAGCATTTTACAAAGATGTGCGGATAAACTCTTCCTGGGTGCCTCTCACTATCGAATGGAAGCGGAATCGAGCGGAACCTTATATTTAGTTTTACAAAATGGATCGAGCCATCAGTATGTCCAAAGCAATTTTCCCGATGGGCGTTTTTTTGTCCTGCCCACCATGGTAAGAAAATATGTTTTCGAAATTGGGGGCAAAAATCATACCATCCAAGTGCCCGCGGAGTTTGACTTGGATGAATTACTGGCAAAGAAATTTGCCGGCATCGAAAACCTCAGAGATCTGCCCATGGTTGTGGGCCAGGATGCCTCACTTGCTCAGGGCAGGCTCAAACTATCGGAAAGGAGATTTTCTAAAGGGGATGTTCCCTTGGCGTTCGATGTTCTGCTGGGTGATGCATTATTTGTGGATCGCATGAGTTATAATTTCATCTCGCCCAAGGTTGGAGACCCCATCGTATTTCGCACAGGCAGCATTGATGAATTTAATGCCCAACTTGGCAGCCAATCCTTTACACAAATTGGCGAAGACAAATACTACATTAAACGATTGGTAGGAGAACCCGGAGACAAACTGGAAATTCGCGTGCCAGAAAATATCTTCACTAACGGTACGGATGTTCGCAAAGGAGTTCCAGGAATTCTTCACCGTAATGACAAGCCAATTACTGGCTCAATTGCATTTAAGGAAAATAAAATACAAACGGAGTCATTTTCCCGATCGTCCAATAACGCTATCGCCAAAGGATATCCAGGATACCGAGCCGATGGTATGCTTAGTAACCGCAATCTTCTACAAGTACCCCATAAAGATGACCCCTCCAATTCCACTGGCAAAAATGGTTACTTTGCCATGGGAGACAATTCCACAGATAGCCTCGATGGCCGGGCATGGGGATTTGTTCCTGAAAATGAACTAGTAGGAAGAGCTTTGTTTATCTACTATCCCTTCACCAAACGCTGGGGCCCAAGTAACTAGTTCGCACAATATGCATTATGTCTAATTAATGTAAATTGTGTGAAAACAGGAATTATGCTACCCGATTGGCTGAAAAAGAGAGCTGCAGGGGTTCTGCTCCATCCCACCTCACTCCCAGGAGGCCATGGCATTGGCTGCTTGGGCAGGTATGCCTATGAGTGGGTTGACTTTTTGGCGGATGCCGGTTTTTCGTATTGGCAGATGTGCCCGGTTGGTCCGACCGGTTTCGGGGACTCTCCCTACCAAGTCTTTTCATCCTCTGCGGGTAATCCCTATTTTATCGACTTACATCCATTGATTTCCAAGGGGTATCTCTCCCAAAATGAGGCCGATGGAATTAATCGCTTTTCTCACAACCGGGTTGATTTTGGGTATCTCTACAAGTCCTTTTTTCCAGTTTTGCGAACCGCTTATCAGAATTTCCTTCAATCTCCTCAATCCCTGGAAAAGGAATACGGTAGCTTTCTTTCTTTTGAGAAAAGACATCAGGACTGGTTGGAACCATTTGCCAAGTATCAGACGATCAAGGCGAGAAATCATCTGAAACCTTGGTGGGAATGGACTAACGAAGACAAAAATGCACCGCGCTCAGCCCTTTCTCAATCATCTGGCACAGAGTATAAATTTCAAGTGTTTCTTCAATATCTTTTCCGGGCACAATGGAACCAACTTCATCAGTACGCAAAATCCAAACAAATATCTCTGATTGGGGACCTTCCCATTTATGTTGCCCCCGACTCATCCGATGTATGGTGCAACCGCAATCTTTTCCAAATCAATCAAAAGGGCAATTTTAAGGCAGTCGCAGGGGTTCCCCCCGATTACTTTAATCCAGAAGGTCAATTATGGGGAAACCCTCTTTATGAATGGGAAAAAATGCGTTCCGATGGGTACAACTGGTGGATAAAAAGGATAGAGCACCAGCTTGAACTCTTTGAAGTTCTTCGCATTGATCATTTTCGTGCTTTTCATGACTTTTGGTCGGTCCCCGAAGGATCATCAAGTGCAAGGCTGGGGACTTGGGAAAAAGGTCCGGGACTAGAATTCTGGAAAAAAATCAAATTAGCCTTCCCCCAACTTCCTTTCCTTGCAGAAGATTTAGGAGATATCAGCAAAGGAGTCAGGCAG
>JAYNJW010000006.1:0-40515 GCA_038110535.1 Opitutia bacterium | reverse complement strand
TATCCCAGTTAGTCATTATAACCGCTCAGGATCTTTTATCCCTAGGAAGCGAGGCACGCTTCAATAGACCCGGGGAACTCCAGGGTAACTGGAATTGGCGAATGACTGCTGAACAATTTCACCATCTCCGAAATCATTCCACCCATTACCTCAGAGAACAAGCTATGCTTGCAGATAGATTCCAAGAAGATTTAAATAGCAACGATAATGAAAAGTCCTGAAAAAAACCCGGATCAATACCCGGGTATTTCAAGCCTAATTCCTTACTTTCTTTTCCTTAAGCCTCACTGGAAGGCATTTAGTGGTGCCCTTTTCTTTGGAGCAATTTATGGAATTTCCAGCGGTTTTGGTCTGCCCTTTATGACCGATCAGGTCTTCCCCAAAATTTTCCCTTCCACGGGGACCGCCACCCCCCTGAATAGTTGGGAAATTTTCTTCTATGTCTCCTGGTTTCCCTTGGTCTTTTTAATTCGTGGAGTAAGTAGCTTTTGTAATTCCTATCTCATAAACTTCTGTGGGATGAAAGTATTGGAAAGAATACGAGTCGAAGTATTTGCTAAAATCCAGAGACTCCCGCTTGCTTTTTTCCAAAAACACAGGTCCGGTGACCTCTTCAGTCGGGTCACCGGTGACACCGCACAACTGCAAACTGCGGTTCTTTCCGTCAGCAATGATTTAATCCGTCAACCGATCACTTTCATTGGTGCAATCAGTGCACTCATTGTCATGGCAATCCAACGGGAAGGAATGACTTTTGTGCTACTATGCCTGGTTGCCATCCCCTTGTGTGTCTTCCCCATCCGCAAGGTTGGGGCACTATTGATGGCCAAAGCCCTAAATTTACAAAAACAGGCTGGTGATTTATCATCCATTCTCAGCGAAAATCTTGCTGGTCCAACTGAAGTTCGCTGCCTGAATTTGCAGGACAGGGAAGTTTCGCGGTTCACTCGCGAGTCTGAGAAATTTCTAAGTGCCAGGATGAAGGTTGTGAAATACTCTCATCTTTTAACTCCCTTAATTGAAATCATTACAGCCACAGGAGTATCCGTTGCGATCTTTCAGGCCGCTCGGTCCTCCATACATTTAGATGCAGTTGTCCCAGTTATCGTAGCCTTGTACATGTCTTACGAACCGGTCAAAAAACTGGGAACCATTCACAACACAATCAAACAGGGACTTGCTTCCCTTAAGAGACTGCAGGAAGTCCTTCTCGCCGACGAAAGCATCAAAGACCCTCCCTCCCCCACCCCCCTCAAGAAAATCGAAGGTAAAATCGTCCTCAAAAATGTCATCTTCCAGTACCCTTCAGTACAAAAAGGCTCCGACCTTTCAAAACCGGCATTATCCAACATAAACTTGGAAATTAACCCAGGCGAAGTGGTCGCCTTGGTCGGGCCGAGCGGGGCTGGCAAGACCACCTTGGCAGGACTGCTGAACAGACTGCACGATCCCACAAGTGGAAATGTCCTGCTCGACGGAATCAAGCTTAAAGAACTGTCCCTGCATCAACTCAGGGAAGCGATTGCATCAGTGCCTCAACGCCCCTTTCTTTTTGACGATACGATCGAAGAGAATATTCAAATCGGACGCTCTATTCATACAGCAGGATCCATCGAAGATGCCTTACGCAATGCCCATGCGTGGGATTTTGTTCAATCCATGCCAGAGAAAACCAATCAAAGAATTGGAGAAAGAGGTAGCAGGGTATCGGGGGGGCAGTTACAGAGACTTGCATTGGCTAGGGCTTTTTATCGAAACTCCCCTATCCTTTTGTTAGATGAAGCAACTTCGGCCTTGGATACGGAAAACGAGGAAAAAATTCACCAAGCCATGAAAAAGCTAACTGAGGGGAAAACGACCATTATGATAGCTCATCGATTCAGCTCAATTCGTTTGGCCAGCCGAATCATTGTCATGGACCAGGGAGAGATCGTCTCAGATGGCACTCATGATCAGCTTTACTCTTCCTGCCCCATTTACCGGACTCTTTATAACAACCAGTCCGAGTAACGCCAAATGATATACTCAGGAACTTTTTTTGGTTGATACTCCAAACAAAAGGGTAAGAATTTGCATGCCATCACTTGGTGCCCCCTGAGGGAACGATTCCGTTGGTTTTAAATGAGTGGGAATTACTGAGCGCAAAAGGGCCAAAAAATTTCCGCAAAACCAACTGACCAGAAGCAGTTCAGCCCAATTGGGCAGGTTGCCCATAAACAATAAGTCACCTGCTTGCCAAGTCAGGAAAAAGGTAACCAAGGGCCCCCCCAGTAAAATGATCAGCTGAGAACCTTTTTTTTGCTCTTCAAACTGCGTATATCCGACCCGAGTGTTTTGAAAATTAATTTTAAAACTGAAACGCTCCCCTAAGGTGTAAGGCCGACGGAAGAATAATCCTTTTCCCTCCCCTACCCTAATCATAACTTTTCCTCTGGTCAGAAGAAGAGCGGGCAAACCGTGTCCCAGTTCGTGCAAGGTGGAAACAATTGGCTGAAACATCCAAATGTTCCATAAGGCAAGCAAAACGAAGGGAATTCCTTGCATGCTAAAATAGTCAATAGATGCGAATGAAATCATGCGGGTATCGTAGAAAAGGATTGATGCAGATTGCGGCTTGATGCAAGTTTTTGTACTTTGAACTTTCATACATGTTACAATTTTTCAAGAAGGTATTCTCAGGACAAAAACTTGAGGTTCGTGTACCTCATACCCGTGGATTGCCGATTACAGACATGAACCAATACGGGGAAGAGGCCGAATCCCGCCAATGGATCGGGGTGGATCTGGATGGCACTCTTGCAGAGGCCGATGCTTGGCAAGGGTTTGAACACATTGGAAAACCAGTCCCCAATATGGTAAAAAGAGTGAGGATCTGGATTGAGATGGGATATCGCGTCAAAATCGTAACCGCTCGAGCGGAACGACCAGAATTAGCTACACCCCCGATACTGGAATGGCTCGAAAAGCATGGATTACCGCAGTTGGAAGTAACCAATGCAAAGGACATGGATATGATTGAACTCTGGGACGACCGGTGCGTGCAAGTCGTTCCCAATACCGGCAATCCTGTCGGTCCAACTCCCGATCCCTACCGATCAAGATAACCCACTGGATTAGAAGGTCTGCTTACTTGTGAATTGGTGGGGCAAACTGGTCGGAACAAGTGTGGGCCTACTGGCCGGACCGATTGGAGTGCTAATCGGTGGATACCTCGGTCACCGGTTTGATGAAAAGAGCTCTCCCATGCAGGATGAAAAGAAAGCAAAGATCTTATATTATGCTTACTTTTTTTCTGCGGCGGCAAAGATTGCAAAAGCAAACGGAAATATCTCAGTCGAGGAAATTGAGAAAGTTGAGTCAATCATCCAAAGAATGGGGCTTTCTTCATCTATGGAAAAGTTTGCCAAGGATATTTTTCGAAAAAGCAAAACCAGCAGAAGATCGATCGATCAAGACTTTAAAGAATGTGCGGAACTTGTTCAATATAACCAGTCAATCGCACATTCTTTCATGGGAGGATTGTTTGAAATCGCGACCTCTGAGAATAAAAAAACAAACAATGCACAGGTCCAATGCCTCCTATCGGGCCAGGAATGCTTTAAAATGCCCAAAGGAACCATTCGATCATGGTATGCCGGAGGGTATGTCATTGCTCAATCGCTAAGCGAGGAAAAGGATTTAAACACATCCTATGAGATACTGGGTGTATCGAAACAAGCCAGCTTTTCAGAAATAAAGCATTCTTACCGAACTAAAATAAGTGCACTTCATCCCGACAAACTGGAAAGCAGGCAATTGCCGGACGAACTTGTAGTCTTTGCCAAGGAACAGGTCGTTCAACTCAATCTCGCTTTTGAAAAGATTAAAAAAGCAAAGCTTAAGTAAGGATCAATCCGTCCTCCATATAGAATTCTCGTGCGGACAGAGCAGCCAGTTTCTCGTTATGGGTAACGAGAATAACAGCTAGGTTTAATTTTTCTGCCATTTGCACAAGCAATTCAAAAACTCCTTCTGAATTTTTGCTATCCAAATTACCGGTGGGCTCATCGGCGAGCAAATATCTCGGAGAATTGGCCAGGGATCTGGCAATCGCTACCCGTTGTTGTTCACCGCCTGATAATTTGTAAGCCAGTCTATGTGATTTATCTTTCAATCCTAGCTCATGCAGTAATTCCAGCGATTTTGCATCTGCAATCGAGCGATCGATGCCTTTTTTTAATAAGGGAAGCCTGACATTTTCCAATACTGTCAATTCTTTGATCAGGAAATGAAATTGAAAGACAAAACCAATTTGTTGGTTACGTGCACGGGTACGTTCCTGATCGCTAAGATTCTGGACTTCCAGGTTATCCATGAAAATTTTCCCGGAATTGGGTCGTTCGAGTAGCCCCATTAAATAGAGCAAAGTGCTTTTACCACAACCAGATGGTCCAACAATCGAGGTAACCTGACCACTTCTAGCCTCTAAGTATACACCTCTGAGCACTTCCACCACCGGGCCTTGTTCCGAAAAGGAATAGTGCAAGTCTTCTACCCGTAAAGATCCATCCGGAGAACTGTGAATGACCGCGCCGCTCATTAAAGGGTTTCCCTGACGATTTTAGCCGGTTCAATCCGGGATGCTCTACGGGCTGGAATCCAAGTAGCCACAGATACAAAAACCAGGGCAATCGATGCGGCCCAGAGGTAATGTGCAAAATCCCAATTGACTACGAAACTATCCGTGGAAAAAATACCCCTTATCCTAAGTGGAATGACGGAGATTACATAGGTCCCAGCACTGGCAAGTAAGGATCCGAGCACAACCCCGGCACATAAAACAATCGCCCCCTGCCATAGAAAGATTGCCGAAACATCCGTGGTTGAGAATCCAATCGAGCGCAAAATGGCAATATCCCTGGTTTTTTCGATTACCAAGATGGCAAACACATTAAAAATTCCTAGGCCAGATAGAAGGAGAATACAGGAGACAGTAATGGCGGATGAAACCCGTAGAGCTTTAAAAACATCCAACCATACCTTTTCCCTTTCCTGCCAACTGACTACCCGATGATGGAGCACCGATTGCAATTGCAGAGCAAGTTCCGGTGCCACCTTTGGATTTTTTAGGGCTACCTGGAAAACTGAACCACCCGAGGATCTTCCCAGAAAAGACCGTGCGGTTCCCATGTGTAAATAAATACGGTTTTTGTCTATCTGACTAACTCCTGTTTCAAAAACTCCACACACACGCAGGTGCAAGGTTCCAGTCCCACCTACTAATCTAATTCTTTCCCCCACTTTTATATTTAATCGCTGGAACACGCGGGCTCCTAATAACACCCCCATCTGATCGGACGCGAACTCGTCCATTGATCCATGTATTACTTGGGTGCTTAGGTCCGAGCTCTGTAAATGATCAATCCACCTTATGCCATTTATTTCAACAGATTTTTTTCGCGATCCGGTATCTAATGTTCCACTGCCCTCCATAATTTCGGAAACTCCTAAGATTTCTGGGTAATCCCTCAAGGCATCTCGTATCAAATCAGGCTGCTTTACTCCTTCCCGATAGAGAGCATCCTCACGGGAATGAAAAACAAATTCAATATTCCCTTGGTTATTGATTTTTTCGACAGTGCCCAAAGTATCCTGAAAATGATCAGATATACGAATGGCACCATTCGTTCCTAAAATCGTTCGTATGAAAAACTTTTCAAAACCAGAAGTCTGTGCCTGAGTAACAACAAAAAATGCCACACCAAAGACAATCCCGGATAAGGACAAAATCATTGGCCTCTTGCGAGCAATGACAAAACGCCAGGCTAATTCGAGGCAAAGCATTAAAATATTTTACATGGATCCTATTTTCGAAAACCAACCAAGGTGGATTTTATTCGTTCTCCATCTTGTAACAAGTGAGGAGTCTCGACCACTACCTGTTCCCCTTCCTCTAATCCATCCAACACTTCAACGGTGAGAAGATTCCTTGCCCCAATTTTCACTTCCCGAAACTTAGCAATACCCTTTTCGTTCACCACGACAAAATCACCCACCAAGGCTTTGCGGGGAATTAACAAGGCCTTGTTTTTTTCAGATTTAATAATTTCAGCCCGACCTGCACTGCCAACCGGAATGGAATCAATTTGGCTCACGAGATTAAGGTAAAGCTTACGCATCCCAGAATTCGACTCAACCGTAGCGGACAGGGCAGAAACATTGGCCTCAAAAACTGTATTACCATGGGAAAAAAAGTTCACGCCTGCTCCCAATCCGACCTTAAGGCCCTCAAAATCTTCCTCGTTCAAGGAGACCTCAACAATCCTCTCCTTGGCGTGTATTCTCCCCACCACATTACCTGAAAAAACCTGATTACCAGGTGCGACAAAGCAGGAAGAAAAGTCTCCTGAGATAGGACTTTTGATTGAACGTTTTTGAATTTCTGCATTCAATTTTGCGAGTGACAAGTCAAAGTTCTCGAGAAAATGAACATTGCCAAGCTTTTCCAGCCGTACTTGGGTTCTTAAACGTTTTACCTCATTCTCAACCAGTTCAAAAGAATACGCAGATACATTATCACTCTTTGCCAGCTCACTCATAGAAGAAAGTTCTTTCTCCTTCACCTCCAGCAGGATAGCGGATGGCGTTCCCACTTCTTTACGCTGAAGAAATTGTTTTTTATCGAGGATCAAGCGATCCATCTGGCGGTCCAGATCATCTTGAACCAACCGCACAAGTGTTTGGTTTTTCTCCACCGGTAAAGTTTGCCCTAATGGTAAAAGTGCCACCCACTCCACCCGGGCATTTGCCTCAGAGATTAAATCATAGGTTGCGGTAGCGTGCACTTTGACATTTCCGCTAACAGAATCCCGAATAGATCCATATTCCGCCTTTGAAACTTGAGCCAAAGGGCTTGCCTGACGCACAATAAAGTAGCCGGACACAACCGCTAAGGCAACAATGAGCAAGAAAAGAGAAAAAAAGTTATTTTTCATTATTCAATTCGATCGATATCCAAAATTTATTCGCTGACAACAGCTTGTTCATACTGATCCATCAGTACCATATATTTACATACCGTTTCCAAATTGCCGATTTTGGCCAGGTCAAGGCCCACAACCGAGCTAAAATGCTCCAAGGGAGAGATGCGCTTTAGAGACAACTCCAGGCTACTCTTTTCCAGCCTGTCTTGTGCCACAGCGATTAACTTTCTTCCCAAATCAATTCTTTCCTTCAAAGATGCCAGTTCCTTGATTATGGAATCTATGCTTTCCCTGAATTCACGCATTTTTATCTGAATTGAGTGTTCTAATTTGGCCTTTCTTGCAGAGGCGGCTTTTTTTTGTGCCTTACTTTTATGCGAGTCCCAAATTGCCCAATTCGCTTCCAGCCCAACCAAAAAATTATTTCTGTCTACATTTTGTCTTCCCTCGACCGTGTCTACTTGATCCTGAAAATATGACCCAGTCAGGTTAATCTTTGGCTTAAGTTCGGCATCTGAGATAATTATGTTTTGTTCCTCAATTGCGACCCTTGTATGCAAGTGCTCGATTTCTTCGGAATTCATAGAAGCGACCAGAACCGCAAATTTTGTTCTAGGTTGGTGCTGTAAGCAAAAGTCCCAAAATGTCTCTGGAATATCCAAGTTTAAGGAGGCCGAATAACCAGAGAGTGTTATAAAATAACTGATTTTACGCTGGAGGGCAATTTGGATTTCCGCGAGGGATATTTCACGGCTCAGGTTTTCCGCCTTGGCTTCTTCCAATGATAATGAAGTGGCCAAACCGACTTTTTCTTTTTCCCCAACAACCTTAATATTTTCCTTAGCAAGCTTGACCTGTTCGCGGGCTAATTGGGAACGATAGTTGAGGACAACTAATTCAAGAAAAACGGCCCGTAAATCTCCCTGCAAGCTTCTTTTCCGACGAGCAAGACTGTTCTGGGACCATGTTTTATTTAATTTGCCAATTTCTTCTTTGGCTTGCAATGCACCCCAATGAAAAACTGGCTTTTTCAAATAAACTTGGTTGAGGACACGATAACGATGGTAAAAACTCTCGTTGGGCCGGTCCTCATGAATAGATTGTCCATAGGCATTGATTCCAATGCGCCAACCCTGTTCCGATTTAGCAATCAATTGATTGGCCTCGGCAACGGCAAGGTCAAATTCTTTTGCCCGAATTACCGATGAGTTTGCCTCAACATTCTGCAAGGACTTTTTTAAATCAGGGAAAAAGTTTTCCGGTCTTTCTTCAGGAAATACCTCGAATCCGTACGATGTAATTGCACATAGTACCGCCAAGATACAAAACAATAAAAATGTTGGATTCAAGTCCGTAGAATGATAGAAACAGACTCATCGGACAATGGAAAAAGCCCGACTGATTGAGAAAGGACTATTCTCAGAAGGAATCAGAAAACATAGCCTTCAGTTCATCCCCTACCCATTGGTCTTGCCGGGATGAATGTTCAGCGCGTAACTTCGAAATTAAATCCTCTGAAACTTCAGGCGAAGTATTTCCCCAGGCTTGCCTGACATAGGTGGATACATTGGCAATTTCACGATCATTAATGGGAACTGCAGCCATATTTACCGCCGCGGAGGTACCATATTTTTTGCCATTCACCAAAATTTCTCCCTTCAATCCTTTTAAAATAATATTGGCAATGACACCGGCGTCGGCAGAAACCCATTCTGAACCTGCAAGAGGAGGGAATTGACCTTCTATTCCCAGACCATTTAGCTGGTGGCAGGAAGCACAGCGGGCAGCGAATATTTTTTCACCAGAGGAGATTTTCCTTTCCAATCGGAGTGTCTCTTTCTCCTCTGCACTTAGTTCAATAACTTCAAGTGGAGGATGAAGTTGGAACGAATTAGTGGAATGTGCCAATTGAATGGAACATACAAAAATTAAGCATCCGAACACGAAAACAAAAACCAAGGGAGCCATTAAAAAATTCTTGGTAGGCTCATGTTTATTTTTGGTTAGTTCCACATGAGATTTGACAATTTGTTCATCAGAAAATTCTGAAGAATTAGGCATTGGGTCACTCTTGGGATGATCTTCGCTCATTGTACGGAAGGGGTAAGTTCTGCAGCAGTGAACATTTGCATCGGTGCACGTTCTTTCAAAGATTGACGGACAGTGGACACTTCCTCTGGAGAAACCGCAGACGCCGAGTTCCCCCAATCGTTACGGATGTAGGTAAGAACATTTGCCACTTGCTCATCCGTCAAAGATCCAGGTGGAATGCCCGGAGGTGCCATAACATTGTTGTACTTCACACCATTAACTTCGATTTCGCCCATTAATCCGTAGAGGGAAATCTTGATCAGGCGAGCCTTGTCACCTAATACCCAGTCAGACCCTGCTAGGGGAGGAAATTGCCCCGCTAGCCCTTCTCCATTGGGCTGATGACAAGTAAAACACAACCCACCGCCTGGTGCTGCTTTCATGTAGACTTCCTTGCCTGCATCGATTTGATCCTGCAACCATTTGGGTGCGGCGGTGGAACTTACTGCTGCAGGTTCTTGTTCGTCTACACCAAGCTCCTCGGATTCATCTACGTCATCAACAAAAGAAGCTTCGGGAAGTTCATAGTCCTGTTTTAATGACTGCAAGTAAGCAACCAGTCGTTTTGCCCGAACGGATGGTCGGACAAAACGGGAGTCTTCTGAATCATCCGCAGGGGAAATTTCAATGTCAGATTTAACCGGATTATCGATTTCCTCAAAAAGAAAGGGACTGGGTGGACAAAGAGAAGTAGGAAAGATTGATTGTGGTTCAAAGAGGTGTTGGTGTAACCATTCGTCTGAATATCCACGCAAACCGACATTGGTCATATCTGGTCCGATCCTCGAGTTTCCGAGCAACACATGTTCCTGCAAAACATAATCACGGGGTGCAGAAGGTCGTTTCCCCCACCCTCTCTCCACATCAAAGCCTGCTTCAACTCTGCGTACTTGTTGGGTATGACAAGTCACACAACCAAGGGCTGCATATTCCTCGGCTCCTTGCTTAGCAACACCTGAAAGAGGCAAGGGGTAGAGCTCGGCATCCGCAGGGATAGAACCATCTTCTTCCAAAACTTCAGCAGTCGGTAGCAAATTTCCATACTGGGAACGGGCACCGACCACAAAGGCAAGCCAAGCAATACCAAGGGTCAGAAAAATTCCAAGGGTAAATTTAGCTAGGTTGTTCATGCACTCACCTCCTTGTCACCACCAAACCAACAAGCCAATGGATTGGGGAAAATTACTCTCCAAACATTTACCACAAATACGAGTTGGGAAAATGCAAGTATGGCAAATGCAATCTTGGTGATCCAAAAGTAGGGTTGGACCGACTGAATAACCGATGAAGACCATGCTAAACTGGGCTGACCGGCAAGAACGCCATGAGTAAGACCACCAATTAAATAAGCTAACAAAAGGAGTAAGACACCGAATGTTGATGTCCAAAAGTGAAAGGATTTAGCACCTACCGGAATTTCGCGACCAGTGATTCGAGGAAGCGCAAAATACACAGCACCGAAAATGATCATACTAAAAAAACCGTACACTCGTTGATTGAAATGAAATTCGTTAATGATTGTGAATTGGGTAATCTTAGCCACTGCAGGCAAAGAAAAGACCACACCGATGTAACTGGATACTGTGTATGACAAAGTGCCAAAAATGACAAACCGAAGGGGCAGACTATCCCAAACCTTACCAATGTCCAAAAATGCGGTAGCATGAAAATTGGTCGAAGCCACAGCAATGGGAAAAACCATAGCTATGCTCATAACTGTACCGATCGCAGGAATCCACATCGGTACAGGCCCACCCTCAAGGTGATGAACGACAGACCATGGGGCAAGGGCGGCAATACACCAGAACCCGAAAATTGCCAGGTAATACTTATCAATTGTTCTTCCAAGGATTGCAGGAAGCAAATAATAAGCGGCACCGAGTGCCACGGGAGTTAACCATAGCCAAACAAGACTTTGGCCATACCACATCGAAAGGACAGACTGTAAGGTTCCCCGAGCAGGATTAATTTCCAAACCATGCCAAGCTATGAGAAAAAGTGCAGGAAACCAAAGAAGGGCAGCAAGAATAAACCATTGAGGAGCGATTGTCTCGCGAATTTGACGAGAACGGTGGATTACAAGTACAAGAAAAGTAATAATCAGGTAGGAAATAAGCATGGCCGGCCATACTTCAGTGGGCATTTCAAGCATTTCGTGACCACTCATGTGACCATCAAGAATACCCAATAAACCAAAGGTAATCGCAAGATTCCAAATAATACCTGCAAAAATGAGAAATACAGACCCTCTTACTTCGGCCTGGGACAGGCGAGCCAGAATCCAAATCGTGACTGCAAAAATTGCATTGCCGCCCCAGCCGTACACAAATGCATTTGCTTGGGTTACTTTGATTTTCCCGTAGGTCAAAAACTCACAGGTGGACAGAAAAAAAGGATCGGTCAACTTGGTGGCAGCCAAATAAGCGAACAGGGCAGCGATGAGTAACCACATACCGGCTGATGAAAGAAAGAAAGAGAACACCAGTTTAGCGGAACGGTCTATGATTTGATCTGGGGAATCTTCTGACATACGAGCTAGTTGGATTGTGATGAATTAGCTTGCGACGAGGTTCTGTAATTCTTGAGCACCTCATTCATTGAACTTTCCAAAGTGGAATTTCTATCGGTGTGGAACTGATCAACATTGGAAATAAAGCGATCATTTTGTTCGCGATGAGCCTGTGCTTTGGCCCGGCGAGCAGAATCGACTGCTTCGGTAACAGGTGGGGGCGTTTCTGGCTCAAAGATATGTTGAACCAGGTAGAAACCGGAAAGCAACAAAGCTAACATCAGAAAAGTAAAAAAGACGCTGCACCCGTCCGCCCGTTGGTTGCTAGGATCACTCATGATGATGAATGGATTCACGAATGCGGGGATCGCGAATCGGAATAATTTCAGCTAAGCCAGATTGAAAACTTCTCATGACCGCCCACGCACACAAACAACCTACTCCCACCAAAGAGAACAGCCCCCACAACAAATGAGACCCGATAACCGGTCTAGCTTCGTATCCGACAAAGGCACCGGGAACAATTTCGCGCCCTGGGATAATGTTCCAGTAAAGGTCAAGCAAGTGGAAGGCAAGAATCCAACAAACGATAAAGATCAGTTTAGGTGCATCCACTTTGTTCCGGTAAAAAAGCAGGTAGAGAAAAGGAAAGAAAAAGTGTCCAAATATTAGGCCCATGCTTACCCAAAACCAACCCGAACGAACACCCGTATTGGGATCGATTTCACGAATGGTAAACCAAAAAGTCTCTTCGGGAATATTAGCACTGTAAATCAGGAAATATTGGGAGAAACTTATGTAGGCCCAAAAAACAGTAAAAGCGAGAGAAAGACAGGCTAAATCGTATTGGTGGGCCTGGTTGAATAGTCCCTTGAGAGAACCTCGGGAGACTAGATAGAGGCAAAGCAAAATTGTTACCGCTAAAGCTGCCCGCATGCCAGATGCAAAAAACCATACACCGTACATGGTGGAAAACCATTGGTACTCTAAGCTCATGAACAAATCAAAGGCACCAAATGTAAGAGAGAGAGCAGCCGCAGGAATACCAATCGCAGATACCTTGGATCCTAGACGGGTCCAGTTAGGATCACCATCTTGATCTTGAGAAAAGGAGACTTTTCTCAACCAATAGCTTAACCCACAAAAGATACCAAAATATGCGATCAGTCGAAGGGTGAAGAAATTAAGATTTAAATAACCTGCTTTTTTCTGATGAAGCACATCCTCTTCCACTGAAATGACACTGCTTACTTCAATGGTTGGACTGGATGGATCAACCCAGGACCAAAGAATTCCAGCCTGATCTTTTCCAAACCAAGTAACAAGAAGGAGTGGCAGAAAACAAAGTGCAAGCCAAGGAAATGCGGAGATTCCGTGCTCCTGTTGTCGCCGAACAATGGGACTCCACCGGGAATTAAAAACACGAAAGATCATAATCAGCATGAGCATGCCAATAGCTATACTCAGCCAAAAGGAGCAACCCCACAACCATCCGAGAAAAGGAGCTTTATCACCAGATTGAAGCCCTTGAAAAAGGCCAACTAGTCCGCCGCCCAAACCAAGGATTGCACCTGCTATCAGCTTGGTCGAAGCACTGCTCTGGGATTGTACCTGAGTAGAAAAATCTTCCGTCATGATCCCTGCCCTTTCGCTGCTAAAGTGGCTGTGCCAACATAATTCTGTAAGGCTCGAAGATAGAGCACGATGGACCATCGTTCTTCGGGTGAAAGGCGATCCTTCAAACCAAGCATAATTCCAGAAGCTGAACCATTGGATATTGCATGGTAAAGTTGTCCATCCGTCCAAGGGGCTGCGGTTTCCAGATAAGTTCCTGACTGGGATGGATCGGAAAGATTTCTTGGGTTTAGCCCAAATTGAGCGGTTACACCAAGACCGTTCCCATAGTCACCATGACAAACCGAACAATGAATATCATATTTTTCTTTACCCAAGCGCATTGTTTTCATGTTTAAACCAATCTCGGATGGAACCTTTTTGACCCAATCGCCCTGGGGTAGTTTGCCAGTAAGGAATGAACTGGAACGGTATTGCGGTTGTGGAGAGAAAACATTGAGAGAATCGAGGGCAGTGCCTCGCAAAACAGCACCAGGAACAGGCAAGCGATCCGCACTGCCATCCGCAAAACGAGGATTGGCGGTTTGTGCCTTAAATTTGGCTTGTCGGTCCATGTCAGGAAATACCTCGATCGGGGTATTTTTGGATCGATCTCCGCGAAAACCAAGAATCGAAATGATAGTTACGATCAAAATGACAAACAATGGAATAAAGTATCTCACAAAATTACTCGATTGGTTCACGAATTATTTGAACGGATTCACCACCAACGCTTTGCAGGAACTCAATGGTTTGATCGTCATCAAACTTGGGATCTTCCACTTCAATCACAATCATGTATTTATCATCACCAGTTCTTCCAAAGTCTGGATGCTCGAAGACAGGATGGTTGTGCCGGGGGAGACGATTCAGAAAAAACATTCCAAAGAGGGTGCCGAATGCTGCAAAGAGAATAGTCAATTCATAAAAAACCGGGAAAGGGTATATCGGACTGAAAAAAGGCTTTCCCCCAACGATCAGAGGATAATCAAATTCATTCATGAACCAGACAATGAGCATACCGGTGAAGAAACCGGTTACTCCACCAGCGAGGGTGAAACGAGGCACTTTGGAACGGGGATATCCCATTTGGGCATCTAATCCATGCACCGGGATGGGAGAAAAGCACTCCCATTTGGAATAACCCTCTTCTTTAACCCTGCCAGCAGCATGATATAAATCCTTAGCAGAAGAGAAAGTTGCTGCAGCCGCATATTTGATGTCCATGATATCACTCATTATTAATGATCAGCATGAGGGTCGGCTTGAGGCATAACTGATTTGACCTCGCACATTGGCATGAGGGGAAGAAAGCGAAGGAAGAGAAGAAAGAGTACGGAAAAGAATCCGAAAGTGCCAAAAAATGTGAAAATATCGACCACGGTGGGCGAATAATATCCCCAAGAAGATGGAAGAAAGTCACGAGAAAGGGTGGTATTTGCAATGACAAACCTTTCAAACCACATCCCCACATTGACAAAGATGGAAATAATCCAAACCAACGGTATATTTTCACGGATTTTTTTGAACCAGAACAGCTGTGGGCAAATCACATTGCATGAAACCATGATCCAATAGCTCCACCAGTAATTTCCAAATGCTCGGTTGATAAAGGCAAAACCCTCATAGGAATTTGCACCGTACCAAGCGATAAAGAACTCCATCGAATAGGCATAACCTACCATACTGCCGGTGGCTAGGGTGATCATGCACATATTGTCGATATGCTTCTGTGTAATCAAGTCGTGCAAACCGTAAACTGCACGCAAGGGAAGAAGCAGGGTCAGCACCATGCCAAAACCAGAGAAAATTGCACCTGCAACAAAGTAAGGCGGGAATATAGTTGTGTGCCAACCAGGAAGGTTTGCCACAGCAAAGTCAAAGGACACAATGGTATGAACAGATAGCACGAGCGGAGTGGACAAACCAGCAAGTAACAGGTAGGCCATTTCGAAATTTCTCCAATGGTTGTTGGCATTCCTCCAACCCATCGCAAAGAATCCATAAAAGTATTTCCTCCATGTCTCGGTAGCACGGTCACGAAGCACGGCAAGATCAGGTATCATACCCATGTACCAGAAGAGAACAGAAACTGTAAAATAAGTGGAAACAGCAAACACATCCCATTCCAAGGGACTGCGGAACTGAGGCCAAATCGCATTGGCATTGGGGAGAGGGAAAAGCCACCAGGCAAACCATACCCGACCGACATGAAACAAGGGAAATATTCCAGCACACATCACCGCAAACACGGTCATGGCTTCAGAACCACGATTGATCGAGGTCCTCCATTTTTGCTTAAGGAGGCAAAGAATTGCAGAAATTAAAGTTCCTGCATGCCCGATTCCAATCCAAAAAACGAAATTAACAATCGCCCAACCCCAATTCACGGGGTTATTGTTTCCCCATACGCCTACCCCAGTGGAAACGAGATAAAAAAGACCCATTCCGGTAAAGCTTGCAATGCACATGGCGGTGATAAAACACCACCACCACCAAGTAGGTGTCTTGGCCTCTACAATCCCACAAATTTTGTCGGTCACCCATTTGTAACTCCTGTTGTTGAGTACGAGAGGCACCTCTTTCCAAGGTGCTGGATCGACCTTTTTTAGGATCTCATGCTCTTCGACTTCTTTTACAGCAGACATAAATCAATGAGCTCCATGTTCATCTCCATGGTGCGAAGGATGGGCACGATCATGGTATTCTCGGGTGGAATGAGGAGTAGTGGCAAAGTCCGGCATCTTAGGATTGGGGTTGCGGACTTTGGCAAGAAAAGTGGTGCGGGGACGGGTATTTAAGTATCCAAGTACGGAATAATCTCTTGGATTGTTTTTAAGTTTACTGACTTCACTTTTCGGATCACTAATGTCCCCGAAAACAATTGCTTCGCTTGGACAAACCTGTTGACAAGCGGTTTTGATAGTCCCGTCTGGTACTTTTAAGTCCTTAATCCCAAGTTTAACACCAGCTCCATCGTCTCCCGACTCAAGCTTGGCAGAACGCTGTGCGTTCACCTTGGTGCGAATTTTGGATTCCTGAATACGCTGAACACAATAAGTGCATTTTTCCATGACTCCGCGCATACGCACAGTAACATCAGGGTTTTTGCCCATATCCACTAGAGAATCATTTTTATCACCCAAGGGACCCTGGTAAAGCTCATCGGTTTTTCTTTTATTCCAATCAAAGAAGTTGAACCTCCTGACCTTGTAGGGACAATTGTTTGCACAATATCGGGTGCCCACACAACGGTTATAGGCCATTGCATTAAGGCCTTCTTCGTCATGAACTGTTGCATTTACCGGACAGACACTCTCACAAGGTGCTGTTTCACAATGCATACATGCTACCCCTTGAAAGGAAACTTGCACATCGGAGGGTATATCAGCTCCATCACGGGCTGTGGAACTAAAGTAACGATCCAAACGGATCCAGTGCATTTCACGACCTCGAAGCACCTGATCTTTTCCCACTACTGGAATATTGTTCTCACTTTGACAGGCAACCACACATGCACTGCATCCTGTGCATTGATTCAAGTCGATGGCCATACCCCATTGATGAATGCCAAAAACATCTGATTTTTCATAGGTATGGTCAGGGTGCTCATAAGCGGAATTACCCCGAGGGGTTGAGGATGCTTTTTCTTGCAAGGAAGCCCCTTGGTCTTTTCCCCACATTGGAGGTGAGTGAGATTCAGCTCCCATATGAGAAGCAAACCCAGGATCAGAGATATATTCGTCTACATTGGATTCGCGGACAATCGCACGGCCTTCCATCGACCAGTGCTCCTGTACATTCGCAAGGATTTCAAAATTTCCAGTAGGCTCAATAGAAGCACCTGAAAGCACAAGTGGCTCACCCGTAAGAAGAGGGGTGACATCGTAGCCAGTGCCCTGCCCTACGCGCCCAACATGAGAGCGTCCGTGTCCAAGAGTTGCCACAAGTGTAAAGTCAGCTAAACCAGGCTGAACATAAAGAGGAGCGGTGATGGACTTATCTCCAACTTTTACCGTAACAACAGGTGCTTTTTGCTTACCGCCATCAAAATGAGCAGCATCAGGAGCTATTTGTCCGCTATTGTTGAGCATCGTTGGCTTGGGCAGAAGACCAAGCCCGTCATGCTTGGATTCCAAAATTTTGGCAAGGACAGGACTAATAAGGAGTGCATTATCCCATGTTAGCTTGCTTATCGGATCCGGGCATTCCTGCATCCATCCATTATTTGCATACTGACCATCGTGTGCGTGAAAGTCTGGAATGATAACAACTTCCAAATTGTCCTCCGTAAGTTTAGAGGCTTTTACTTTTCCCGGTTTGATAGAAAGTAAAGCTTTGGTAGCGTCCAATGAAGTAAATGCAACAGGCTTGGTTGCTAGAACTCCGAGCCTCAAGAAATCATTGAAGTCTCCGCCATTGGAATATTGAGAGTGAAGATTTTTAACAAGACTATGATCATCTTTCTCTTCTCCAATCAAGTGTGACAGGAGGGTAGCCTCAGAAATTGTATCAAACAATGGAGCAATTAAAGGTTGTACCGGGACAAAGGAAGATTGATCCCATGTTGTACCCAAGTCCCATGACTCAAGATAATGAGACTGCCCCAAGTGGTAATTAGCGATCTGGGAACTTTCATCAATTGATCCACCGAGGCGTACAATAAATTTGAGCTTTTTCGACAAGACCTCCCAATTAATAAAACCTTTGCTTTGATAAACAGGGTTACCACCAAGAACAAACAAGCGCTCTACCGAACCGTCATTTATCTTACTTTCGAGTGAAAGAATAGAATCAGCAGATGGACCAACCTCAATGTAGTTAATCGTCGAACCGATCGCACCGAGCAAACGATTCATTTCGTAAGCAAGCAACTGAACTTCTGCGGGAAGGTGCCCACCAACCAAAATAACAGATTTCTTGGGATTACCTAGTAAATCAGCAACTGCTTCAGTAGCCCACTCCTTTTGATCCTGTGTGAAGGATGAAAGATTTTTAAGGTGCTTTTTTAATGATTGGTCCGAACCACCAAGCTTGGAAAGTAATTCAGATGCAACCAAGGAGGCAAACCCAATCATTTGCGAGGATTCAACCCGTAAACGATGATCTGCGACCCCACCAGTGCGAGAGAGATCAGACTCGGCAATATAAAGCCGGTTCATTTTTTTTGCGTCCGATGGCTTCAAAACCTTCCGACCGGACATGAAGGCTCTGGTATTGGCCAATTCATTGGATTCGCGGTTTCCAAGGAAATCACTATCCAAAGATAAAACCCTTTTGGCCGAAGATAAATCGGGAACCGCACGCAATGCCTTTTTGAGACCAAGAGCTTTACCTAGTTTATTTTCGGCTGAAGTATAATCTATCGCGTCGTGCTCGAACCAGTGTATGCCAGAAGAAACGAGCTTCTGCTTAAGAGACTGGCGAAGCAATGAATGAGAACGATTGGCTAAAACTGCAACTTTGCCATTGGCTACCTCTTCAGTGAGTGCTTCTAGTACAGATTCAGTGGAAACTTTTTTCCAACGATTTACTCCGCTTTTAAGAGTTTGCCTAGCAAAACTCCCCTGTGCTCGATCGGGATCGTAAAGATCAAGAACACTGGCCTGAGAGTATACATCCGTACTTCCACCATAAGGCAAGTAGGAAGGATTACCCTCGACTTTAGTTGGTCGTCCTTGATGACTTTCTACAATGAGGGGATGAAATCCACGACTGGTGGGTTGGGAGGTAGCATAATAGGCAGGAACTCCAGGAATCAGTTCTTCGGGGCTTTTACCATAAGGAAGGATGGTATGCTCTGGACGTCTACATCCAGTAATACCCAAACCAGCCAAGCCAAAAGAGGCAGCCATCAGTTTGACAAAATTACGACGTTGTACACTTTCGAGCATACTAGCACCTTCAGGAAACTCACGCGAAACCCAGTCTTGAAAACCTGGAGTCTCGGCAAGACTATCCAAGCTTTTCCAGTATTCTTTACCGCTGGGTAAGTTTGGCTGTTCTGCTTCCTTGATCATCGGTGACATCCAGTACAACTGAGGGGCGGGTGAACACCCCAATTATCTTTGAGCTCAAGTCCGGCATGAACTTGGGCGATTAAAGGATCAACCTCATCTCCAGCATCGGCTTGCCAGGAAAGATTGGTCACCTCGTCCAACGGACGAAGGGCTTTTTCAGGATTACGGTGACAATCAAGGCAGAAAGCCATGCTCAAATGCTTGTCGTGATGGACTTCGACCATTTGGTCGACTCGACCATGACACTCCACACAACTAATACCACGGTTAACATGGACTGCATGATTAAAATAAACATAGTCAGGAGCCTTGTGTATCCGAACCCAGGGAACGGCTGGACCCGCATTGAGCAAACCATCTCCATTCAAATCTTCTCCGTCCGAAAGTTTTCCATCCCGGTTGGTATCTTCTCCGAAGTAAGAAGTTCGAATAGGCTCCAATAAGGGAGAATCCCCCTTGATATTCTGGTGGCAAGACATGCAGACATTGGCACCTGGAATGTTCGCATGGGAGGATTTATCCACTCCGGTGTGACAATACCTACAGTCAATTCCCAATTCACCAGCATGAAATTCATGATTGTAGGAAACTGGCTGAGTTGGCTGGTACCCTACTCTGGTGTACTTAGGAGTGGCGTAGTAAGTAATGCCGGCAACTGCAGCTCCACCCATCATCCCCAGGCCAATGATCACCTTTACCGGTATGGTATTAGACCATCTAGGAAAAATATTTTTCATTTTTGGGCTGATTTAGGAGGAACTTGATTAAGTTGCTAATTAAGTAAAACAAACCAAGTATCTGTAGTTTGCCTACCACACAATATTAAAAAATTTAAACACTACCTATTAATTTTACTTAATGCATTTCATTAGCAGTCTTAAGCATCGCAAATTGGGAAATTTCTTGTGAAGGAAGCACTGATGTAAAATAAAGTAAGTGCATTTATCGTTTTGAAACCTAAACCAAGCAGATCAGATATTTTAATTGTGGGTGGTGGGATCAGTGGAATTTCTGCTGCTCTTTCTGCTGCCCGAGAAGGTGCCACGGTTTATTTAATCGAGCCTAGTATTGATCTGGGCGGTTCCATCGGGGAAGGTTATCAAATGCCCATGGATTATGCCGCAAGTTGCAATGACCCTTTTTTTAGAGAGTCAGGGATTTTTGAAGAAATTAGCACAGTCCTAAGAACCGGAAACCAAGAAGGCACATTTACCGGCCAAGCCAGGGCTCTTTTTTCTTTGGTCAACCAAGAAAGCAATGTCACACCGATGCTTGGCTACCAGTGCCTTGAAGTCAGCCTTACTGCTTCGAACGACCGGATCGCCTCGTGCACCCTTTTTCATCATGCACAGTCAGTGAAATTTTTGCACAGAGCTGAATATTTCATCGATTGTTCGGATGGTGGTGCATTCTCAAAATTGGCGAATGCACCTGGAGAAACTCGCCGTGCGGTTCATACCGATACAACCAAACCCGTTCAAAATTTATTTAAATCTGCGGTGCTTGTTGAAATTGACAATTCGCAAAACAATCTTCCCTTTCAGTGCCCCGAATGGGTCAAGTTTCGATGGGAGAATAATTTACTTACCGCAAGGCTTTCATGGATGAAATCGTTGGAACAAAAACTCTGTGGGTTTCATCTTATCGAGTGGATCGGTGAGGACTCAAACATTCCCAACCGTCACGAACTCTGCTGGGCAGCCTGGGATTTCATTAAAAACAGATCCCCGCTTCAAGATGCATCCAGAAATTTATTTATCAAGAGAGTCATCCCCTTACCCACGAACCAATCTTTTTTTCGGGGAATTGGAGATTACATTCTTACGGAGGAAGATCTGATCTGTGGAAAAACCTTTGATGATTCCGTAGCGGTCAGCCGTGCACCCATTTCAAGAGATAGTCATTTCAGTTCTTCGGAGCACAAACATATCGTACTGCCCGACTCTTTTGAAATCCCTTTACGGTCTCTGTATTCTCCCAAAATTAAAAATTTATTATGGGCCGGAAGCCATATATCCTGCGAGCCGAGCGTATCTTCCAGTCTTGCTCATCCACCAACCTTATCCCAGATAGGAAATGCTGCAGGTTATTGCGCTGCCAAGTGTATATCGGATCAAAGACTTCCACGAACGCTGTGCAAACCCGGACATATTGAGAAGCTCCGCAAAGAACTGGAAAAGAAGAACCACAGGACAGGAAAATCTTTACCCAAGGACGAACTGAATTTAACCAGTCTGGCAAAAGTCTCTGCCTCCACTACTTGGCAGGATAAAAACCTGCTGGGATTAGTCCGGGAGCCAGGCAGGGAAACGGATGCATGCCTCATTCAGTTCCCTGCCACGACCGGTCATATTGAAACAATCAAGCTCTTGATCCATTGTCATGAAAACCAACGACTGGAGGCCCGTTTGCTCGAAGGTTCTGCCCAGAATTTTCACATTCCTGGATCCTGCCTAGGCACGGATAGTTTTGATCTTAGCCAGTCGGGAGAACAGTGGGTAATTTTCCGTTTTAATACCGGGATTAAGAAAAAGGGATGGCATTTTATAGAAATTCGATCGGATCAAAATTTCAAGATTATCGAAGGGATCGATGCACCCGTCGGTCATTTGGTTCAATACCCCAGAAACATCTGCGAAATAGCAAGCGATAATCCATATTCTGAATACTCGGTATCTCCTTGCTACTCTCCGCGTCCTCATCGATGTGCCATTACCGAGATATCGCCCTGCCAAAAGCCCTACGATGCACCTGAAATAATTAAGGAAAATTCTCGACCTATCTATCTGCCCGGACTTTGGATTTCGCAACCCAGCACATTCTCATACCCGGAATTTATTGAATTTCACTGGTCTGCCCCCGTAGCGATTTCCAGGATCGATCTCTTTTTTGATCCTTGTTTTGGATACTGTACCCCACCGCGACCTAGCTGGACAAAAGAAGAGCATGCTGTTTCCCTGATTAAGGATTATCGGATTTATTTCACCCTGGGCGACGGAAAAACAAAATTATTGGCCGAGGTCCAAAAGAATTCGCAAGTTCACCGGGTGCATAGTTTTGATACTTCCACAATTAAATCGCTGGAGATTGAAATCCTTTCAACACATGGGCTTGATCGTGCCCAAATTTTTCGGGTCGCCGCTTACGAATAGAATGTGAATGTTTGATTGATTTTATTTCGTAACTCCGATTGATTGTAAGACATGAGAGCTCTTGCCACTGTTTTTCGATTACTTGCCATGTTTGCTTTATTCGGACTAGCGGGAGTCCTTTGGTTAAAATGGGACACTTTTACCTCCCAGACCCACTCCTTCCTCGATGAGGTCGTGACTGATGCCTACACCATCCTGCAATCGGAAAGGGACGCCCAATGGAAGGACATTACCGCCAAGAAAAGTTCATTTAACGAAATTTTTGACGCAAATGACCCGGTGGGTCAAAACGACGAAAACCCTTTGTCGATGGCAGCTGAGTCATTGGCTTCTGCAGAAAAATCAATTCTTAAAAATCCCGATTACCGGGAAAGCTTGGACAGCCTGAATCTGGAATATGGGGTAGACGCACTTGTCTGGAACTCCGAATCCAAATTATGGCAAACCAACCCCAGCACCAAGCTTACGCCACCTGCAAGTTTCCAAGATCCTTTTGCGGATGAATCGAAATTTCCAAAAAAAGATGTGAAAAAAGAGGATGGCACAATTGTCAGGGGTGTTCCCCGCCCCAACCGTCTCCGCACGGTAATCGGAATGTTTTACAAGGACAGGGATGATAAATTTAAGGAAATTGCCAAATTACGCGAAATGGTCGTAATGCGGGATATTGAACTTCGCGAATACCAGAATCTCTATGCCAAAGAGAAAGAGCGGAAAGAACAGCTTGAGGATGAAGTGGGTGAACTGACCGTCAAAGTCGCTGGGCTAGAAGAAGACCTGAAGAGGGAAAAGGAAGAACGTCAGGCAGAAAAAGAAGCCGCCGAACAAAAGGAAGAGCAATTAAATCGCCTGGTTGCGGATCTTGAAGAACAAAAAATTAAAACTGCCCAGGAGCATCAGGAATTTATCGATACCCTTCGAAACGAGCAAAAAGAACAGTTGGCAGCACTTCAGGATGAAGTACGCAAAGCGGATGCCGAAGGGTATAAGCGAGGCATCGATGAAATGATTGCCAAGCAACAAGGGGGAGAAGTTGAAAAGCCTGATGAAGAAGTCGCGGTTAATCCTTTTCTGCCCTCGGAAGATGGCCCACCCAAGCTTTCCCAAGCAGAACTTATGTTAGCAGCTCAGGCCAAAACAATTGGAGAAATAGGAGTCCCCTCAACCATCGGACGAGTGGATGGAAAGGCAGGAATGATTTTGCTCCCATTAGGTAGTGAAAGAGGCGTGACTCTGGGCAATGTCTACACCTTGTGGAAAGCAAATAAAAAGGCCGCCAGAATACGGATTCAAAGCGTAAGCCAAGGTTTTTCCCTCGCCTATCTCCTCCCTCAGTTTGGCACCCCACAAGAACTTCGTCCTGGTGACAGTGTTCATGTCGTCCCCGAAATCGAAGAGACCTTATAGGATTTAGCTTACTAACTCATGAAAATTTTGCTCCCCATCATCCTTTGCATTGTCGCTTTTTCATTGTCTGGTTGTTTCACTGCCTCCCCGGATGACGACCGGATGCCCCATGCCAAACCGGCCAATTGGGAATATAGTTTGCCCGGTGGTTTTGATCGTGGCGGGTTCAACCGCTAACTAATCTTTCATTCGATGTGCCCGGATTCGCCCCCGTCCGGTTGCCTTTTTTTAGTTGCTACACCCATTGGCAACCTTGGTGACCTTTCTCCCCGGGCAGCCGAAATTCTCTCCAATTGCGATCTTATTGCCTGTGAAGACACCCGGGTCTCCTCCAAATTATTACATCATTTAAAAATCCGAAAAAACCTCGTTTCTTACCGGGAGGAAAATGAAAAGACCAAATGTATTGAATTGGCCAAGCAAATTGAGGATGGGCAAAAAATTGCTCTCTTATCCGATGCAGGTTATCCTTGCATCAGCGACCCAGGTTTTCGATTGGTCAGGGAATGTCATAAAAAAGGTCTCCAAGTCATTCCGGTACCTGGGCCCAACGCTGCCCTTACTGCCTTGGCCGTTTCCGGATTACCCACACATCAATTCCTTTACCTTGGTTTTTTGCCCAAAAAATCCGCCCAAGTAAAAAAAATTCTCGAAAAATGGAAAGAGCATGATGGCTCCATCGTAGTCTACGAGTCAAAATATAAAATCGAAAAAACCTTACAGACCATTGAAGAAGTTCTGGGACAGGACCGGTACATTTGCTTGGCCAGAGAATTAACAAAATCTCATGAATCTATTTTGTCCGGTCCGGTTGTGGAAGTGTCTCAAAAACAATCGTTCATGAGTGGCAAAGGGGAATTTACCCTCGTGATTGCCCCCTCTGGTTATTGCTTTGCTTAATCAACAACCATGAGAATTGGCCTCATCGACATTGGCTCCAACACCAGCAAGCTCTTAATTGCAGAGAAAAAACATTCCATTCCCCGTGATCCATTTTTTGTTTTGGAACAAGTTTCCCAGCCCTGTCGCCTTCTTAATTTCTCTCCCGACCACACCGATCAAATAGAGGACCAAGAGTGCCAACGATTGCTTGCCTGCTTGCACGACTTCAAAAAAACCTGCTCAAAGCACGGGGTGCATAGGATTAAGGCTGTGGCCACCGAGGCTTTTCGCAAAGCTGCAAATGCCTACACTATTCGTCAGAAAATCAAGGAGGAAGTTGGATTAGAAATTGAAATCCTTTCCGGGGCCGAAGAGGCAATCGGAGTCACCCGCGGTCTGCAAACCGACCCCCAGATCAAAGCATGGCAAAATTATGTAGCTTTGGATATTGGTGGAGGCAGTATCGAAGTGATCGAGGTGGTAAACCAAAAGGCCAACCAAGTAAAAAGCCTGCCGATTGGGGCAGTCTGTGTAGCCCATGTGAACCAGGTGGATTTGTCCTCAAAAATCAGCAACCTAGTGCAGACCAAAGCCAGAAAATATATAGATGAGATAATTCAGGCTGAATTAAATTCTTTCACAGTTCAACCAATTCGACTAGCCGCCACCGGGGGAACCATTGTATTTCTGCGTAAAATTATGGAAACCGAAGGACTACTCCCAAAGCCTGGCTGGATTGAGCGTGCTAAGCTTGAGGAAATTCTGCAAAGAGCCTGTGCCGTCAGCACCGCGGAAAGAGTGAACTTATTTCCGGATTTACCCCCTGATCGGGCTGACATATTTCCATTCGGACTCCTGGCAATTTTAGCCATTATGGAATTTCTCAAGGTGGATCATTTAATCCATTCCTTTCACAACTTGCGTTACGGCCTGGCCCACGACTTTTTGGATTCACTCTGCCCTAAAAGCTAACCAATCAAGAACCACGAAAAAGACAATGGACCAAGCAAGTGGAGTTGGTCCGCATTCGCTTGGTACCCGACTAATTGCCGGGCCTTTTGGCTCCATGAATCGGGTAATGCAATCGACACTTCGGATAAAGTCGCATTCGCAGTAATTAAATACTTCTCCCCCGTCTTTTCACT
Organism: Opitutia bacterium; assembly: GCA_038110535.1. Taxonomy (GTDB): domain Bacteria; phylum Verrucomicrobiota; class Verrucomicrobiia; order Opitutales; family Seribacteraceae; genus Chordibacter. The sequence continues at coordinate 14,733 of JAYNJW010000006.1, read as the reverse complement.
CTCCCATCCAAAGCTGATCACACTAGGAGAATCCGAGGGAAAGACATGGAGTTTCCATTCCCCGGAGGCGGATTGCCTCGCCCGACGCCCTGGATTATCCAGTCTGAGATCGATCAACTTTCTTATAAAACGGACTTCCTCTTCGTGGGACTCCTCCAATTGATAATCAAGGGCATTAACCTCTCCCAAGAGGTAGGTATTTCGGATTCCCATTTTGTGCCGTAAAAAATCTTGCCCGGCACTAATCATGGGTACTCCAGGGGCAACCATCAACAGTCCCATCGCTACCATAATCCGGCCAATCACTTCATCGGGTACTAATGTCTGATCCGTCCAGTTTGCCAGGTCACGAAAGCGATCAACTAGGGAATAATCGTCGTGAGATTCCAAATAATTCACCGATTGGTAGGGGTTTATGTTTTGTTTATCCAATCCATCAGTCAAAAGTTCTATCACCGAGTCCTTACCCGATAGATTCTTGGCAAAATTCAATAATTCCTCCCTGCACGCATCGCTCCAGAGGGCATAGCCAGTTTGGTTCATCTCTGGAGGCAACCGACCACGAAAGCTCCAAGGCTCGGCAAATAGGAGTATTCCCGGTTTGATTCTTTTCAGTTCCGACTCGATCTCTGCGAGCAGTTCAAAACCGAGCAACTCTCCTAGATCAAAACGAAAGCCATCCACATCAAAAGCCTCGATCCAATAAATCAAACTATCAATGATTAATTTCTTAACCGGCTCGGAGTCGCACCTCAAATCGTTTCCACAACCGCTAAAATTGGTCAGCCGGCCATCTTTTTCAGTCAGGCAATAAATTTCCGCATCTAAATGGATCAAATGTGGGGGGATTCCAATGTGGTTGTAAACCACATCGAGCACCACGGCCAGTCCGGCCTTATGAAAAGCCTCCACCAGTTCCGCAAACTCAGGGATGACGCTACCGTCTTCACCACAGCTTCCATAAACCGAGGCGGGCGAAAAGAAATTCACCGGCATGTATCCCCAATGATACTCCTCCTTGCTTTTGGCATCAAATTCATGCACTGGTTGTAGCTCCACGACATTGGCGCCTAACTGCCTCAAATAACATTGATCAGACTTGAGCCACTTGGTAAGTCCGGCAAATTCCATTCTTTCAGAATCAGACAAATCCATTGACGCACAAGCGAGTAAGTCGCGGATGTGAGCTTCCACCACCACGGTATCCTCAATCGGTGGCGGAACAAACCCACCCCCTTGGACAAAACTTTTCCGGTTCAGGGCAATCCCTGGACCATCTCTGCCAACTGTGGCCCGTGCATAGGGATCGATAATTTCTTTGCCGAACAGTTCTCCATCTCGGTCAGGTTTTGTAATGAAGAATTGGTAATATTTACCGCTCCAATTAGCGGAATGGGAAAAGGACCAGCTTCCGTCTTCCGATCGAATCATGGAAAACCTGCGGGGCGATTCCTTAGTGGGACTTGGATAAAGTAAAAGTTCCACCATTTCGGCCCGCGGAGCAAAGATTCGAAAGTTTGAATGATTTCCATCATAGAAAAAACCAAATTCTCCAGATGGTCGTGATTTTACCCATGTTTCAGCACCTTCGATACCTGCAGATTCGACCAGTCGGAATGAAAACAAGTCCCGCCCAGTCCTGAGCTGATGAAACCAGCCATTTCTGTTTGTATTTTCACCAGCAGGAAAAGCAGGAAAATCGTTATGCGGCTCAATCCATCTGCCATCCTCAGCAAAGAATTTAAATTCACATTCTTCGAAATCATTCAGTGCGTCTTCACTCAGCCAAATTTCCCACCCATCCCCAGTCTTGGTAAGTGCATAATCGGAGGAAGGCTCCCAGTTATTAAAATCTCCCAGCAGAAAAAGGGTATTTCCAGATAAATTATGAAATTCGGTTGACTGATCAGAAAAAAAGAAAAACCACTTGTTCTGAAACTTAGCATAACCACCCAGAGCAGCTCGTGTCTTGTAATCGACCAGTTGAAAATCCACACCCATCAGACCATGTTCTGAAACCAAATCTTGAGGCAACAAATCGCCCGTCCAGTCATTTTCCAAGGCAACCCACCCCAGCCCATTCTCCCCAACCCATACTTTTCCACCACGATGATAAGACATATGGAACTTACTATACGGAATCTCTCAAGTGATGCACCCAAAATCCCTTTGCTTGGTACGGTCAGAACAATTAGATGTAAGGATTCATGACCGAAACCAATCAAAAGCAAAAAGTGCTCGTGGCAATGTCTGGTGGTGTGGACAGTGCCGTTGCCGCCAAGCTTTTACAAATGCAAGGTCACGAGGTTGAATCCGTCTATGTTCGGACCTGGGAACATGAGAACGACTTACTGGGCGATTGTCCGGGGGCCAAAGATTTAAAGGATGCGGAAATGGTCTCCAAGAAACTGAATATTCCATTCAATGTGGTGAATTTTATCGATTTTTATCGGCAGGAAGTGGTTGGACCCATGGTCCGGGGTTATGCGGAAGGAATCACCCCAAACCCTGATATTCTGTGCAACAAACAAATGAAATTTGGTGAGTTAATGAAATATGCAAAACAAAAGGGTTTTGACGCCCTAGCAACCGGTCATTACTGCATCCAAAAGTTTAATCACAACCAGGAAGCGGAACTCTGGGAAGGAGCCGACAAAAACAAAGATCAATCATACTTCCTCGCCCGCCTGACCAAAGATCAATTGAGCTATGCGAGGTTTCCTCTCGGTAGATTCAAAAAGCCAGACACCAGAAAACTTGCCCAGGAGTCCGGGTTTTCCGTAGCCAATAAAAAAGACAGCCAAGGCATCTGCTTTCTGGGAAAAGTAAAGGTCCCTGAATTTTTATCTCACTTCATTCAACCAAACCCTGGGGATATTGTGGACAAAACAGGAAATAAATTGGGCACGCATAAAGGTTTGCACCGGTACACCTTAGGGCAAAGAAAAGGGATTGGTATCCCCTCAAACACAGACCACGAAAGGTTTGTGGTCACAGGCAAGGATGAGGCGAAGAATCAATTAATTGTGGCTTTTGACCGCCCCGAAGAAAGTACCCTTTGGGCGAATAAATATGGTCTTAAGCAAGTTCGTTTTATCACTTCGCAATTGGATCAAACCCGCGAAATCAAATTGCTCGGGAAAGCCAGGTACCGTGACCCATCCACGCCAATTAAATTGATTCCGTTGGAGCATCAAAACTGGATTGTCGAATTTCAGCATCCTCAACGTGCTTTGACCCCTGGTCAAATTCTTGCCTTTTATGACGGTGAACAATTGGTTGGCTCAGGCATTTATTCACATTCTAATCTGGGCAGAGCTGCCATTTCCTCTTGATTTGGTTATGCTCGCATACCATAAATAACTAAAGCAATGCGACTAAGACTTTCCAAGAAAACTAGGAGTAAATTACCTATTTCAGAAGATGAGGCTCCTCTTAAAACCAAAGAAAACCTGGAGGAATACTTACAGGGTGCGATCTCATTCCTGCAGACTCAACAAATTGCCCTTGAGCGAACCATTGCCATTTTGGAGGAAATTGCTGGTTTAGCACCCACCATGCAAGAGGATATTATTCGAAAGGTCAGTAAAGAAGAGGAGTTGAAATCCAGAAAAAAATTAAAAGCTTTAAGAAAAGAACTGAAAGCCTTGGCAACTTTGTCTTTCAATAAACAACCCCTTTTCAGCTCTGAGGATGCCGACGCCTCCTTCCCCTTATTCGAAGGAGCCAGTGCCAATGCCCCTAAAATTAAACAACCATCGGCACCTCATTACTACAAGCCCATTCAAAAGACCAGCCATGAAGTGAACCTGAAATTGGTTTACTCCTCTTTGCAAGCCATTCAGGAAATGCTTGGTCAAAACAACTCTACCACACAAGATTTACAAACCAGTTTCAAGGCCCTTGCAACTGACCCAAGTTCCCACGCGAAACTGCAATTTTTTGAGGAAAGAGTGAAGACATGGGTATCCGAAATCATTGACGGACAGGACGGTCTTTCCGTGCAGGCCCATATTTTGAGCCAACGGGTTGATGGTCTGGTTCGGGGCCTTCAGCAAAACCAGTCAGAATAGTTTCCATGAATGGGGACGATCGACCCATCACGCCATCCCCTGGATCCAGTCCATCCCGTCCCTTTTTGGGTATCCATTTTGTAAACTGCGGGACCTACGGGAGGATTTACAAAAACAAGGAAGGTACAGCCTATGTTGGACATTGTCCCAAATGTATGCATGCCCTTCGGGTAAGAATCGGTCCTCAGGGGACCGGCCACCGGTTTTTTAAATGCTTCTGTCCCTGACCGGTCAGTCTTTTTTACTGGTTCTGCAAAAGGTTCAGCCCGACAGGGGTCCGTGATTGGTTGCGGTCTAACCACCAAGCACGAGTGGGGATCAGATAATGAATGGGTACTGATGAATTACCTTCGATTTCATCGACTTGCCTTCTTACCTCTCCCCCCAGAATAAGAAAGCCTCGCTCCGGAGTACCCATACGAATTTCATAATCAGATACGGATAGGCCAAAACTAGCTTCGGGATTGGGCCAGTCTGCCCGTTTGAAAAAAAGTTTTTCTTCCACATACCTGACTTCAATAATTCTCCCTAGTGACTCTTTGCCTGGTCTGAAAAGATAGCCTGTACCCATCGCCAGTGCTGTCTCAAGGTCCTTATTCATTATCGCTGGCTCCTGAGCCAAAAACAGATCTGGTACGGGATCTGGTTTCGTAAGAAGCACATCCGTTTCCTCCACAGGCAACTGTAGTAATAATGGATTGGGCACCTCCATGCCTTTTTCCATTTTTTTGATAACAGCCACCGTTTGCTCGGCCAGAGCGGAACTAGCACTTTTTTCTGCACTCACCAGAGCCAACCTCGCAAAGTCTTCAGCGTCTCCTTCCATGGACAAATCAAGCGGATCAACGATCTTACCTTCTGTACCTACTGATTCTTCAATCTTTTGCCCCCGCTCCACCCAACCGAAGTATCCGATCAAAAGTGCCACCAAGCCCACTACCCAATATACCCGTGCACAAACATCTCTATCTCCCCTGTATTTAGGGGTCTGGTCGACCGGTTTTTCCTCAACGGGCACATCCGAAGAGCTCTCTTCAGGAGGAGGATTGCTGGACGAATGGGAAAATTTGGCCAACAGTAAACTTTTGATCTCAGAATCTAATAAAACCACAGGGGGATCCTCCTCCTTCTCGGGAGATTGCAAAGCGATCTCAAACCAGCCCATAATTTTGGATATCCAAACCTTATCTCTTTGCCATTCTGGATCTTGCCGGCACTTCTTTTCCACTTCCACCGACTCTGGATCAGGCAGTAACTCCATCAAATAGCGGGCTATGCTCTGATGACGATCCAGATCCTCCATCGTCTGCGTGGTTCCATCCTCAAAAAACTGTTCCAGTAATAATTTGGCCGAAAGTTGCAGGACTTGTTCCAACCCTTTTTCATTGCCGGGTAATGTAACATCTTTGGCGAGTGGTTTTCCCGATCGGTTCCAGTAACTAATAAATGCACGGGTACGACAAATCCCGATCTCTTTAGTTACCCCACCCAGAAGAGATGCCTGATCCGGAAGCTCAGGAAATAATTCAAGCTGGCTCTTATGGGAATGAGATATTTGTTTTTTTTGAGCATGAGAAACTTTTTCCAGTTCCCTGAAAAATACCGCACTTTTTTGTTCAAGATCGAAATGATCGATCGCGGGTAATCCTCCGATCACCTCGTGGAACAAATCATGTAAATGGACATTCTCACCTAGGTAAAATTTTACAAATAAGCTCGATTCCTCGAGGAGTGAATCGATGAAATCATTTTCTTCTTCTAGGATACTGCTCATTTGTTAAATCATCCAGAGCAGGCTTCAATTATGCATAGGACCAATCCATTCGTAAAAGTTTTTTTTCTTTTCCAGTCGGTCCAACCAATCCTTGCCGCCCATTTTCGCTGTAATACAATTTTTTCATTCTTTCCCAAATCATAATATCCTGGAATTTCTTCAACGATTGGCTGGGGATTCATCCTAAAAGTATCAATCTTTGGGCTCAGGAAATTCGATCCGATTGTGAAAGGGCTCCTCACTGCCCCCTCTGTTCCCCTTTGAATGCTGAGCCCGTCTCACCAGTTGATCAATCGAATGATCTAAACGCTTGATCATTTGCTCAACCCGCATGGCCGATGCCCCACTGGAATAAGCACAGTTTCGGATTAGATTATCATTGGTAACCACGCAAATTCTTGCGGGATATTTTGCTGCCATGACCATTCGTTCAATGGCTCCGTCTGCCCCCTCTCTCGAGGAAGAATAAAACACATCAAAGGAGTCTACCCGGGCATATTTTTCAAGAGATCCCTTGCCCGCTCGACCATCAAACACAACTGTAACACGTGCTCCAGCATTGGCCAGAGGCTCAATCATCCTTAGCAAACTGTCCCGGGCAAGATTGCGGTCGCGCGATAATTCCTCACATATCTGAGGTATGGCATGCATTGCATTATTGCCGTCAATTATCAGATGTTCTTGCATTGCTTTTGCTATTTAATCTAGGAATACACCCACGATATAGGGGAGAATTCCCCCACCTCGCAACGCAATATCAAACCAATTATTTTCATCCATGAGTCTAGCATTTTTATTTCCCGGGCAGGGTTCTCAAATCAAAGGAATGGGAACCGAGGTTTTCATTCGTTTTCCCGATTTGGTCGAACAAGCGAACATTGAACTGGGCTATTCTTTGAGTGATATTTGCCTCCACGACCCCGATGATCAACTTGGGCAGACTCAATTTACCCAACCAGCTTTGTATTTAGTGAGCTATTTAGAAGCAAAAAAGCAGGTTGAGGACGGTCCGTCCCCTGCCCTTGCCGCCGGACATTCCGTAGGAGAGTTTGCTGCTCTCGCCACCGCTGGATGCATGTCTTTTCTCGATGGATTACGAATGGTATCAAAACGGGGACAGATTATGTCCAAAGTGAGCGGAGGAGGAATGGCTGCGGTAATTGGGCTGGATGTTGAAATCATTCGCGCGACCCTGACTGCATCTGGAACCGATCAGATTGACCTGGCAAACTTCAATTCTCCCGGACAGATCGTTCTTTCCGGACCCGCTAATCAAATTCAATCCGTGCTTACCCCCTTAAAAGATGCCGGAGCAAGGATGGTGGTCCCCCTGAAAGTAAGCGGTGCATTTCATTCGAGAATGATGGAATCCCCTGCCAATGAATTTGCACGATTTTTGGAAGGGTTTACTTTTAGCAATCCAACCTTCCCTGTTTATTCTAATGTGGGAGCATCCCCCTACCAAAATGCTGATTCGATCGCACCCCTGCTGGTTCGTCAGATCCACAGTTCCGTTCTCTGGAGTGATACCATTTCCCAGATGAGAAAAGACGGGGCAGATGAGTTCCACGAGTGTGGCCCAGGAAATGTGCTGACCAAACTGCTGCGTCAAATCCCGTGACCTTGGTTAACTGGCCCGGGTATCTAAGCTGAGCTTGGTTAAATTTCTTTCTTTGAGCAGGTTGACCACATCAATAACCTTTTGGTAAGGCAAGGATTTATCACCGCGGATATGAATGGTTGGAACAGGGCCTTGCAACCCGCTTAACTGGTCTAATCGAGTTTCAAGCTCGGGCAGGGCCACTGGCTCCTTTCCCCAGAAAAAGTCACCCTTTGCATCTATGGTTATATATTTATCTTCCACGGGAGGCGGAGGTTGGCGGACCGAACTGGACTGTTCCGGAAGATTGACCCGGTTGTACTGTTCAATCACCGGGGTGGTGATCATGAAGATAATCAGAAGCGAAAATGCCAGATCGATTAGAGGCGTAACATTGAGGTCGGATATGACCGCCAATTTATTCTTTCTGTGGAAGTTCCTAGCCATTCCCTACAAGAATATCCCAGTCCACGAACAAGGATCACTCACGATCCAGTCTCCAGTTCAATCCGGTCAGCTAGGTTGCTGGCGAAATTTTCAAGCTTTGTCATTTCGGCACGGGTAAAACCAGACAGCCCATTGTAGATGAATACGATGGGGATGGCCACGAGCAAAGCAGTCACGGTGGTGAGCAAAGCACCGGAAACGCCAGGAGCTAAATGCTCGATGGTAGCTCCTCCCGCGTCCATGGTCCCAAATGCGTCCATAACCCCCCAGACCGTCCCCAACAAGCCAAGAAAGGGGGCACCAGATACAATCGTGGCCAACCAGTACATATTTTTTTCATACCTGTCCTCAAACTCGGTGATCGCCCGACTGATAGCATTTTCCACATAATTCATCCGTACCTTACCGCCCCTGGCACCAGCCCGGGCGGCGGCCATTGCCCGCGAACAAACATGAAGGTAAGGACTTCCCTGTCCTCCAAAGTTTGCATCATCATAGTCCATCATATTAGGCAACTCGTTAATCCTTCTTTCATCACGGGCATTTGCCCGGCGAATCTTTTTTAGGTCTGCATATTTGTTCAGCATAATGGCAATCGCCCAACAGTTGAGAAAAACCAAAACGAAGATCACCAGTTTACCGGCAAGGTTTGAATCAACAAAATAATCAATCACACCTGCCTCCGCAAAAAAAGGAGAGAAATATTTATTTACCACTGTTCCCATCATAAAAAAGTTTAACATTCACCAACACCAACTCCAAATCTTATCTATCCCGGTCAAAAATCAATTCAAAACGATTATAAATCTCCAAAGTCTAAGAATTGATCGATTAAGTTTGCAGGATTATCCAAAGCATCATAGGCAAATTCTCTCATGCAGGTATCCCAGAAAACCCTTGATGAAATAAATGGAAAAGCATTTTCTCTGAACTCCCGAAATGCGGTGGTAGGATTGGATGGATTTGTTGACAAGATTGTGGCTCCAGTCGAAAAAAGGCACGGACTGGGAGATCAATTTGAACCGGTTGCAACGATTGCGGATATGGGAGCAAAAATCTCTGCCGCCGCCGGGAAAAGTGCCAATATCGAACTTTTTCCCAGGTTTGAAAAGCTAGGCGGGAATGGCCCGATTATGGCCAATGCCATGCTTTCACTTGGAATGAAGGTCCGCTACATCGGTGCCCTCGGTTATCCAACGATCAATCCAGTCTTTGATGAGTTTGCCGCCAAAACAAAAGCCATTTCTCTTTGTGAACCCGGAATCACAACCGCCTTGGAGTTCAAAGATGGAAAAGTTATGCTGGGCAACACCCTAAGTCTGGAAAACATTGATTACCCCAAAATGATCAGTCATTGCGGGGAAGGCGAATTTTTCGAACTTCTCTCCCGGGCTGATCTTGTCTCGATTGTGAATTGGACAATGATTCCCAATATGACTTCTCTTCTTGTTGAACTTGTTGATAAAGTCCTACCCAATTTACCGCCCCGTGACACCCGTACTTTCTTTTTTGATTTGGCAGATCCCGCCAAACGATCGAGCTCAGATATTTATGAAGTCCTCCAGGTAATATCTAGGTTTCAGGCACATGCGGAGGTTACCTTGGGTCTCAATTACAACGAAGGCCTGCAAGTGTGTGATGTTCTGGGCTTAAAGAGTGGCAGTAAAGAAGAAAGCGACCTCAAATCGATGGCTTCGGAAATCCGGCGGAAACTGGGCATTTCGACCCTTGTACTCCACCCTGTGGAGTCTGCCGCATGTGCAACCAAGGACGGGGCCTGGTGGTCACCCGGGCCTTACTGTGAAAACCCGAAAATTACGACCGGAGCGGGCGATCATTTCAATGCCGGCTTTTGTTCGGCCAGGCTAAGCGGTTTTTCTCCCCTCAGCTCTTTGGCTTTAGCAACCTGTACCTCCGGTCATTATGTAAGAACAGCCCAGAGCCCATCGACTGCTCAAGTCATTGAACTTTTAAAAAATAACTCCTAAAATATAATTTTCATGAGTCACGAAAAAGGATTACTTATCTCCTTCGAAGGATCAGAAGGCTGCGGCAAATCGACCCAGATCCGCCGAATTGCCGATCGACTAGAAGAAATTGATCACCGCGATGTCCTTGTCACCCGGGAACCTGGTGGCACCATTATTGGGGAGGATATCAGGCATCTTTTGATGCATGCCGATTCCTCCAAAAGCATATTTCCCGAAACTGAACTTCTCTTGTTTGCGGCAAGTCGGGCACAACTTGTCAGAGAGGTAATCTTTCCGGCGGTGGAGGAGGGAAAGATTGTTCTTTGCGACCGGTTCCTAGATTCCACCACAGTCTACCAAGGTGTGGCCAGGCAAATCGCAGACGATCCAGTAACGATGATCAATGAGTTTGCAGTAGGAGAAATTGTTCCCGATTTAACCGTCGTGCTGGATATCCCCCCTGAGATCGGGTTTGAAAGAATCAAACATCGTGTTTCCGATATGCCAGACCGTATGGAACAGGAAAATATTGAATTCTACGGCAAAGTCCGAAAGGGCTACCTTCATTTAGCCAGAAGTTTGCCTGATCGTTTCTTCGTGGTCGATGGAAATGCAGACCAGGACGACATTGAATTGGAAATCTGGAACGAAATTCACGCCCGTTTTTACTGCTAAAAAAGACTTTCGAGCGGTCGACTGATTTGCAGGCATGGCAACCAACGCCCCTGATCCCGTTGAATCCCTCCAAAAAAGGTTTAAAGAGGGACACTTGCATCACGGAATTTTGCTGCTTGGTCGATCAATTGAACAAAGTGAGAAATCTGCCCTATTATTAGTCAGGAATATTTTATCGCTCGAACCAACACAGTCCGAACATCCAGATCTCTTTCACCTACGCCCCTCGGGCAAGGCCAGAATCATAAGTGTTGAAAAAACGCGGGAATTAATTTCGAGCCTGAACCGGACCTCCAGTCAAGGGGGTTGTAAGGTTGCCATCATTCATGAGGCGGACAGGATGAGAAAAGAATCGGCCAATGCATTTCTAAAAACCTTGGAAGAACCCCCGCCGGGTACCTACCTATTGCTCCTAAGCACCAGACCTTATTCCTTATTGGCAACCATCCGTAGTCGCTGCTTAATGGCCCGCCTCCCCCCCCAAAGATCAATCGAAAAAAACCAACCGTGGGAAGATTGGAATACCAGATACCAGGAATGGATTGAGGGGTTACTGGACCGTGAAAATTTAAAACGCGACCGGGTCAGCCCACTATTCAGGGCCTATGGACTGGCATCTTCCTTACTTGGTCTGATCAGCCAGGAATCAGACAGCTTGGCCAAACAGGCCAAACAGGATGCTCCTGATCTGGACGAAAAAGAAATGGATGCCTTAGAGGTTGGGGTACGCAGGGGTGTTCGTTCGAGGTTTCTCGGTCAACTGGCAGATGCGACCCGTTCTGTTGTGATCCGGGAGAAAAATAAACATAGCCTGCCCCAGCTTGGGATAAAACTGTCCCGGGTTTTGCGGTGCCTGGAGAAAAACACCCGTTTAATGGAAGTAAATCTCAAAGATGATGCCGCAATCGAAGACTTTTACCTGTCCTCCTTACGGATCTGGACTGCCAAATGATTTAGGTTCTCTTTTCTAAAATATGAGTACAATCTTTGAAAAAATTATTTCCGGGGAGATTCCTGCAGAGATCTTGCACCAGGATGAACTGTGCCTGGTCATTCGTGACATTGATCCTCAATCTCCCACCCATCTCCTAGTCATTCCCAAAAAAGTCATTCCCCGGATTGGCGAAGCCCTGAGAGAAGATCAGTCAATTCTGGGGCACTTGTTGCTTGTCGCCGCCGAAGTGGCGGAGCAAGAAAATCTTAACTCAGGATATCGTATCGTCATCAACAACGGCAGTCACGGTGGAGAAACGGTCCCCCATCTTCATGTCCATGTTCTTGGTGGCAGACCGATGAAATGGCCCCCTGGTTGAGGCGTTTCAGAATGGCACGCACCTTTGTATATTTTTGGGTAACTTTGCTTGTCACCCTCCCGGTTTTGTTATTTGCAGACCGAATTGAGACCAAGGACGGCTCAACAATCTATGGTAAAATCATCGGTGCTTCCGATGGAAATCTTACAGTTGAAACAACCTACCTAAGCATCATTCAAGTCCCCCTGAGCGAATTGGTCAGTCTATCCTCATCTTCTAATATTGGGGTAAGGGATGAGAATAACCAGACCAACTTCGGCCAGTCTGTCCCCCTGCCCGAGAATCAATTAAATCTCCGGAATAATAAGCAAACAACCACATTGGATTTTACTAATATTCAACACATCTGGACGGAAACTGACAAGGACCCTTGGGTGGTTGAAGCAGAACAGGAACAACTTGAATTGATGATGCAATGGAAAAGTTCAGTTGGTTTTGACTTAGTTGGTTCATCCGGAAACACAGATTCCCTTGGAATTGGATTTCGCCTAGACAGTACCTATGCAAACAAGTTTAAAGAACTAGATTTGTTTCTTTCTTATAATACCCAAACAACCAACGGGGCAACAGACACCGATGAGACAAAGGGTGGTGTCGCGTATGATTCTATCTTTAAGGAACGACTTGCCTGGTATTTAAGATCAGATTTTGAGCATGACCCGGTCGAGCAAATCAATTTGCGCTCAACCGGTGCGTTGGGCCTAAAATATGATGTGCTTGAAGACTTGGATTATCAAATCTCCACCCGTTTGGGCACCGCTGTTCGCTATGAGGAATCAACGATCGAGCAAGTGGGAAACGAACTTGATCCAGCGTTTGATTTAGGGCTGGAATACAGTCATCTTGTACGGGAAAGTCTCTTTTTGGAAAGTGAGCTAACCCTGCTACCCAAGATCGATGATCTTTCTGATTATCTGTTCAATCATGACACCGCCCTGGTTTTTCCCATCCTCGAGGACAACACATGGCACATAAGATCGGGTCTTTCCGGAACCTTTGACTCCATCCCCAAGAAGGATACGGAAAAGATGGATATGAAATATTATTTCCGTGTGGTTTATGACTTTGAATAAACCGTTTTTTTAGAAAGATTTTACAAATTCGGAAAACGAATTCGCAATTTCCAACAGGTCATGGGAAAAGCCCACGATTTGTGAAGCGATAAAAAAGAAAAATAGACCAAGTACCACATAGATCCAAAGCTTGGATAGTTGAAATTTCATTCTTTGATCAAGCCCAAGGAAGCAAGCCAACTTTGGGCCCTCTTTGGCCATTGAGAAACGGAGTGCTTGCTCGGACGCAACCCGTACCCATGTCCACCAAATGAATAGATGTGCAATTCATTGCCGACAACACCCGCTTTTTCTAAGGAAAGGTAGGTAAGTACACTTCCTTCCGCCGGGATATGATCATCCCCTGTGTGTGCAAAAAAGAAAGGCGGGCAATCCTTGGTGATGTTAATGTGCGGGGCCAAACGCTTCTGGTTTTTTTCATCCAGTAAGTAGGCAGGATAAATCGGCATGGCAAAGTCCGGACGGCAGGACAGTTCATCCGCACTGTCCACTTTTTTATAGGTTCGTTGCTGGAAGGATGTCGCGGTCATCACCGCGAGATTTCCTCCTGCGGAAAAGCCCAAAACACCCAGTTTAGTCAAGGGAACCTCCCAGTTTTCTCCTGCCTGACGGACCAAGCCCATCGCCCGCTGGGCATCCTGTAAGGGTGCCGCATGTGGCTCACGGTTTTTCCGTCGAGGAACCCGGTATTTGAGCAAAACCGCATGCACCCCAATTTCATTGAGCCATTGGCAGACATCCCCCCCTTCATGCTCAATTGCCAAAATGTTGTATGCACCTCCTGGGCAGACCAGCACGGTCGTGCCAGTGGCTTGGGGAGAATCAGATAAATAATAAGTGATGGTGGGCTCGGTAACATTACTGACCCGCTTGACTCCACGAACTTCCACTTTTTCTTCCCCTACCTCGCCGTCAATATCTCCCGGAGGCATGTCAGACCATAAGGACTCTTCTTTTTGGGCGTTTAAACCGAGCGAAAACGCCAATGAAAGGGATAAAAACAAGAATTTTTTCACGATAAAAATTAAAGATAAAGCTATTAACTCATCCCTCTATATTTTATGATTCTTCCCTCTCCCTTTTGGGCATATCATTCTTGGCAAAGCAGTAATAAAGACCGAGCCATAGAAGCTGACAATACCGGTAGGATACTATGGGCAGGACAAGGGCTCCACCAAGACAAAATCCAAGCATCCATTCCAGGGAAAAAAGATCAAAAAACCAAAGAGTGATGATGGGTAAGATCCATAGGGTACAAATCAGGGAGTAACTAACGGGCACACCCCCCAGAAAAAACCCATCCTCCCCCCGATCGTATTTCAATTCGCAGACCGGACAGGTATCTCGTCTTACAAATACACCATCCAATACCTTCCCCTCCCCACAACGGGGACATTTATTAGCAATGGTACGCTTCAGGTATAGGGTGTTCACGAAAAAACACCCTATGAATTACCCAGTAAATTACGATTCTTTTGAACAGAAAATCAAAAGAAACAAAAATTAGGCGATAATCTGTTTGATGGGTTCGGCGCCCTCCACGCCGACCAAGCTTTTATCCAGTCCTCCATGGAAAAAAGTAAGGTTATTGGGATCGAGCCCAAGCTGGTTCAAGATAGTGGCATGTAAGCGACGAACGTGAAATTTATCATCCACTGCCTGACTGCCGAGTTCATCGGTAGAACCAACAGATACACCACCCTTGATCCCACCACCTGCCATCCACATGGTAAAGCCATAAGAGTTGTGGTCACGCCCGGTGCCTTCCTTATACTCAGCGGTGGGCTGGCGCCCGAATTCTCCACCCC
>JAYNJW010000005.1:0-80861 GCA_038110535.1 Opitutia bacterium | reverse complement strand
ATGTCACCATCGTTTCCGCACCTGCCGCAGACAACCCAGCTAACCAATACCTTGCTCCTTATGCAGGTTGTGCCATGGGAGAATGGTACATGGAAAACGGCATGGACGCCCTGATCGTTTATGACGACTTATCAAAGCATGCGGTTGCTTACCGCCAGATTTCACTCATTCTTAAACGCCCATCCGGTCGCGAAGCTTATCCTGGGGATGTCTTCTATTTGCACTCCCGTCTTTTGGAACGATCCGCACGTCTCAACGAGAATAGTGGAAATGGCTCTTTGACCGCCCTGCCCATTATCGAAACTCAAATGGGAGATGTTTCCGGTTACATTCCAACCAATGTAATCTCCATTACCGATGGGCAAATCTTTCTTGAGACAGATCTCTTCAATAAGGGCATCAGACCGGCAGTTTCAGTTGGATTATCCGTTTCTCGGGTTGGATCCGCTGCTCAAATTAAGGCTTATAAGAAAGTAGCCGGCAAAGTAAAGCTGGAGCTCGCACAATTCCGTGAACTTGCCGCCTTCTCCCAATTCGAATCTGATTTGGATGCAACCACCAAAGCCAGTTTGGACAGGGGTGCACGAATTGTTGAGCTTTTTAAGCAGACCGCATCTAACCCCATTTCGGTAGAAGTTCAGACTGCGATCATGTGGGCCATGCAGAATAATTTCTTCGATTCCATTGCAGTAAGTGATGTAAATCGTGCCACCCAAAGTCTTCGAGAATACATGGAGACTCAAGGCAAGGAAGCATGCGAATTGATCTATTCGACCGGCAAATTGGAAGAAGAGGCCGAGCAGAAGCTCCGTAGTGCAGTAGAAGATTGGAAAAGGACCTTTTCTTGATCATTTATTTTTTATCTTTCCATTTCATAAAATAGATGGCCAACACTCGGGACATTCGATTGCGGATCAAGGGAGTTAAAAGCACCCGACAAATCACTCGTGCTATGCAAATGGTAGCCACATCCAAAATGAAGAAAGCTCAGGATGCGGCTAAGAATGGACGACCCTATGCAATGTTACTTGCTGATGTAATTGTCTCGGTTGCCGATGAATTTGAGGAGATCACCCACCAGTATTTCAACGATCGCCCCGTCAGGCACCGTGGCATTCTTGTTATAGGCACGGACAAGGGACTTTGTGGAGCACTCAACTCCAATTTATTCAGAATGTTGTCTGATGTTGATTCTTCTGCCAAGTTTGTTGCTGTCGGAAAGCGGGCCACTCAATACCTATCTCGTACCCGCAGAGATTTGCTAGCTGATTTTAGCCTGCCCGACAAGCCCCGTTATTCTGATATTAAGCCCATTATCGAGTTTCTTTTACGAGCCTACGGCGATGATCAGATCGACACCATCGAAGTGTTGCATACTGGCTTTGTCAATACCCTCAGGCAGGAACCAGAACTCGTTCGTTTGTTTCCCTTGAACGATCTCGATGAAATGAGCCAAAAATTGCACGCCCGTTTTGGCATTGAGGACCACGAGGTGCCTAAAGACAAACGGGAAATTCTGATCGAAAATCGTGATCAGGTTTTGGCTGAATTGGGCACACTATATTTGAAACAACAAATTCACCAAATGGTGATGGAATCACAGGCTTCTGAACACAGTGCCCGCATGGTTGCCATGAAAACCGCCACCGATAATGCCGGTAATTTGATCAACGACTTAACCCTTCAATACAACCGGGCCCGCCAAGCTGCCATTACTCAGGAAATTCTCGAGATCTCAGCTGCCACCCTTTCAAACTAGAATTTATTACTATCATGGAACAGGAAAATTCGAACACAACCCAAGGAAAAATCGTTCAAGTCATCGGAGCCGTCGTCGACGCCGAATTTCCAGCCGAAGGAATGCCGAAAATTTATGATGCCCTTGAGGTCACTTACAAACTGGACGACTCGACCGACGCCAAATTGGTTTTAGAAACGCAGCAGCATCTTGGTGATAACCGAGTCCGTGCTGTTGCCATGTCTTCCACCGAGGGCTTGGTGCGTGGGATGAATGTAGTAAATACCGCCAATCCAATTTCTGTCCCAGTAGGTGAAAAAGTTCTTGGTCGTATTTTTAATGTCACTGGGGATACGGTCGACAACCTTGGCGAATGTGGGCACTCTGAAACACGCCCGATTCACCGCCAAGCACCAACCTTGGTCGATCAAGATACCGAGGCGAATATTCTTGAGACTGGAATTAAAGTAATTGATTTGATCTGCCCCTTCATCAAAGGAGGGAAAGTGGGTGCTTTCGGCGGGGCAGGTGTGGGCAAAACTGTGGTAATCATGGAATTGATTAACAATATTGCTAAGGCACACGGTGGTTACTCTGTCTTTGCTGGAGTAGGGGAGCGCTCTCGTGAAGGAAACGATCTCTATCAGGAGATGTCAGAAGCGGGCGTTATTAACCAGGAAGATATCTCTAAGTCCAAGGTTGCATTAGTTTACGGACAAATGAATGAACCTCCTGGGGCTCGGATGCGCGTTGCACTTTCAGGTCTTACCATGGCCGAATACTTTCGCGATGAAATGGGTCAGGATGTTTTGCTCTTCGTAGATAACATCTTCCGTTTCTCCCAAGCAGGTTCTGAGGTATCAGCCCTTTTGGGACGTTCTCCATCTGCCGTTGGTTATCAGCCCACACTTGCCGAGGAAATGGGTATTCTCCAAGAACGGATCACTTCGACCAAAAAAGGTTCAATCACTTCCTTCCAAGCGGTTTATGTGCCAGCAGATGACTTGACCGACCCCGCTCCAGCGAATACTTTTGCCCACCTTGACTCCACCATCGTGTTGGAGCGTTCGATTGCTGAACTTGGTATCTATCCGGCGGTTGACCCTCTTGCTTCCGTTTCCAATGCCTTATCCCCTGATATCGTTGGAGAAGAGCATTTTCAGGTGGCCCGCGGTGTCCAAGAAGTTTTACAAGCTTACAAAGACCTGCAAGACATTATTGCCATCCTTGGATTGGATGAATTATCCCCTGAACAAAAACAAACTGTCTTCCGGGCCCGAAAGATTCAAAAGTTTCTCTCTCAGCCTTTTCATGTTGCTGAAGTCTTCACAGGAGTAGCCGGAGAATATGTATCGGTCAAAGATACTATTCGTGGGTTCAAAATGATTCTTGACGGAGAATTAGATGAGGTTGCGGAGAACGATTTTTACATGAAGGGTGGGATTGATTCCGTTATCGGTGGAGATAAATCTTAATTTCTTACCAAGACATCGCCCATGCCCCTGACTCTCGAAATTGTAACCCCGGACGCCAAAGTTTATTCCGAGGAAGTCAATTCTGTGGTTGTGCCTACAGCAAACGGTAAAATTAATATTTTGCCACACCATGTTCCCATTATCGACCAATTGATTGCTGGCGATCTTAAGGTCGAACGAGATGGATCTTTTGAATTCTTAGCGGTCAGTTCCGGATTTGTTGAAGTCTATTCGGACAAAGTATCCATTCTTACTGATGAGGCCCTGATTATTAGTGAACAGGATGATTCTGCAATTGAAGACGCCGTCAAGCGTGCTCAAGATGCTTTATCGGATGGTAAAAAGAGTAATTTGGATATGGCGGCAATCCAGAAACTTGAAGCCGCTGCCCGCTTTGCCTTAGCTCAGCAGATAGCTAAGGGTAAATCGAAGTGATGGAGTAATGGTGGGCCCTGTCGGACTTGAACCGACGACCCGCCGATTATGAGTCGGATGCTCTGACCAACTGAGCTAAGGGCCCGAAAAATGTGTTATACTAATTCTTTTCGGTTCTAGATACAAGTTTCATATTCCCAAACCTTGATGATTGCTTGGCCTTAAGCCGCATAGAGCAATGAATCTGAGGACAAACTTTTTAAGATTTGATCCCTTTTCTGGCGGGCTTGCTCAAGATTTCGGGTTCTAAGGGATTTTCTTCTTCTTTCCGAAGTGATCGGGGTAGGGTAAACTGTGTAATGCAACCACCATGTACCATTGTTATTCCATAAGTGGTGATTGGGGTTCGATTCGTCTAGACGGATAGCAAGTTCCTCAGGAAGGTGATGCTGTGAATGATTCATGGTGCGTAATTGGGTTTTACACACTTTGCTCGAGTTGCTTAGGTTCGAACAGAGCGCAAATTTCGGTTTTGGGTTTTAACCGCACATCCAGGTCGATGACCGTTGTACCACCGTGACCGCTCAATAACGTTCGGTTGGTTGCCAGATTAACCTGACAATCTGTGGATGCAAATGGCGAGAGTACTTTAAAGAACAATGCTAGAACTATAGCAGTAAAAGAACGAATAGACAATCACAACCTGTGTCATAAAAAAGTGCGGAACTGGGCTTATATATGAATTGCTTCGCCATGCACAGATGCGGCCGCTTCCGCCAATGCTTCACTCATGGTCGGATGGGCATGGATGGTCTGATGAATCTCATCTACGGTCGCTTCCAACTTCATGCCCAATCCATATTCAGTAATAAGTTCAGTGGCATCAGAACCAATGATATGGGCACCCAATATTTCACCATATTTCTCACCTACCAGAATTTTTACAAATCCTTCAGGGTGGTTGACCGCCACTGCTTTTCCCGAAGCGGCAAAAGGAAATTTCCCAACCCTGTAAGCAACCCCTGCCTCTTTGGCTTTTTCTTCGGTAAGACCAATGCTTGCCACTTGGGGCTGACAATAAGTGCAACCAGGAAAAGACTCCAAAGGGATAGGATCGGCATGGCCAAATATTCCATTAACCGCCTGAACTGCCCGGTAGGTAGCCACATGAGCCAACCAAGGCGGCCCAATAATGTCGCCTGCAGCATAGACATTTTTTAATGATGTTTGGTAGTTCTCATCTACTTTTATATATCCGCGGTTTAAATCTATTTTGCAAGTATCTGAAAGAACACCATCTAAGTTGGGCACTACTCCAATCGCCAGAAGAACCGACTCCACCTCAAGTAATTCTTCACCCTTTTCACTGTGAAGGCTTAATGAAACCCCACCTTCAACAAGATCAATCTTATCTACACGGGTGCTTACCCGGCAATCAATGCCTTGTTTTAAAAATGCCTTGTTCAATGTGCTTGATATCTCAGCGTCTTCAACAGGCAAAAGGGTGGGCAACATTTCAATTAAGGTGACCTTGCACCCAAACGCATTCAAAAAGTAAGCAAACTCCGCACCGATTGCACCCGCACCAAGAATAGCTATACTAGATGGCATTTCTTTCATCGCCAGCGCCTCACGAGAAGTCATAATTCGTTTCCCGTCCACGGGAATTTCCTCCAAAGTCCGGGGCTTACAACCAGTGGCAATCATCACCCGGCTTGCTTGAACTTGGGTTCCGGCATACTCTCCGTCCAAAACCTCAATGGTGTCAGGCTTAAGCAAGGTAGCCGAACCAACCACATAATCTACCTTGTTTTTCTTAAACAGAAATTCGATTCCGCCACCCATTTGGTCAGCCACTGTGCGTGATCGGCCCATTACTTGAGCAAAATCCACCTCAATATCCTTGCAAGTGAAGCCAAAGTGTTCTGAGTGCAGAGCCGCTTGGTATGCTTCGGCACTCTTGAGCAGGGCTTTTGAAGGAATACATCCCCAATTTAAGCAGGTCCCTCCCGCCCTCTCTTTTTCCACGACCAAAGCACGATGGCCCAACTGGCCTGCCCGGATACCAGCGGCATAACCTGCAGGTCCTCCTCCAATTACAATCAGATCATAGGGTTTTTCGAGATTCATGGGCTTGCAATGGGTAAGTAAATATTCTCAACTTTTATAAGGTTTGCCTGATTCCGTCAATGAAACGAGATTTTTCACCCTTGGGCTTGAATTTTTGTCAGGGCAATCTACCTTTGCAATACTTGTATTTTAAATGATTGAAGAACTGAAAACCCTTCACGACTATCGTGATATAATTTCAAAAAATCTCGGGAACTGTTTGGAAAGCACCCATTTCCATGGACTTCCGAAATACCAGGGAAAAGTTCGAGATCGATATGATCTCGGCAAACAATTCGCACTGATCACGACAGACAGACAATCTGCTTTTGACCGCGTTCTTGCAACCATCCCTTATAAGGGTCAGGTCCTAAATCAAACTGGTGCTTGGTGGTTTGAACAGACCAAAGATATTATGCCCAATCATTTGCTTGGCGTTCCTGACCCCAATGTCACCCTCGCCCAAAAGTGCATACCATTCCCCGTCGAATTTGTGGTGCGTGGCTACCTCACTGGCAGTTCCAGTACTTCCATCTGGACGCAATATAATAGTGGCAAAAGAAAATACTGTGGCATCTCATTACCTGAAGAAATGCGTAAGAACGAACGATTTCCTCGACCAATAATCACCCCTACCACCAAGGAAGACGCTCATGACCGTCCCATTTCTCCCCGCGAAATTGTTGAAGGCGGCTGGATGTCGCAAGCTCACTGGGACTATGCCTCGGAGCATGCCTTATTACTTTTTGCCCGGGGACAGGAACTGGCACGGAGGCAAGGACTGATCCTCGTTGACACCAAATATGAGATGGGGCTCTCAGAAAACGGAAAAATCATACTGATTGATGAGATTCATACGCCCGATTCCTCGAGATATTGGCTGGAAGCGAGTTTCGAACAAAGATTTGAGCAGGGCACTGAACCCGAAAATGTTGACAAAGAATTTCTAAGACTTTGGTTCCGTCAGAATTGTGATCCCTACAAGGACAAAAAACTTCCTCCAGCACCCGATCAGCTTGTTGTAGAATTATCAGCTAGATACATTCATCTTTATGAGAAGATTACAGGTCAAACCTTCCAGTTTCCAGACCCTTCAGAAGAAATCAAAGAAAGGATAAATAAAGTACTTGAGCCGTTAATTTCCCACGGATGAAAAATTAAGCATCTTTAACTAATACTTGAGATTGCGGCTAAAACCCTAGAAGAAATTGTTTCATACCGATCCGGGTCAGATTTACCAGGGTCAAGATCACTCATAGGGATAGGGGCACCATATTTAATTATTAATTTTCGGCCTATTCTTGGCAGAATCATCCCTTTTCCCAAAACGCTACCCCCTCCAATTACCCGTGCGGGTACCACAATGCATTGTGATTTTGCTAACAATAATCCAATTCCTTTCTTCCCACTGCCTAATTGACCATTTACCGAACGTGTGCCTTCTGGAAAAACTAATAATGGATCTCCAGAAGCTAACACCTTTAATACCTGCTTGAGGGTCCCAATATCTAGTTGACTACGATTTACTGGAATAGAATTTAGTCTGCGGATAAGAGTACCAAGAGGCCAGAAAAAGAGAGAATCTCTGGCAAAATAATGAAGATTACGTGGAACTTTACAACCGAGTGATGGTGGATCGAAGTAACTTTCATGATTAGAAGCTAAAATAAAAGAACCATGACTAGGAATGTGGTATAAACCGTGTACTTCAAAACGGTGAAATAGTCGGAAATAAAAATAGCTCGTAATTTGAGCAAAACGGTAAAAATAACTCACTTTAGTGATAAAAGACGATTTGAAATTATTTCAACGACATGTTCTAAAGAATTTGAACCTGTATTGATTGATATTGCACCTGTTGGACAAGTCAGGGGTGCTATTTTTCGGGTGCTATCGATTTGGTCACGACCAGAAATAGAATCTTTTTCGCCATCAATAAATCTTCTGTGCTGACGGATAGACAAATCGGCATGAAGAAAAATTTTAAGGTCCGCATCAGGAAGAACGACACTTCCAATATCTCTCCCATCCATAACGATGCCAGAAAAACCATGATTTTGTCCATAAGTACAGAGACTTCGCTGATAATCGAGCAATAAGGATCGTAATTCCGGCAAACGAGCGTAATAAGATACTTGTGAGTTCATTTGATCATTGCGTAACTGACTTGGCGTATAATGTTGACCATCGACCAATAATTCCACTGAAAAACCGTGAATATTTGAACTTAAATTAATCGTGTTTTTGAGAAGATAATTTCCTACTAAATCCGCAGTAATATTCTTCGTCATGAAGTACAAGCTTAAGCTACGGTAGTGTAAACCTGTATCTACATGAATATATTTATATTTTTTGCAAATGAGACTTGCAGTTGTAGATTTTCCGGAACCAGCAGCACCATCCAAGGCAACAGTAATATATTTATTTTTGGGCATGAGAGTCCAAATGAACAGTATTTAAGCGGTTAAAAAAGTCTGGGAAAGTTTTTGTGCAACATCCAGGATCGTTAATTTTGAGCCATGGTTCACCGTTACCACAAAGATCAAAACATCCAAGAATTGCAAAACTCATAGCAAATCTATGGTCTTTATAGGTGTCAATATGTATACCATTGCGAACAGCAAATCGTAATTTATTTAAATCTGGATGAATAATAATTCTGTCAGTTTTTTCGGTAACATCTTGTCCTAATTTTCTTAATTCCTTAACCATCGCTGAAATTCGATCTGTTTCTTGCTTGCGGGTGTGTTCAATTCCATAAATTTCGAGACGATCACCCAGTAATGGACTAATGGCAGCAAGCGAAAGAAAGGTATCTGAAATATCAACAAAATTAAAGCTTCCACCTTTTAGTTCTCTGGTAAAACTGACTGTTACACGGTCTGCAAGAAAAGAAATATCAGCACCAAGTTGATTTAATACATCGCAATAAGCTATATCCCCTTGGATCATTGTGTTATTTATACCTAATACTGTACATCTGCCTCTAAGCACAAGGGGAAGAGTCAGAAAATAACTTGCCGCGGTCGCATCAGGTTCAATTTTATATAGAAAATCTGTGTTTTTATAACAACAATTAGTAATAGTTATCAATTCTTCCTCAAGGAGATATTTTAAGTCTTCATCTTTACAAAATGATCGCATCATTCTTAGTGTCATTTCAACAAAAGGAACGGATACTGTACCGTTTTTAAATTTAATTATGCATTCACTACTTTTCCTTCCACATTGCATTAAAATTCCAGATATATTTTGGCTGCTTTTTTGTGCATCAATAATAATATTTTTGTTTTTTAATCCGTTTGTTATCAGTCGATAAGGAAAATGTCCTTGTCTCTCACTGTACTCAATCTTACAGCCTAAATCATATAAGCTATTTAACAATTCTAGCATTGGTCTTTTTCTCATCGCCTCACTACCATCTAAGTAGAAGTTTCCTTCTTTTTGCGCAGCAAGTAAGCAAGTTAGAAAACGGGCTATAGTTCCAGCATTTCCAACATTTAAAGAAGCGTTCTTTTTGGGAATTTCTCCCTTTGTTCCGTGAACTATATAATTCGAACCAGTCTTTTCAATCTGTATACCTAAAGTTTCGAGAGCTTCTCTCATCAAATCGACATCTTCGCTCTCCAACAATCCCTCCAGTTCAACTTTTGCATTGCACATTACCGATAAAATAAGTGCCCGGTTTGAAATGCTTTTCGATCCTGGTACGAAAGTCGTGGCATTACAAGGAACACGAAAGGGCTGTATGGAAATGTTTTTTTGATCGGTTATCATTTCAATCGATCTCGAACTTTTTTTGCAGAATCCAAAGCAGTCATAATTTTATCCCTGTTATTAGTCTCTAAAAGCCTTTTAATTCCATTCAGTTCTTCAACCATATGTTCAAGCCCAGCTATAATATTATCTTTATTTCCGAGGATAATTTGTTTCCACATTTCTGGATTACCACTGGCAATTCTTGTTGTATCTTTAAGGCCATTACCACAAAGATTCATCCAATTTTCATCTTTATTTCTAAGAATATTTATTAAGCTCGAGGCGACAATATGGGGCAAATGGCTTATCCAGCCTACTATCTCATCATGAGTTTCTGGGGTCATTTTCGTTACCTGCATGCCAAGTTTTTGCCACATCTTAGTAACTCGTTGGCATGGGGCACTATTCCAGTCACCAGTCGGTGTAAGGATACAATTCTTGTTTTTTAATATCTCGGGAGATGCAAACTGGATTCCCTCTTTCTCCGATCCTGTCATCGGATGTGAACCCACAAAAAAACTTGATTGATTGTTAAACCATTTTTGCCCGCATTCACATATTTCTTTCTTTAAGCTCCCAACATCAGTAACCAAACACCCAGGATTGACCCACTTAGATAACTTAGGCAATTGATCGAGTATTGTTTCAACCGGCGTACAGAGGACAACGAGGTCACTTTGTTGCACAGATTCTTGCAGGTCAACCACAGTACGATCACACCAAGTTGTATTTGCGCAAATCTTTCTTTTTTTCTCATCCCTCAAGTATGCCCAGATTTCATCTGCCATTCCCTTTTCTTTTAAACCCATTCCAATGGAACCACCTAGTAAGCCTGGGCCAACAATAGTTACTTGACTGAATGAGATTGAATCTTCTTGTGACATACTCAAGTGCGTGAATGATAGGTTTATGGTAAATGAAAATTATAAAAGTGAGAAGGAAGAGGAGGATGACTGGGGAAATCCCCCTTCACCCGACACTCCTGAGAATCGCAAAAAAGCGCAAAACGCGCAATTGATTATTGGTTTGGTTGCCCTGATTGGAATTTTTTTACCAGGCCTGTTATTTTGGCTTGTGAAGGGATGATTTTCCTTATCGCCAAAAATTACATTGATGGACAAATATAGAATGTATGAAATATTATCGCGGGTTTTCAACAATTGAGCTCATTCTTTTTCTTTGTATTGCTGGTATTTTGTTATTTTTAGCAATCCCATTTCTTCCCTCTTTATCCTCAACTTCTACAAAGGGCACAAACGATACGACGAGTGCTTCTCCCTTTATTTCAGAAGATTCCAACTTTTCTTCTCGCTCGAAAAAAATTCCTGACACCAATCAATCTACTGATCTACCTGCCCCTGATTAAATGGGTAAGAAAATACTGCTACTCATTGGGGGAGTGCTGGTCATTTTCGCTCTCCTTTTTGCAATCTATTTTGTTTTGATAAAGTTAGGGGGCAAAGATTTCCAATTGTGGCTGGAAAATACTTGGCAAATTATTCGCATTACCCTTTCGGAAAATGGTCCCTTGTTATTCCTTGCAATCGCTGTATTGCCCGGTTTGGTCCTACCCGTTGCCCCATTGCTGGGTCTTGCCGGTCTCTGGGGTGGAGAAAATGGTCCTTGGCTTAGTTGCCTTTATTGCACCATTGCTTTGTTTGCCAATCTTTCCTGGACCTACTGGCTCGCACGAGGGCCTGCAAGAAACTTGGTTGAGCGGCTTCTCCGTAAGACCCGATTTCGCCTACCCACATCGCCACCTGATAATATGCTGGAATGGGCACTTATTCTTCGGCTGACACCTGGAGTACCTTTTATTTTTAGCAACTATGGGCTGGGTCTTATCGGAATGAACTTTAGTCCATATCTGTTGGTTTCATTACCCGTACTCGCCTTTACTGCCTGTGGATATGTTTTAGCCTTTGCCGGAATTTTTGGAGGGGAGTGGAAATATTTATGGACGGGGACTTGTATTATTGCAGTTACGATTATATTGGGCCGGTTTGTACTTAAACGAAGGGGAAGAGATGCAAACTGATCTCTTCAATCAGGAAGAAGATCGATCTACCGTATGGTCCATTACGGGATTAACTCAGGCGATCCACAAATCCTTACAATCTGACTTTCCCTTTGTTTGGGTAAGGGGAGAAATTTCTAATCTTCGAGCACAGGCAAGCGGGCACAGATACTTTCTCTTGAAAGACGAAACTTGCCAACTCAAAGCCGTTCTTTTTCGCGGAGATGCTTCGGGTTCTACCTATCTGCCAGAAGAAGGCGATGATTGCCTGGCTTTCGGTGAGATTACTGTCTACGAACCGAGAGGCGAATATCAATTACGAGTTCGTCATTTATTGCAAGATGGCTTGGGCAATCTTCGTTTGCAGTTTGAAAAACTCAAAGAGAAGTTGCTCGGGGAAGGCTTATTTGAGGAGGAGAGAAAAAGAGCCCTGCCCAGTTTTCCACGGACAATTGCAATTGTCACTTCCCCGGATGGTGCCGCATTGCAGGATTTCGTAAGTATTCTAAAAAGACGAAATTGGACAGGAAAAGTCTGGCTGGTTCCATCCCTCGTTCAGGGCAGGGAAGCCTCCAATCAATTAATTAATGGTGTCCTGCAGGCATTGAAAATACCTGGTGTTGAATTGATCGTTTTGGCAAGGGGAGGGGGCTCAATGGAAGACTTGTGGAGTTTTAACGATGAAAAACTAGTGAGGACTTTATCCAAATGCGAAATTCCAACCATCTCAGCAATCGGGCACCAGACGGATTTTGTTCTGACTGACTTTGTCGCAGATTTCCGTGCGGAAACCCCCTCTGCCGCAGCGGAATGGATTAGTTCGCAGTACTTAAAAAAAATCGATCGCCTGAACCAACTTGAGCAAAATCTCTTACGGATCCCATTGGATTTCTTTGCTCGTAAATCCGATAAGCTTGCTCTTTTAGAAGCTGCCCTGCAAAAGCTGTCACCTGAAGCCCGAATGGATAGGCACCATCAACAATTGGATGATCTAGAACACCGAATAAAAACCTGCACGAACACTCATTTTGAGAAACTAAAAAACAAGCTGGATACCCTCGAGCAAAGAATGCATGCAAACAGCCTGGCCGCTGCATTAAAACGAGGGTTTTCATATCTTTCCGACAAAGATGGTAACTTAATTCGCTCCATTGACAAATTACCCATTGGAAAACATATCCGAGCCCATGTGGAAGATGGCAGCCGGCCACTCGAAGTGGTTGCCGAGAGTTCAGACTAATCCGTACTCCACAAATTTACCCAGTGCTTTACAGCCCATAGTATCGTACAAATTACCTGCTTCCTTCCGCTCGCTAAAAAGTAAACAGGCACTGTATCTCAACTCTTTGGCATAGAGAGCCATACGGGTGATGAGTTCCTTGCCAATTCCCTGTCTGCGCATGTCTTGTGGCACATAAACCATATTGATTACCCTGTACCGATCAGTGGACCGACCGAACCCAGCCATGGCACAAGGATGGTTTTGTGGGTCGCTCAGCATAAAAAGGTTTTTTTCCGAGTGCATCTGTTTGGCCAGTTGCGTAATCGCCGATAAGTTCATGGGAGGGTCGGCCTCCATGGCAAATTTTTGAGCCCAAATTCTTGCCTTAGGCCAGTCAATATTGCTTACCGGAGCAAGTTTATAATCCTTAAATCTCGCTTTTTTACTGAGGTTGGTTGTTTGAAAGAGTTTAAATACACGAGGAGTATAGCCCCAGCTTTTCCGTCCTTTCTCTCCCCTACAATCCAAAAGGAAATTTACCATATCTTCTGGGCCGCTTATGCCATATAATTCCCACTTTTGCCGGAGAGAATATTTAGCCAAAGCTTCCACTGCTCGCAATGATCCATAGGAAATCAAAAGATATTTGGAAGGGGTATGTAAGGCAGAGAGGGAGATTTTTCCTTCACAAAATACATTGGCTGCCCAGCCCTCTTGAAAAAACTTCTCCCTTGCTTGGATAATCTGCCAAAATAGATTATTCCATCCTTCTTCTCTCTTCAAAAAAGGGAGTGCCTTGATTTTCCACAAGGAAGTTTGATCATATGACTGGACTCTGAATTTCAAATTTTATCGACAATTAAACCGTCCAAGGTGCTTTCGGATGGTCAAGGGTGCAAGCAAGTTGTAGGACATAGAAATATGGAAGCTTCCCAAAATCGATACAATCAACGAGGCGTATCTTCGAGCAAAGAGGAAGTCCACCGGGTTGTGGACCGTATGGACCGTGGCCTTTTTCCGGGAGCGTTTTGTAAAATTACCTCAGATGCCCTGACCGGACGGAGTGATTTGTGCAATATTATCCATTCAGATGGAGCAGGCACAAAGTCGATCCTTGGGTACCTTTGGTATCGCGAAACGGGAGACGCTTCCGTGTTTAAAGGAATTGCTCAGGATAGCCTAGTGATGAACTTGGACGACCTTGCCTGCGTAGGTGCATGGAATCGGGTGATGATCTCCAGCACAGTCAATCGGAATGCCAGAAACTTTCCCGGAGAGGCACTGGCTGCTCTGATCGAAGGAACCGAGGAATTCCTGCAGTCCCTGAGAGACCTCGGAATAAGCGTCTCCAGCGGGGGAGGGGAGACTGCGGATGTTGGTGACCTGACCGGCACGGTGGCGGTTGATTCCTGTGCCGTGGCAGTTATGGAACGCAATCGGGTGATTGATAATTCGCGCATCTGTCCGGGGTTGGTCATCGTCGGGCTTTCTTCAAGCGGTCAAGCTACATATGAAAACTTTGCCAATAGCGGGATTGGCAGCAATGGGTTGACCAGTGCCAGGCATGAGCTTTTATCGAAACATTATTTTGAAAAGTACCCCGAAACCTGTGACCCCAACACACCAGAGGAATACATTTACTGCGGCCCTTATCGATTAACAGATCCGCTCGCTAATTCAGATTTCAGTATCGGGCAAGCCCTGCTTAGCCCCACTCGTACCTACTTACCCGTGGCCAAAGCCATTGCCCATGAACTAGGGGATCAGTTAAAAGGTTTGGTTCATTGCTCGGGCGGTGGCCAAACCAAGTGCCTTCGCTTTGGAACCGGTGTGCACCATATTAAAGACAATTTATTTCCGGTCCCACCTTTGTTTGCTGAAATTCAAAAAGCCTCCGGTACTTCAGATGAGGAAATGCATCAGGTTTACAATATGGGCCATCGTTTGGAAGCGTACTGCCCCGAGGACCAGGCAGGGCGGGTGATTGCAATTTCCCAATCCTTTGGCATCGATGCTCAGGTAGTTGGACGAACTGAAGCTTCAGCCCGTCCGGATCAGAAAAATCATGTATCCATCCATCGGCAAGGGACTTTGCTCACCTATGGTTGATGACACCTCCTCTGCTCTTGGGCAAGCCCGCAAAGTAATAGGCGAGACCTGGGGGGAAGTCCAACCACAAGTCTGCTTGGTATGTGGATCCGGGTGGGGAGAAATTGTGAAAGGTTTATCCCCAGTTTCCTCGATCCCTTATGAAAATATTGAGGGCATTAAGAAAACCACGGTACATGGCCACTCGGGAAAACTCTGGCTGGCAGAACCCGATGGTGCCAAAGTGCTCATCTTTCAGGGAAGGAGACACTTTTACGAGGGCGAGGGCTGGGCACCAGTAATTTTCCCTGCCTTGCTTGCTCATGAATTAGGTGCCCGGACATTATTGCTGACCAATGCGGCAGGCGGGATTCGACCCGATTTACAGCCCGGCGATTTCATGATCCTTTCTGATCACCTTAATTTTATGGGAAACAATCCATTGATTGGCAAAGTCCCACACCCTTCCATAACCCGCTTTCCCGACCAATCAGAAATTTATGATATCAGCCTGCGAAAAAAGATTTATCAGGCGGGGGCAGCAGTTGGGCAAGATCTAGCCGAAGGTTTCTACCTTGCCCTTTCCGGGCCCGCCTTTGAGACTCCGGCAGAAATTGCCTTATTTGCAAAATTAGGGGCGGATGCGGTTGGTATGTCGACTGTCCCGGAAGCTATGGTAGCCAACGGATTAGGATTACAAGTCGGGGCAATATCATGCATTAGCAACCTGGCAGCTGGCCGATCCCGTACTCCATTAACACACGAGGAGGTCGCTCAAACCTCACAAAAAGTATTGCCCAAAATGACACAACTCCTTGCCCACTTATTACCCACTCTTTCTCGGTAGCCGAGTCTTTTACAAAAAGCGGGACGTGTCCTGCCCTTCAGGCAAAGCACAGCTTTCTTTTTTCCCGAACCATCGGTAGCGCAGCCGGGCAATGATTTGGTAGATCCAGTCTCGGAAAGGCCGAGGGATTAGGAGGAGCGAGGTAAAAAGGTTCCATGGAAATTTCAGCTGTCCTGCAATCCGCAAGCATGCAGAAGACTTATTATGAGCTCGCTCGTTTTCAATATAGATCAATCCATCCAAATAGCCGTCCGGATACCCATATTTTTGGAGCAATTTCTTCCCCGTATCTGATTGTAAGGGAGCAAATCTTATTTCTTTAGATTTTTCTTTTTTAAGAATAAAAAGCACAGCACGATCACACAGGTGGCAAACTCCATCAAAAAGCACAACGGCATAACTTTCATCCCCTGACATGTAGATTGTTTATCATAGAGAAAGGATTTCGAATACAGAAAATTATCGAGAACAAAAACTTTTCCCGTTCGACTAACCTAAATTGGCATAGTAATAAAATCGAATGGATCATCATGAACTGGAAAACGGGACCGTGCTATCCCTCGATTTTACAAAGCTCGCCAAGGTTTCTGCCTGCGGGGAGGACCTTATTCCTGCCGTGGCTCAGGATGCAGATACGGGAGAGGTTTTGATTGTTGGGTATGCCAATGAGCTGGCTCTTCAGACTACACTAGAGCAAGGAATGGCTACTTTCTGGAGCTCCAGTAGAAATGAATTATGGATCAAAGGAAAAACTTCGGGGGATTATCTTGAAATTGTAGAGGTCCGGGTGAACTGTGAACAAAATTCCGTGCTTTATCGTGTGCATCCAAAAGGGCAGGGGGCTTGCCATGTGAAGGACGAGCATGGAGTCGCACGCAAGGGATGTTATTACCGCGTGATCAGTGAAGATAAAAAACTAATTCTTGCACCTTCTTGAAAAATTGCTCCTTCTAAACATCATCTTCCCGGAGCCATCGGAAACGAACGATTTTAAATTTTCTTCCGAATCTCTGGTTAATCCCTTGGTAGGAAATCTGAGAAGAAGAATCCGGGTCTTCTTCCTGTGGGTCCATTTGTAACTTTAGGTCGGAAAGAAAACCATCCCGGTAATCCTTTTCCTTACCAAGTTCACCAACTCCCGGTAAATCAGGCTGAGGCTGGGTACCTCCATTGCGGTTCAAATCGATCCAGTGCTCGTTTAATCCATTATCCCAATAACCATTGAGGTTGATGTCTTTAAACGGTTCGTGGGGCCGGTGATGCGGAGAGTCCAAGTCCGTTTTCACATAGTCTGGAGTTCTCTGAACCACCAACTCAGCCCATGCCTTTGCCGACGAATCATTGTTTGTTTCCCCCATTACCCGAATAATAAAAGTATCTGACCTCGCAGAGGTCACGGGCATAAGGGGGCTTAGAATATCTGCCTGCATGACCCATCCCGGCTTATTCGCACCAGTTGCAAGGTGCTCAACTGCTAATAAGTTTTCTGGTGCTTCACCAAAACTCGTATTTGGGTATGAAATTAAATCATCCCGAATAGATTCAATTTTTCCGTCTCCATTGACATCACCAACCGTAACTTGCTTAAGTTGCTTAGATGAACCTACTCCCCAACTTCGTTGAGAGCCTTGAGGAGATAATTCATCCATTTTTGAAGATGCATGTAAGCCGAAAATTGAATCATTAAAAAGATTCTGGTTAAACCTTTCTACTGGGATATAGGGGATGTAATCACCTTTATGTGGTTGCCAACCATCCGCTACACTTGAATCGCTGGTATCATAAGAAATTATATTATTTTGGGTAATTAAATTATTAAATAGTTGCTGGCCCACCTCCCTAACTGGATCATTAAGACCGGCATCTGCGATTGCAGTTTGGACTGCACCGCGCAAGCCCTGTACAGTAAATTTATCTTCTTTATATTTACCCCAATTGCTCAAGTCGTGTTGGACAAAATTCACCCTTGTTCCTTTCGCCTTGCTTGGATCGCTATCCATTGGGCCTAGGGCTAATCTACGGTTCACAAAATCGGCGTAAGAAAGAAAAGGTCCACGAAGCTTAACTTGCTTTACCAAGGCAATGGCTAAATCTTCCATTTCGGCATCGCTTAAAACGCGCAGTTTATTCCACTCATTTTGATTTTGGTCAGGCTCTTTTAAAAAGCGCACTACAGGAGTCTCAGTTGGCCGGACACTAGCGTTTTCAACCATCAATCCTCGCAGACTGGATAATTGAGCAATCCATGCATCCACCGATGTAGAATTAATATTAAATGCACCATCTAACAAGAGATCACCCGCCACCGATTGAAACCGGTAATCTGAGTCATTATCTGTTGAAAATTGTTTTTCTTTACTCTTCTCTCCATAGGAAGATTGAGTATTTTCCCAACGGTTATCCCTCATATACCCAACCAATCTATGATTTCCATTCACATTCAAATCCTCAGATAGATTAACCGGGTCTTCACTCGAGCCATCCCAGAGGAAAGGCCTAAACCTCTGTCCAATAATTGAAAATTTTTCTTGGGCATAATCGGTAACCGTTTCCGAGCCTGTTAGAAAAAAACCGTCCATTAGAGCAGCATTGAGGTAATATGAGTGATCAATGGTGGTATTTTGATGGTTTAGCTGATCTGCCCCCCAATCCCGCCAGGCAGCAAATCCACCATCCCAGTCGATGTCCCAATGTATGAAATTATCAAACCCTTTTTTAGCAGCGATCTCACGACCAAAGAGATCTCTGTAAAAATCAATCGCATCCCGTTCATCTTCCAAGTTGCGACGAACATTTGTTAAGCCTCCTTCTGATGTGGGCCGGTCCGTAATACTTTGAACCCTGCCCCAGCTTCGGTGCCTGGCCACCTGAGTGGATGCATAAGAATTTCCTAATGCATAGGATGGCCCGTGGAGATAATTATTTAAATTTGCATGTCTGTATTGAAGGATTGATAGTTTTTTACCGTCGGAAACTTCAAATAACACTGCATGGCGGGAATCAGAAAATTCTCCCGTATATGGTGCAGAAGCTGAGGTTTGTTGACTAAAAAAACCTATTCTTTCCTGTCCCCATGCAGAGCTAACTTCAGGAGAGTATACAAAATCCGAGTTATTTTCATCCTTAAAAATATAGCTTACTGTCTTTTTCGTAAACCCTAGCACAGATGCTCGAGTATCTGGATTAGTTAGATTGTTAATATCAGGTATTGGACCGTCTGGTCTAGTGTCTGGAGGTGCATAAATATCAGGAGTAGACTTAGGAAAGCTTGGTGAAAAACCCTGTGCCGTAGTATTAAATTTAAATGAGGTTTGATCAATGGTGTAGGAAGTTGGGCCTGGTTTGGGGGTAATTTCTAATTGGGTGGGAGAAGCATAATGAGCAGCTCTACGAATGTTCGCAGAACCCATCCAGCTCCCTTGCCCATCTTGGTTACTATGAACAAGTGCCCGAGTGTTGAACTCAACGAGAGGAATTCTGTCATTATTAAGATCACCCGGCATTTTAAGGCTTACTTCCCAACCTAAACCAAAGAGTTTTTTATCAAAATCTCCATGAGACGAATTCTCATCAGCAGCTTCCAGATTCAGGGCAAGATAGTTATTGGTGGAAAATTTCACACTCCTACCGGCATCGGGTATTACAATTTTTGGCTCTGTCATCCGGTTTACAACTAGACTAGATGCAAGATCAGGCTCTCCTTGCCATAATGTAAAACATTTGGGCTCAATATAACCAGCATTGGAAGCCCAATCGGTGTCTGAAAGTTCGCCAGTTGGTTCAAAGTTTTCGGCAGTTTGCGTTTTGTAACCAGCAAGCCCTCCCATATTGATAACAAAGGCACACGCATCATTGTTTAGAGCAAAGCCAGAGTCCCATACATATCCTTTTTCCACTTTCCCGGAAGATTTTCTTGAAACTTTAATGATTCCCGGGGCATCAGAATCAGGACTTTTTTGCACATTTGCTCCCCCTTCGGATGCGTATACAGCAAAGGTAACAACTTCTCCAGGTTCAAGAATAACCGGGTCTGCGGAACTATTTTCGGATGTAATTTCCAAGATTATACGATCACACGAAATCTCTTTTTTTTCCATGCTGTGAAAAGTAAATGAATAATCACCAAAACCATTTCTGGGATTTTCGTGCCAAAATACATTACCATCCAATTTCAAACCAAGCATGGAATCGGGAGGAATTCGGGCCTGCCAATTACCGGCGTTTACACCCAATTGTCCCTTAAATCCACTGCCTAGAAGGTATGCAGCGTACAAACCATCTTCATATTTTGCTTCATTAAATGAATTAAAACCAGACTGAAAATCGTAAATTCCCCAAGGTTCTCTCCAGTTTTTGATTAAACCGCTGTAATAGGGCCTGTACAAAGGATCTAGATCAGTATCTTTTAATTCAAAAGATGCATTAAAATCACCATACATGTAAGCCCACCACTTTCGGTATAAGTCATATTCGCGAAAATCAACCTGAGTAACTACACACTTCAAGTCTTCGTACTGGTTACCCTCTCCAACAAAAGGAATTTCCACAAACAAGTCTTCTACTTTCATGCTCTTATCATAAGGGTTCCACAGCGTTATAGCTGGGTTAATGCCTAAGCAAAAGTTTCCAGGATCTTCCGTTGCCAGGGGGTATATTGACAATCGTGCCTTTACAAAAACGGGCAGAATAGGATGATTTGTTGGTTCTGGCCTGATCGTTCTTTCCGCTGAACTAAAACAGTTAAAATATGGGTAAGCTGATCTCGCATTCGAAAATGCCCCCCTGGGACTATTGGGAGCACGCCTGCCAAAAATCAACATATTATCCCCAATTGTTCGGGGAAATCGGTCAGGTGCCTCCATATCCAAAATATCATTAGAACTTTGCAAATTATGGTAATCAGCAAGGACGGACCAACGAGGCCCCGCGAGCAGGGCATCCGGGTCGTCCACTGTTGCATCATTGGCAGACATATACCATTGGTTTCTTTTAACATTGGGACTGAGAGGCAGGTTTTTCATTGCCCGAACCCGGTCCCGAAAAATAAAATTTTCCATAAAATCTTTTTTCCACGCCTTGCTTTCTTGATTAAGAGAAAAGGCGAGGCTTAAGTCCCGCTTTAAGCCACCGGTGCGCACATCGGATAATACGCCAAAAGAATCACTTGTTATGGAATGATAGTGATGATTAGCCACAACAGCAGCGGAAGAAGTGCCCTCTTCAAGAAGATCTTTCATGCTTTGTGAAGTGATAAGATCCTTTCGCTGAGGATCATCTTTTGTGGAGCCAACGCTAAAATCGAATCCCAAACTCCCCCCTTCAATATTTGGTTCGGATGCTACTTTTAGTTTATTTTGATCACTCAATAGGTCGACAATGTTTCCATTTTCTATCCTAAATGGCTCAACTACATTAACCTTCGCTTTTATCCCTTCATCCCCAACCCAAAATGCATAACTTCCGCTTCTTAAACTCCAATCGATTTCCTGGTCTTCAGCTCTTGGATCACCACTAAGGTGGAGTGCTGTTTTCAGAACCTTTACCGGTTCTGTTACTAAATAGTCCTTCCATGCTTTTTGATGATCTTCATTGGTGCTGTCAAAGTCTTCATTAAGCAGTGGGCTCTTGAGTAGCCAAACGCTTTGCTCAGAACCAGCTGGATTATCAATGCCCAGTGGGTCTTCTATGGCCGCGAGAGGATGGTGGTAAAGGCCGGCTAACTGATTTACAATTTGTTTGTGATCGACCCAAGGATTGGGGTCTGCCCCATAACTTCCACCCCTCGGATTATTCAATATTCTATTTCCTTCATCATCGATAATAATTCCGTCTGGAACTTCGATGAATTCATCTACTTTTTCTCCCTCAAGAATCGCGAGCTTGCGATTCCATCCCTCATTGCCACTGACCAACCAAGCTTGCTCAATGGCGGGATGAGGATCGTAACTGGAATCATAAGACCAAGACAATGTGAGGGCTTTGCCATCATCTCTATTTTCCGGAAGAGGAGGTGTAGGCAAACTCCTTTCTGCCCAACCTCCCCGGTGTTTCCATACCCCCGTCCATTGGCGCTGCCCAAGTTCCACACGATTCTTGCCACTGCCATAAAGTTCAGCATTGTCCCCCTGGGCATTATTAAGTGGGTAGCCTGAAGTCAGGTAGTCCTTTTCAGATTCTATGCGGTCATCGTAAATATCAGCGGTGGTACTGACCCGCATATCTGGCCCAAGGTGTTTTTGGATTTCTCCAATTGCAACCATCATACCCATACGGGCATGAGCTTTGGCAAGGACTTGGTTTTGCCGGGCATCCGAATAACTGAAATCTAATCGAATCTGACTGATTAAGGTGATGACCAGTAGGAAAACAAAACTGATAAGGGATAATGTGATGATCAGTGCGAAACCTTTTTTTTGAAAAGGTCTCAACCTAGTATAGGTATTCATTTTGCAGCCAGTCATATACCTGCCTTAAACTGATCTATAAACCATACTTTGGGCAACTGAAATTGTATGGTGCTTTTGTTTAGGCTCAGGAAATTAAGTCGCCTGAGCGATATGAATAACCAGGGTCTGGTTTAGCGGGATGGAATCGCCAAGATTTCTTCCTCTGATGGCCAGTATTTTTCAATATCATCGATCGAAGGAATCTCCCGCGGTCGAACAACCCGAAAACCAACAAAAAGGGCATCGGTATGGTACCAAACACTTTTGGGAATCTGGGGGTCCTGTTGTTTCCATGATTCTTCCGAAGCCATGCGGGCAGAAGAACGATGATTTTTAGGACCATCATCCCAAGAACCTCCTTTGACCACCCGTGGATACAGAGATGTTGGAGTTGTGAGAGGGTTTACCCTTTTAGCGGCAGGGGCATTAGATGGTGACGATGAAAATTGATCGAGTGTCCATTCCCAAACATTGCCATGCATATCATGGAGACCAAATGGATTGGCCGGTTTTTGGCCAATGGGCTGATATTGAAAGAAGCTATTATTTAGGAACCAAGAATATTCAGGTAATTTTTCAGGATCATCCCCAAAATAGTAAGCAGTACTGGTTCCTGCTTTACAGGCATATTCCCATTCGGCTTCGGTTGGAAGACGGTAAAACTTACCCGTTCGGGCACTTAACCACATACAATACATTTTGGCAGATAGTTGGGTCATGCAGATTGCAGGATATCCATTTTTTCCCATGCCAAATGTCATATCCGTGTAGGGGGCGGTCGGCTTGGTGACTGCATCAGACAGGGCATCCGCTTTGGTCCCTTCAAGTTTTTTAAAAGCCCGATTGTCTCGGTCGATATTGAGCATCCATAATTCGTATAAATCCCAACTGAGCTCGTGCTTGCCCATCCAAAAATCAGATACTTCCACCAGATGAGCTGGCCATTCATCAGCCCCGCGATTCGGATCATTCAGCGGACTGCCCATAGTAAATTCTCCTCCACTGACTGGCACCATGGTAAAACCTATATCCGAAGTGGATATATCTTCTTCATACTCGGAAAATTCATCCTGCACAGCACCCGCTGAAAAGCCAAGTTCCTGGTACAGGTCCTTGGGCATTGTTCCCAAAATGGTGAGCGATTTTTTCTTCGGAGCCAGGGTAATTTCATCCGGCCAATCCGCACCTTCATCAATCCACCTTCTAAGTATATACAAATCGCCCGAGGAAAGTGGTTCAGCCGGAGCAGGTGGCATAAACATATCATCGTCCATTGGCAAGGTGCACAAGATATACAAGTCGCTCGCTAACGCATTTCCTGGACTGATCACATAATCTGTAGCAAAGGCAAATTCTTTGGTATCCAAGCGAAGGTCACCTTTCACTTTTCCCTCGTAGTGACAAGCCACACAATTCAACTCCAGAATAGGCTGGACATGCTCGACAAAGGAAATGTTTTTAGGCAGCCTTTTGCGTGGTTCCAGAACGATATCTTCCGGCCATTCTGCACCATCGATGATCCATTGCTTGAGCACCGCTTGTTCGGCTTCGGTTAGGGGATAGTCCTTTTCCTCGTTCTTGATCGGTGGCATGATAAGCTCATCATCGAGGGGAAGAGTGGTGGTCCAATACAATGAACTGGACTCGGGATCCCCAGGCACTAGCACATCGTCGCCGGCCAAGGTAGCCTCTTTGGTATCTAAGCGGATATCTCCTTTTGCATTATCCTCACGATGACAGCTCACACAATTGTGCTCGAGAATTGGTCTGACATCCCGGATAAAATCTATTTCTTCGGAATACCCTTGTATGCAGGGAGTGATCAGACATGCACAAAGTGCTGATTTGCAAGCAAGTTTAAAAAACCTCATGATAAATATCTAAATATCCTAGCTAAGGGATATTAGCTAAAAACCTCAATCTTATTCACATTCTGTTGCCGTATTTTATGATCCCTCATCCTCAAGCCAGTTTTTTCCCCATTTGTTTGGGTCTTTTTGGTTTCGTGATTTTTTTACCCGCGAATAAGATCGATGCTCGAGCAGAGTTTTCTCAACGGTTAATGGGCATAGAGGTGCGGATGTTAGTAGACGCCCCTGCAAGTGCAGAGCTTAACAATTCCGTGAGTATGGCCTTCAAGGAAGGGAACCGGCTCAACCTGATTTTTAGCGATTGGGAAGGGCACAGTGAAATATCGCGCTTCTCGCGAAGCTCTCAATTCGGTCGTCCATTTCCCTTGTCTAAAGAACTTATGGAGGTTCTTATCTTTAGCCAAAAGCTTGCCGATCAAAGCATGGGAGCTTTTGATGTGACCCTTGGTTCACTTTCGCGGTTATGGAGAATTGCCCGGCATCAAAAAAGATTACCCGATAAAGCAAAGATTCAACAAGCTTTGAAAAGATCGGGGCACGAGAAATTATTGATCAACGAGGCAAATTCTTCCGCCAGATTGACCGCTAGGGGAATGGTTCTTGATTTAGGAGGAGTTGCAAAGGGCTATATTGCAGACCAAATGCTTGGGGTGATGAGAATGAATGGTTTTCCCAGATGCCTGATTGATGCCGGGGGAGATTTGACCATAGGAGACCCACCATTTTCCAGCAAGGGGTGGCGGGTCGAAGTGGGAGGAATCTCCAACTCTTTGCTGCCCACGCTCCAACTGTCAAATTGTGCGGTGGCAACCTCTGGTGATCTTGAACAATACCTTGAAGTTGAAGGCCAGAGGTATTCGCACCTGCTTAATCCGAGAACGGGACTTGGGATTGTGGGAAGGGAACAAGTAACAATAATTGCTGAAAACGGAATGCTTGCCGATGCTCTTGCCTCAACTTGCCTCGTTCTCGGCAAAGAAAGGGCTAAGCCTTTTTTAGCCCAAACAAAATATTTCAGCATGTATTATCTTAAACATGTCGATACTGCCTTAGAGACTGAGATCTTCGAACTGCATGCTAGGGAGATAGAATAAAAGCTTTAATCTTGTCAGAAAGTGCTTTTGTGCCATTATAAACTGTTTACCTCATTTTTGATATGTCTAGAGTATGTGCAATTACAGGAAAGCGGCCCAAAGTTGGAGGTCGTATCATCCATAAGGGTGTAAGCAAAAAAGCTGGCGGAATTGGCTTGCAGTTGGTCAAGAACAACAAGCGTACCTTTCGCCCAAACTTACAGCGCGTACGCGTCAAACTACCCAGCGGTCAAATCAAACGCCTCTGGGTATCTGTCAAAGCAATCAAAGCGGGAAAAATTCAAAAGGCTTAACATTATGATATTTGCCCTTCCGGAGTGGGCCTTAATGCAATGAATCCGGAGTTGGTTTTTTGGAACCCGTACACTTCCGGCTACGAAGTTGAAAATATATATGGGGAAAAATGGTTGCGTTTCAGTTATCATAACTACCTTGGGAGAATTGGCCTGTGGGCAATGGTGCAAAGAAAATGGTTTTCCCAATGGTACGGGAGAAAAATGGACGCCTCAACGAGTCGTGGTAAGATTTTTCCGTTCATACAAAATTACGATCTAAACCAAGAAGAATTCCTACAATCCCCAGATTCCTTTAAAACATTTAACGAGTTCTTTTACCGAAAATTAAAACCGGCCGCCCGCCCAATTGACTCCGAGAAGCACAGCTTAGTATTTCCCGCTGACGGCCGGCATTTTCTTATTCCAGACCTTTCCCAGGTTAAACAAATCTACAGTAAAGGGCAGGCATTTGATTTAGAACGATTGCTGGGATGTGCCAGCTTGGCAAATAAATATCAGGATGGAGCCATGTTGATTAGTCGATTGTGCCCCGTTGATTATCATCGTTTTCATTTTCCTGCCTCCGGCCGTCTGCATCCATCCAGGTTGATCAACGGTTCATTATTTTCAGTTAACCCCATTGCTCTGCGTCAAAGAATTTCTATTTTCTGGGAGAATAAGCGCTACATCTCGATTCTTGAAAATCAGTATATGGGTAAGATTGTACAGCTTCTAATTGGGGCAACCTGCGTTGGGTCAGTTCACCTTACGAGCAAAGTAGACTCCTCGGTTCAAAAAGGGGAGGAATATGGATATTTTTCTTTCGGAGGTTCATGTGTTATCACCCTCTACCCAAGCAATAAGGTAGACTTTCGTAAGGATCTCAAGGAGCAATCGGCCAAGGGGTTTGAAAGTTATTTCAAGGTTGGAGAAAGCATGGGGCAAATAAAGTTTTGAAGAAGACTCAAGTAAAGCTCTTGGCTTGATCGCTTTTGGGTTCGTGCTAGTTTGAGTAATCATCAAAAATGTCTGTCTTAAGATCGTGCCATAGGAAGGGCTTTACTGTTCTTGAACTGATCGTTGCAGTTGGCGTTACTGCAATGCTCTCTGGCATGCTTTTGCTCGTCTCTAGCCAAGTTTTGGAAACTCAAATAAGATCGTCTGCAGAATTAGAACAAAACCAAATCGCACATTTTGTCTTAGACCAAATCCAAGAGGATCTCCAATGTGCCCTGTATCGCAATGATGGTAATGTATGGATGGCTATTCGAATACTGAACGATAAAAGCAATAGCGGATCATGGATAAACGCCCCCCAAAGTGAATTTGCTAAACCTCCCCTTGATTCTCTAAGAATCATTTCATCCGACTGGCCAACGGATAGTTTAGCCGAGGAGGAAATAGATGCCCTGGGGCAGGGTCTCTTCGAAAAATCTCGTTTTGGAGTCGCAGGTACTTGGTTGCGTTTTTTTACTCAATCTCCCGAACTCGACCCAAGTGCAAAAAGCGAGGGTGCGGCACGGGCAATATCTTACCAAATTGTGCGTTATGGGGTTACGGGTTCACCCACTTCAAGACAGAGATACCACCTTTTCCGTGCCGATGTTTCTGCAAAAAATACCTTCGAGGCGGGGTACAACTTAGATCCAGAAATTGCAACAGGAGGCTATGGACATTCTGCCTCATTAATCTCACTAGATTCCAATGATCCCGGCACTCCTCGTGTGCCTTCAATTATTATAAATCCAATTATCAGCGAGGGTGTAGATTATTCACCCACTTCTTTTTCGTTATCCACCAATGTGATTGATTTTGGCATCCGTGCTTATCGTTTAGAAAAAAATAGTTATGGCACTGGAAATTTAGTGCAGATTTTCCCCGCAATCGATCCAGATTCATCTGGAAATATACTGACAGATGAATTCTTGTCCACTTCCCACAAAAGCTATCATTCGATAGGTGAGCCACTGTTTTACAGTTTTCCAGATTTTATTGATGTTATGGTCCGAGTGCTCTCTCAAAATGGAGCTAGGTTGTTGGAATCCTATGAGAATGGGGATATTCCGAAGACTGGTAATATGAACTGGTGGAGCATTGCGGAGGAACACTCCAAATGCTATGTTCGAAGAATCAAGATTTACGGAAGAGGAATTTAGCCTTAGATAAATCCTTTTTGTTTTCTGTACTTTAGAGGAGTAATTTTCATTTGCCTTCGAAAGAGTTGAGTAAAGGAACTTTGATCATAAAATCCGTTTTCCTTGGCAATAACTGAGAGTTTGTTCACTGAAGAAAGTAAATCATCGCACGCGGCTTCGATTCTTGTTCTGGTTATGAATTGCATCGGAGCAATACCAAACAACTCAACGAAACCCCTATGTAGTTTCCGGTGAGACAGACCCGAAATCTCAACTAGGTCGCTGATTGAAATTTCCCCACGAAAATGGTTTCGTATATGATTGACCGCACGACCAATTTCATCGTCTCTTTCCCATTTCAATTCCTTATTTTCTCCGTCCCCATAGGGACGAACTGTACCCATTAACCCGACCACATCTTTTCTGTCATTAAAGAGGGGATATTTATTGGTCAAGTACCAGTCTGGTAAGCCTTGGCTATTAAAAACTAATTCTAGAATATTCAGTTTTGGTTTTTTTGTTTCAAATATTTCTCGGTCATCCCTTCTAAAATGCTCTGCCAAACGGGCGGGAAATAAATCAAAATCAGTCTTTCCGAATAATTCTTCCTGAGATAACCCAAGGCGAGGCAAAAAACTCGCGTTTACCATGATTAATTTGTGCTCCCGATCTTTTACGAAAAAACTTACTCCAGGAAGATCATCAAAAAGGCTGCTTAGCAAGAGCGAGTTACATTGATTCTGCTCAAACCAATTGGTGACGTGTTGCATTGATCTGATTGTTTTGTCAAAATCATGACTTATCATAATTTTAGATAATTACCAAAACATTTGTTGTGCAAGTTTTTTTTAAAAGCATTAGTCTTTGATTTATTCTATGATATCTTACGATTAAATAATTTAAGAATTTTAACCTTTTACAAAAACAATCCAAGGGAAGTACATTTCTCAAATATAAATACAGCAGGAAAAACATAAAAATTCTGCATCAACCTTCAATGTCAGATAAGAGCCAATTCCCCGATTACTCGAGACCCAGTTTTTTTAACTTTGGACGGATAACGAAAGTGCAATAACCTTGATCCGGGTTTTTGGCATAGTAATCCTGATGGTAATCCTCCGCTGGATAAAACTTGGGGGCAGGAACAATTTCAGTAACAACAGGATCTTCTAATTGCTCGGTCAACTGAGCCTTCCACAACTGGGCAATTTCTTGTTGCTCCTCATTGTAAAACATAATGGTTGATCGGTATTGAGTGCCAACATCTGCACCCTGTCGGTTTAGCGTTGTTGGATCGTGAGCGACACCAAAAGTTTGAAGGATTTTGGAGAAGGAAATTTTTGCAGGTAAAAATTTAATCCTAATCACCTCCGCATGTCCGGATGTCCCTGTGCAAATATCCTTGTAGGTAGGATTTTCAAGATCTCCACCAGCATATCCTGATATTACCTCCAAGACACCGTCTATATTTTCGAAAACGGCTTCAGTGCACCAAAAACAACCACCTCCAAGCAGGGCGAATTCATGAGGAGGTTGTTTGGGTTCAGCTATATTTGGGCTCATTGTTACCTTCTTATCGGATTGAGCGGAGAGACCAAGACAGACAATGATAACAAGCAAAGAAGCACAGATAGATGGATAGGGTCTTTTCACTAATTATTGGTTATCCATTCGTGTCCTCGCTGCAGTAATAATTTATCTGCAGCAAGAGGACCCCAAGTTCCAGCAGCATATTTCTCTAGACCATGCCCCCCCATCGTTTGCCAAGTTTCCAGAACGGGTGATAGTAAACTCCAAGATTGTTCAGCTTCATCGCCCCGAATAAACAGAGTCCCATCACCTGCCATTGAATCAAGAATTAACCTTTCGTACGCTTCGGGAGTATTTGATCCGAAAGTTGTATGATACCCGAAAGAAAGATTGACTGGTTGAAGCTTGGTTTCAAGACCAGGAGTCTTGGAATTAAGACTTAAACTAACGCCTTCGTCTGGCTGGATCCGGATGGTTAGTAAATTTGGA
Organism: Opitutia bacterium; assembly: GCA_038110535.1. Classification (GTDB taxonomy): domain Bacteria; phylum Verrucomicrobiota; class Verrucomicrobiia; order Opitutales; family Seribacteraceae; genus Chordibacter. Next base: position 51,391 of record JAYNJW010000005.1, on the reverse strand, counting down.
GATAGAGGTCGGCTAGAATTCTCTCCAAAGAGGATTGCCGGTGGACGTGTAAATTGAACAACAATCTCGCTTGCCTTTTGTTTCAGGCGTTTTCCTGACCTAATATAAAAGGGAACTCCCTTCCAGCGCCAATTATCCAATTGCAAGGAAAGTGCTGCATAAGTTTCAGTAAAAGAGGCACTTGGAACTCCCTCTTCCTCAAGGTAACCAATCACCTTTTCTCCACCGATCAATCCTTCTGCATATACCCCCCGAACAACCTCAGGATTAGAATTTTCCATAGACAATGGCTTGATTGCCTGCAATGCCTTCACTTTCTCATCCCTAATCGCCTCAGGATCTAACGAAGAAGGTGGCTCCATGGTTGTAAGGGCAAGCAATTGCATAACATGGTTTTGAATCATATCTCGCAATGCCCCGCTTCGATCGTAATAACCAGCACGGGAACCAACCCCTAAATCTTCGGAGACGGTGATTTGTACACAAGACACATAGTTTCGATTCCAAACCGGTTCAAAAATAGAATTTGCAAACCTCTGAACCAATAGACTTTGGACCGTCTCTTTACCCAAATAATGATCGATGCGAAAAACTTGAGACTCCGCAAACCGCCGGTTAATCATTTGGTTTAACTCACGGGCACTATCAAAATCTCTGCCAAATGGTTTTTCCACAATTACTTTGGATGCCGATTGCGTATTATGATGTAACCTAGCAAGCCCGCTATTTCCTAAATTCTCAAGAATGGGCAAAAAGCCGGAAGGCGGGGTGGAGAGATAAAAAATACTCTGTAACGGTTCCCCAACCGATTTTTCAATTTCTTCGATCTTAGATTTTAAGGACTCGAAACTTGCAGGGTCATCATAGGCTCCCCTGTGAAACGAAATTCCGGGTGCCAAACTGCTCCAGGCATGCTCTTCTATCGATCTTCTCGAGTAAGCAGATAATGATTTTTTTAGGGTTTCACGAAATACCTCGTCTGAAACTGATTTGCGACCATAGCCGATTAAAAAAAAGCGTTCTGGCAGCAATTTATCAACCGACAAATTAAAGAGAGCCGGCATGAGTTTGCGAGAGGTCAGGTCCCCCGATGCACCAAAAATTACCATTACAGTAGGCGGAATGGATCGTTTGCCAAAATTTGTCATAAAGTATCCATAATAGGCATACTCAATTCTTATGGAAAGAGGGAAACGTTTTCATGGTGAAACACCTTACCCCTGGTTTGATCAATATCCACTTCGATTACATCAAATCGATAATGTCGAAACTTGGGGTACTCGATCCGTAAAAAGTCTTTACAAGCGCTGAGGAGCGATGCTCTTTTTTTGTGATTAATCGAGTGATAACCAGCATTTAAAGAACCGACCGATCTCGCCCGGACTTCAATAAAAACTAGGCACTCCAGATCCCTTGCGATAAGATCAATTTCCCGCCTAGCATCCAGAGGACTTTGCCAATTTTTTTGCAAAATAAAAAAATTCCTTTGGTGTATATATTGTCGGGCAAGCCATTCGCCATACCACCCACGAACTCGATTATTTTTAAATGCAATAGGCAGGCCTATCATCCACATCAACTCGTACAAAGCCCTTATCAGAACAGTTTGATTCAGCGCCATTCGTGTTTGGGATAACGGCCAGCCAAATCTTTGCGTACACCGGGATATGATCCCTCCCAGAAACTCACCAAATTGGAGGTTCGTTGGACAGGTCTACGGTTTGGGGCAAGAATTTCCACAACCAAAGGATATTTACCGAAGACAATGGTGGGATGAATTTTAACATCATAAAGATCTTGTAAAATCGCTCGCAAAACGACTTCATTTTTCTGCGAGTAGTCAAGTGCATAAGGCCGTTTACCCATACCCAAATCGAGAGTTTCTGGAGTAGCTTGTTCCAAAATTTCTCTTTCTTCTTTGCTGTAACAATGAAGCAAGGGTACGAATACTTCCAAATTTTTAATTTCTTTCCAGGAAGATCCAGACTGGCAAAGCTCTTCCAAAAATAAGTTCCGGGTTTCGTTATCCATTTCAACAATTCCCAATTCGGGAAAAGAAGAAGCAAGAAAGCTAAGCCGGTTTAAAAATTTTTCTACCTGGGCGTTCCAATTCTTTAACTTTAAATCACCCGCCATCAAGGCCCTTGCATATCCCTTGGCCCTGTCATTCTGGCTCACATCCTCACTCTCAGATACTGATAATATCAATTTACCCCATGACTCAGTTTTTCTCTCAACCACTTTTCGTGAGATCGAATCCCAAACAATAGATCTGGATAAAATGATTTTGGGTCCTAACATTTCTCGTATCCACTTTTCGTCAACGCCGTTGGTCCATCCCATTTGCAAAACCATTCTTCCTTTTATTTTTTTCTCTACCACCTGGAGAGGAAGAACAAATCTTTCACTTCCCAGAACGGAATGCTTACTCAGGTGTAGTCGTTGGCCAGCAAAGTCCTCATAAATGTTACGCCCATCACTGACTAGGTATGCGATTTGATGAGGGAAGCACAATAGCAATGCCTTCGATAAACTCTCATAATCCGGTAATTCCAGACAATATGGAACACCCACCAAGTTACATAATTCTCTGGCCAGTTGTTCCGCTTCTAGGCATCTTCCCACATGGATACCGGCTCTTTGACATTCTTGCTTTGAAAAATTTCTTCTTTCTCCCTCCTCAAAAGCCAATAGTAAACAGTAAATATCCGACCTAGGTTTACTCATGGGGAAGAAATCTCCCAGCTTATCTAATTGAACAATTGGACGTCCCTCAAGCATTGCTAAAACTAATGATATTGAGGGGACTAAGTTCTTTGTTTTTGCAATTAGTAAAGCATGGGCCCAGCTTGGATGGGTCGGCAATTGGCTCATTTTCTTTCCATGCTCTGTCAGGTTTCCCGCTTCATTTATCGCACCCAGATTTTTTAATTTTTCTTTGGCTGTGCCTATCGAATTTTGGCAAACAGGTTCGATAAAATTGATATCCTTCAGCGACAAACCCACTCCTGCTAAATTTAAATAAATTTCGCTTATATCTATATTTGAAATTTCAGGAGTATCAAATTCTGGACGAGCTTTATGCTCTGATTCTGACCAGAGGCGCAGACAAAACCCAGGCCCCAACCTACCAGCCCTACCAGCCCTTTGCTCTGCTGAACTCTTACTGATTGGCTCGCTCAGTAAAGCGTTTATTCCTCGGACGGAGTCATATCTCATTTTCTTTGCCCTGCCAGTATCAATAACAATTTTTATTCCCTCTATGGTTAGGGAGGTTTCCGCAATATTTGTGCTAACTATAACTTTTCTTTTTTCCGTCCCCAAGAGAGCCAAATCTTGCTGCTCCGGAGACAAATCACCATAGAGTGATTTAACTTCCAAGCTCTTTGACCAAGAATTGGAAAGGATCGAATTGACCGCATGAGAGATTTCATAGGCCCCGTCCATAAAAACCAAAATATCTCCATCCATCTCCTTTAAAATGGCTGGCAATATCTCAACCACTGATCGCCATGCTGGATAATCTTTGGGAGGCTTCCTGTACTGAATTTCGACCGGATGAGAACGGCCTGAGAGCTCAACCTGAGCTGAATCTGGCATATACCCAGCGAGTGCATCGATGTCCAAGGTGGCCGAAGTCACCACTAATCGTAGCTTTCGTCTGTTACTCTTCCAAAGTTTTAATGCAAGAGCTAAACAGAGATCCAGTTGGGCACTTCTTTCGTGGAATTCATCTAAGATCAAAACCTCCACCTCCCCGAGAGCCTCATCATTAAGAAGTTTATTTAGAACAATTCCATCAGTCGCGTAGATGATTTCAGTCTTATCACAGTAATTCTTTTCGAACCTAACTTGATAACCAACCTGATTTCCTTCTTGCCAATTCGCCATTTTGGCGAGCTGTTTTGCAAGTAACCTCGCTGCGATACGTCGCGGTTGTGCGACCAAAATTTTGCCGCCTACCAAACCTGAAGTTTTCAGCAAATAAGGAAGGGCAATGGACTTTCCTGAACCAGTTGGAGATTTTAAGATTAAATGGTTTTTTTCGCTCCACTTTTGTTTAATCTTTTCAAACTCCTGAACAACAGGGAGATTTTCAAACAATTCCACACACCGAAAATTTCGGGCTTTGGATATTTTTCAACCTTAAAAAAGAGAGAAAGTTGAAAACATTTTCTCTCTTTTTTTCTTACTTAAGTTATCTTCAGGCTTTTAGGTTTTTCGATGGCTTTTCTCGGAATTCGAATCGTAAGTATGCCGTCCGCTAGTTTTGCACTTGCTTGGGGCACATCCCACCCGGACGGAATTTCCATTCTTATGTCCAGTTCGCTTGCAAGAATTTTTTTCTGCTCAACTTTCTCTCCATTGGAATTACTGCTTAGGAAAAGAAAGCCATCTTTATAACCGAGTTCCAGCTCATTTTTTGACCAACCTGGTACTAAAACATCTACCCTCATATTCGAGTCCTCCCCTGAGACTTTAACCACTGGATTGTGAGCATTATGGTATACAGAAGAGTTTAGGAAACTAAGGTTGCTTTCTTTCCTGAAAAGTGGAGTTAAAAAAGAATCAAAGATGCTTCCTTCGGGGTTTACTTGGTATTGGTGATTAATTTTCATGATAATTGGGGGGTTAATTTTGAGTACAAGATGTTTTGCATAATTCATTCCAATCTTAAAATATTAATGTACAATGACTTACAAAATTTTAAGTCGCCGATAAAGTGACAGTTTTACTCACTTCTTGAGCTGCCCAGCCTAACTGTGCCATCCTGGCACTACCAGGCAATGCATTAGGGCGGCCTGTTTCTTGCCTAAGCCTAAAAGAGGCTCTTGTACTGAACCAGCATACGACGAGCTGTAGGGTCGCCTTTCTGGGCAGCCACAGAGAGCCATTGCTTGGCCTCTGCAGGGTTCTTTGCTGTTCCCTTTCCGGATAATTTCATCAATCCAACTAGGCGGGCGGCTTCCGCATATCCTCCTTTGGCCAAAGGTATCAACATAGAAAAGGCTTTTTGGTAATCTTGGGGCTTTCCAATCCCGGTGTAATACATACGAGCTTCCTGCATAACCTCGGCATCTCCAAGTTGATCCGATGGATTAAACACACCAAGACTCTCTTCGCCGGGGGCACTTGGTAGGTCACTTCTGACATCCATCTTTTCTAAATAGGCTTTGGCAAGTTTATGATTCTGGCTCATGGCCTTACGCAAATAACTGACGCCTAAGTTTAAGTTTTTTTGCAGCGAATCGTCACCCTCAACAAACAACATACCAAGAACATACTGAGCTTCAGCAAAATTTTGTTTTTCAGCGACTTGTAGCCACTGGGCCGCCTTTTCTGAATTTTGAACCACTCCGTCTCCATTGTAATAAGCCATTCCTAGATTAAACCGTGCAGTAAGTGATTTTGCCCGCACCGCCTCAGAAAGTAATGCCACTCCTTTTTCGGGACTTCTCTCAAGTAAGCCAGGTAGGCCTTTGAGATAAAGAGCACCAATCGTCGCCTGGGCCTGAGGGTATCCTGCATCTGCAGCTTTTTTGAATAAATCCAGTGCCCGGGGCACATTCGTTGGTATGACCTGAAAATCAATTTCTCCCATGCAATACATCGCCACCGGGTCCCCATCAGAGGCACGCCGCTGGAGAAGTAAGGCTGCATCCTGGTACAGTGTGGTCGCCTCAGAAAAATCTCCCTCTAGCATCGCCAGATTGGCTAAATTGTATGCACCAAATGGATGCCCTTTTTTTAATGCCGCCTTAGACCATTCCCGGGCTGCATTTAGATTTACCGAACATCCCGCTTCTCCAGAACGAAGATAAATCCCAAGTAGGCCCATGTGATAGGGAGACCCCTCTTGTGCCCGTAAGGCAATCTGATCGTAGGTCAGATCACGACTCCATGAAGCTTCTAGCCAGCAGAGAGGGAAAAGCACAAAAGCACAGAATGTAAGGGCTGAAAACTTATTCATGAAATCTATTTAAATCTAAAATTACCTATTAAAACCTACTCTTCCAAGCTTGAAAGGTTTTTATCTTTCCCATTGATTGGGGGAGCATGTCTTATTTCTTTAGTAAAGTTTTTTTTCTGGTTTTATTTTGTGTGCTTGGTTGCACTAAAGCTTTGCTGGCAAACGAAACGAGCTTGTCCGATCTCGAGCTTGCCAAAATTATTGAGCAACAAAATCGACTATTAAAATACGGCAAGAATTGGTCTGAAGAAGAGCTTACTCGACAAGCCCAGCAAATTGTTACGAACTACGAAAATTTTCTTATTGAAAATCCTGATGATGTGAACGCCTTGCTTCTTTTTGGCAAATTTCTTAGAAAGACGGGTCTTTATGAAAATGCGGTCGCCTTATTTCTCCAGGCAGACCAAATCAATCCGGAGATTGCAGTTGTAAAGCAAGAACTGGGAAATTTTTTGGTGGAAGACGGCAAGCCAGTCGAGGCCTTTCCGTTCTTTCTCATGTCAACAAGGCTGGCTCCAAATGAGCCAGTTTACCACTATAATCTGGGGAATTTTATTTTTCTTTTCGATGAGAAGCTTTCCCAAATGGAAGAAAGCGAAAAGCTTGGTATCCTCATGCATGAAAGCTTCAAAGAAGCTGCTAAACTAGATCCAGAAAATTTTGATTATCATTTGCGATTTGCCCAGAGTTTTTTTGATTTTAACCACACCATGCAAGAGGAAGCTCTCCTTGCTTGGGATACTTTATGTGCTGAATTTGGCACGAGATCTCCGAGAGAAACCGAGTATATCAATTTGAACAAAGCTAGAATCCTTTTAGACATGGGTCGGAAGCAGGAGGCCATTATTCTCCTTCGTGCAGTTCAATCAGAATCCATGCAAAAAGAAAGAAATGAACTTTTGCAAAGAGCCCATTCAATTGATAATAAAAAGCCAAAGAAAAGTTCTCAACTCAACAAGCTTTTTATTAACTCAAGCAACCACTTGGTTAATTTGTTCCCTTCAGATCCGAATCTTCGAAGGATGAAAATTGTAACCGCAAAATTATTTCAAGAACGGATGCTCCAAGAGTTACTGCTTGATGCAGTTCAAGCCAAGGTACTAGCAAACGGTGATGTCTCGCTAGAACTTACGCACCAGACTTTACCTAGCAAGAGCTTGAAATAACCCTGATGACTGGTTAAATGACTCGTCTTCTTATCAATCCTCAGTAGGAATTATTTTATGCGATGTGTAGCAGAATTTGGCACCGAGAACCATGCCCTTAGGTTTTGGAATTTCTTAAAACATAAAGGGATCGAATCTTCTTTGGAAAAAGGAGATGCTGACAGCAATGGATCCTGCCAGATTTGGGTCGTAGAAGAAGATCAGGTCAGTCTAGCATTCTCTTACCTCAATGATTTTAAGTCTAATCCCGATGATCCTCAATTTTGTAATGTTTCTAAAAAAGATCATAGAACGGAAGTTTCTGCAAAGAAGAGTGGGTTCAGAGAATTTAACCTGCGGGAAAAATGGCAACGGACTGATCGTTCTCCCGGGACGATGACCCTGTCCCTCATTATTACCTGCGTGGCTGTGTTTTTGCTTTCTGGCATGGGTAAAAATACCGAAATGGTAGGAGGTTTTTTTATTTCTGAAAAATTGGACGGACAATTATCGGAGGTTTTCTCGGGGGAGATCTGGCGTCTCTTTACCCCCATATTTTTACATTTTAATTTCTTACATGTTTTATTTAACATGTTTTGGCTTCATGATCTTGGCGGGCAGATTGAGAAAAGGAAAGGACCGAAATTTCTCATATCTTTTCTTCTGATCATTGCCCTCGTTTCAAACCTTGCCCAGTTTGTTTTATCGGGCCCGGCCTTTGGGGGGATGTCAGGAGTCGTTTACGGTTTGTTTGGATATGTATGGGTCAAAACTCGCTTGGATCCTGCCGATGGATTCCGTCTTGATCCCATGGTTGCCATGATCATGTTCGGCTTCTTTCTTGTTTGTTTTACTGGAGTATTCGGGGGGATCGCAAATTGGGCACATGCTGGTGGGCTAGCAGTCGGGATTGCATGGGGTTATGCTTCTGCCTTTCGTTGGAATCAGGGCAAGGGGTAGGTTAATTAGCTACTTTTGACAATTTCGTAGATTGCTAATCCTGCCCGAAGGTTTGGCAAAATAGAGCATTGTTTAACCCAGTCTCCGCGATAAAATAATTTTCTGCCCAAATTAACCTGCATGCCGTTTGCATCTAATCTCTTGGAAAAATCTTCAAATTCGCGGATCGAAAAATGATTACTCAAATGGCTGCTTTCCCATTGATGAGGATAGACCTCATTGCATACTCGCCTTCCTTGCAAAAGAAAGTTCCAACGATTTCTCCAATAACCATGATTGACAAAACTTACCGCCACTTTGTGCCCAACCCGAATAGCTTGCTCTATAATTTTGCCAGGTTCAGGTAGGGACTCAACCATTCTGGAAAAAATAACCCAATCAAACGAATTATTACTAAACTTGGACAACGCAGCTAGGATTTCTTCCTGATAAATGGGCACTTGCCTAGAAATACAGGAAATTGATTTATTCAGTTCCCAATCTACTCCCAATCCATGAACATCCTTTGTTTCTCGTAAATGCTCTAAAAGCAAACCTCTCCCGCAACCAAGGTCCAAGACCTTGTCTCTGGGCGCAACCCAATCATCGATCGCTCGAAAATCTACTTCTTTTTTTACCTCATATCTGTTCTTCAATTTACGAAAACCATCCTCCTCAAAAGCTTGTTCCGTGACCATACCTTCCCCTTGTAGAAAACTTCCTAGTGCAAGGAGAAAAGGGCCTGAATCTATTAGAAAAGAATCGTGGCCGTGAGAATGGTTAATTTCTAAGTACGATGCATTTTTCCCGGCCTTGAGAAGGGCATCTACAATATCCTTGTTTTGTTTTGGTGTGTATAGCCAGTCACTTGAAAATGCGATGACCATGGTTCGGGTATCCACATCTCTTACCGCATGAGATAATCCATGCTCACCAACTAGGTTAAACCGATCCAATGCTTCGGTTAATTTCAAGTAAGAATTTGCATCAAAACGATCGACAAACTTTTTGCCTTGGTGGTCAAGATAGCCCTGCACACTAAATTCGAAATCATCACTTGGGTCTAATCTTCGGTCACCTCCAAATTTTTCCTCCATCCCCAAATCTGAAAGATAAGTTATGTGGGCCATCATGCGGGCAACGGACAACCCCTGGGCAGGACCGGCGCTCTTTTCATACTTTCCATTTTTCCAACCAAGATCGCCTCTAATCGAGCACCTGCCCGCTTCATTAAAAGCAATGGTTTGAACGCTGTGCTGGGCAGTTGCTGCAATAATGATGGCATTTTTAGCAAAACCAGGATACTCAACGATCCATTGCAAGGCCTGCATACCACCCATGCTCCCTCCCACCACCGCATGTAAAGAATAGATCCCCAAATGGTCAATCAAGGCACGCTGGGCCCGGATCATATCACAAATTGAAAGATCCGGGAAATTGGCACCGTAGGATGCACCAGGGTTTTGGGGGTCATCGCTTGATGGGCCGGTCGATCCTCTGCATCCCCCAAGACAATTGGCAGAGATAACAAAGAAACGGTTGGTATCAATGGGTTTACCTGGGCCAACTACATGATTCCACCATCCTGGCTTTTCATCATCATGGCTGTAAATACCGGCCACATGATGATCGCCTGTCAAGGCATGACAAATGTAGATAGCATTGTCTTTTTCGGGATTTAATTGGCCATAACATTCATATCTTAATTGAAAACCCTCCAAAACTCCACCACCTGTAAGGCTAAAGGTTTCTTTACTAACAAAGGTTTTTTCCTCAACGATTCCAACCTCGTTGGCATCGCTAAAATAGGTTTGTTCAGCAGGGGTAGACATTTACAACTTGAGCATTATGAAATCGTGCCAAGAGAGGGCAGCATTCAAAGATTTTATCAGGAAATTTTCTCAAGCAAAGCTTTGTCTATGTCATAATTTCCATGCACCGACTTGACATCTTCAAGATCTTCTAGGGATTCGATAAGGTTCATCAGTTTACGAGCAGTTTCCTCATCCCTAACTTCAACTAGAGTACTGGGGAGATAGGCTAGTTCGGAAGAGTCTGGCTCAATGCCTCTTTGCTCGAAAGCTTCTGCCATCCGATCGAATTCCGAAGTTTCACAAATCACTTCGTAATGATCCTCTTCGATCAAAACATCTTCCGCCTCATTATCCAACGCCAGTTCGGTCAATTCATCCTCGGAGATTTTATCTAATGCCAAGAGAAATTGCCCTTTACGTTTGAAGTTGAACGCTAAAGCACCTACTCCTGCCAAATTCCCACCTCCTTTTGAGAAAGTACTTCTGACTTCTGACGCGGAACGATTCTTGTTATCGGTCGTTACTTCCACAATTAAGCCGATCCCTCCAGGTCCGTACCCTTCGTAGAGCAGTTCCTCGATGGTGACACCGCCGAGTTCCCCAGCTCCTTTTTTGATGGCCCGATCAATGTTATCCGAAGGCATATTTGCCTGTTTTGCCTTAAGAATCAAGGTACGCAGACGGGGATTGAACTCGGGATCTTTGCCACCATCTCGGGTTGCAAGAGATATTTCTTTACTGATTACGCTAAAGATTTTTCCACGTTTTGCGTCAACGGCCGCTTTGTGCCTTTTGGTAGTTGCCCATTTACTGTGTCCTGACATGAATTCAAAACGAATCAAATGATCCTAGGTAAAGTCAAGAATCCTTATCCAGATCTTTTTTGAGAGATTGATAAGCTTCATTAATTTTATCCCGCTTTTCTTCTGCAGAAAGTCTCTTTTGTTCAGTCATGCTTGCCAATCTTTTGGGACTGTAATTTTTCATTCTTTCTTGGTACCTCATCTCTAGGTTTTCGGCATCAATTTTACCGCGAACCTTTAATCCCAATAAATTTCTAAACCTCCGGTTTTCCTCATCCACCTCCTCGTTTGCTGATTCAATTTCATCGGCATTGTTCCGGAGATGGTCAAAGCCTTTTTCTCTGGCTTTGGGGCCCTTTTCAACCATTGCATCAGGGAGTACCACATTTTTAGTCATAAGTGTCTGCAAGATGGTCATTATATTTTGTATCGTCCAGTATAGAACTAGGGCAGACGAGAAAAAATAAAGGAAAACTAAAAACATGAAGGGCATAAAGCGCATCATTTTAGCATTAATCCTTTGAGCCTCGCTCATCTCGGGTCCAAGCTGCATCGGATTTAAGCGCATTTGATACCACTGGGTAAGAACCATGAAAATGGGCAAAACATTGAGAGAAAAGCCATGCAGCATAACCACGCTATCCTGCTCCGATAAGTCATTCGCCCATAAAAATTCTTGGCCGTAAAGTTCGGCTGCAGAACGCAACATCCAAAACATTCCAAGAAAGATAGGGATTTGGATAAGAATGGGCCAGCAACCTGCAAATGGATTCACTTTATGCTCCTTGTAAAACTTCATCATTTCCTGATTCAGCTTTTGGGGGCTTCCCTTGTGCTTTTCCCTTAATTTTGCCAAAGGGCCCTGCAAGGCTTGCATTTTCTTTTGTGAACGAGTGGCCTGAGCGGTAAGCGGCCAAAGGATAAGTTTAACAATGATGGTTAGGAATATAATTCCGAGACCATAACTTCCAAAGATTGAACTAAGTTTATTGAGGCTCCAACTGAGCGGTTCGGAAATCCACCAAAAAACACCGAATTGCATAACTTTCTTTTGCTCGAAAGATAATTGAGAGAGTTCCACATAATCTTTGGGACCGGCATAGAGGCTAAACGAAAATTCTTTGGATTCACTCGGTTGAAGTATGCCCAAGGGAAAAGAAATTGCTCCGCTTATCCCAAGAACTTCTTCACCTCGTTCATTTTCTTTGGATTGTACGGATTCTCCCCATACTCGAAGATCGGATAGTTCTGATTCGGGCCGAAGCAAGTTTACAAAAAACTGGTTGTTCACACATGCCCATTTTGCTTTCGATAACCTCCTCGGTTCTATCTTGCCCGTTGGTCCCATTTCATTTAACTGAAAAAACTCTTCCCGCTCTCCATCAATTCGACCACTACAGGTTGCACAAGAACAACCTTCAGCTAGGGGGGCACCTTCGTTGTAGTAGCCGACACTTAGGTAGGTAGATGCCTGATCAAATGGATTGTACATCCGGGGTATCTGAAAGCTCGACCCCAAAGACATGCGAATCCGTTCAATGGCCATAGGAACATCCCGTAAACTAGTGAAAATTGTACGATGCTTGAGCACATACCCGTCCTCTTGTGCTCGTTCATAGATTCGATCGATGCGTAGATTTGATGGTGATTCCCATCGATAAACCACTCGTTGGGCAGAATTCTCGAGGAGTTGAAAATCTCTGGGGTTGGGCAAGGCATTAGGGAGAAGTTTTCCAGAACTATCCTCAAAAGAAATGCCAAGTAAAGGCTCCTGCGTGTGGTTTAAATCATACGCTTTATTCAGTCGGTTCGACTGATGCAATTGTATCGAGCGAATGCCACCTGTATGGTTCGAAAAAGTTACAGATGAGAGCTCCGAAGCTAACCCGGCGGATAATTTTTCTTGGCCCAACTCTTGGACGCTTTCGAAAAGTATTCCCGCTGAGGGCTCATCACTTTGGACAACCTGTCCATTCTTAGAGATAGAAGGATTGTCAGCGATAGGTAGGATTGGCTCTACCGAGGCTTGGTTGGTTGATCTTTGCTCTGCGTAATCCATCTGCTCAGACCCCTGTTGCCAGATCAAATAAAATGCAAGGATTAGAAATCCGACGCCCAGTAAATAATTTTTCATAGTCTGTTCGATGCTTTTACAATTGCATCCTTAAATGAGCTCTCTAGCTCCGTATACACCATTTGAAAGATAGCTTTTCTAGGGACTACCACAGTTTGGGCAGACTTAGGAATAGAGGTTTTGTTTTTGCGATATAATTCTCGTATAAGTCGTTTGGCACGATTCCGATGCACTGCATTTCCTATTCGCTTAGTCGCAATAATTCCGAGCCTAGGTAATTTTTCTGCAGGTCCCATTGACATTTGCAACCAAAAGGAAGGGCATTTTACCGAGATCCCAAATTGTCTGACATCTAAAAACTGCGAGGTTTTACTCAACCTCTCTGTGCGTGAAAGACCGTAGCTCACGCAAATAAAATCAAAGTGTACTATCGAAAACGAGGCAAAACCGAAGCAGTCAACTTCGCTCTTCCCTTGCGGCGACGATTTTGGAGCACCTTGCGACCAGCACTAGTTTGATTGCGCTTTCGAAAACCAAATTTTCTGGCACGACGCAGTTTTGATGGATTGTAGGTAGGTTTCATGACAAAGATTAAAAAGTAAAGTTTCGTGGAATAATGTCAAACTCGGAGAGTCCAAGTTTTAACTTTAGGAAATTCGTCTTGCGAAATTCAATTGTCTGAACATAGTGCAAGGTTTGGTCCCGTTCGTCTAGCCAGGTTAGGACACCGGGTTTTCATCCCGGCAACAGGGGTTCGAATCCCCTACGGGACGCCATTTTTAATCGCGTCTTGTCCATTTTTTCTTTTCCCGTAGGAAGTACAGATGTCGATTCACTCATTGCCCATCCAGCTTCTTGGAGCCCGAGAAAACAATCTCAAAGAGGTCAATTTGTCGATCGAACCGGGTTGCCTGACCGTTATTACTGGCTTGAGTGGAACCGGCAAATCCACCTTGCTTTTTGATGTTCTTCATGCAGAAGGCCAAAGAAGATATGTTGAAACCTTTAGCCCCTATGTAAGGCAATTCATGGAGTCCCTGCCTCGACCCCAGGTCGAATCCATGTTGCATGCTCGACCTTCGATAGCGGTTGAGCAAAAAAATTCGATCAGAAATTCCCGTTCTACCGTGGGAACGATGACCGAATTGTGCGACTATTTTAAAGTTTGGTTTCCCCATGTAGCCAGCCTGCACGATCCTGATAACCATGGAAAAATTATTAAGGAAGAATCTCCCAGAGCCCAAGCGAAATGCTGTGTTTCAGAATTCTTAAACCAAGATGTCGTTTTGGGATTTTGTATAGAACGTGGAAACCTAACGGCGGATGATTTTCTCCATTTTTTGGTAGCGGCAGGATACTCGCGAATTTTGGTCAAAAGGAAATACCTACGGATTGAGGCTTTGCTGCAATCCTCTTGGGACGAGCCTAACGCCTTTGTCGTAGTTGATAAGATCAAGGCAATACCGAACAATAAAACTCGCATAACTGAAGCGATTTCTCTTTGCCTTGAGCTTGGCAAAGGCCAAGCAGAGGCCAGAACTCCTACAGGCAAGATTTGCAAATCATTTTTTAAAGGCTTGCGTTCTTCTGTATCGGGAAAAGTTTATGCTCCACTGGAACAAAGTTCGTTTTCCTTTAACTCTCCAATCGGTGCTTGTTCAAAATGTAAGGGCTTTGGCAGGGTTATAGAGATCAACCCAGCCCTTGTCATTCCTGATCCCTCCCTGTCTTTATCTCAAGGAGCCATCAAGCCCTTCGAGGGAAAAGTTTACGGTCACTGCCTGAATGATCTTCTGGATGCATCCCAAAGACAAGGCATTGATCCTTATAAACCTTGGCACAAACTATCCGCACAACAACAGTCCTTTATTTGGGATGGAGACCCTATGCATGTTGAGGGAGACAATCTCTGGTACGGCATTCATGCCTTTTTTGGTTGGCTGGAAAAGAAAACTTATAAAATGCATGTCAGGGTATTTCTATCCAAATACAGGGGCTACTTTGTTTGCCCTGCTTGCCAAGGAACCCGGTTCAAAAAAGAGCCCCAACTATGGAAATGGAAAAATTATTCACTGCCCGAGCTTTATGCGATGCCCATCTCTGAACTCCTTGAATTAATGAATTCAGTGGTTTTTTGCCAAGACCCAAGGTTGGATTTACCCGTGGAATCCATTCGAACTAGGTTGGGATATTTGCGAGATGTGGGACTGGATTACTTGAGTTTAGACCGTACTTCTAGAAGTTTAAGTGGCGGAGAAACTCAGAGAATTAATTTAACCGCCTGCCTTGGGGCTGGATTAACTGACACTCTTTTTGCCTTGGATGAACCAACCATCGGGTTACACCATCAAGATATTGGACGCTTAATAGGCATTCTTAAAAGTTTAGCTGCGGCGGGGAATTTTGTTTGCGTAGTCGAACATGATGAACAAGTGATTCGGGCTGCGGATCGAGTCATTGAAATGGGCCCTTATCCTGGGGCTTCAGGCGGAGAGATCATCTTTAACGGCCCAGTCTCTGAATTAGTGAAATCTGCTGACTCAGAAACCGGAAAATGGCTAGCAGGGAACAATTTTCTTGCTCCTAAATTTCCTAAAAATTCAAAATCCACCCATTCCCATTTTATCAAAATCAAGGGAGCAAACATTCACAACCTGCAGAACTTTAAGGCAGAAATTCCTCTTGGTAAACTAACTTGTATCTCCGGCTTGTCCGGGTCCGGAAAGTCTACCCTTCTTGATGATTTGATTTACAAAGAATTAAGCCAAGGCTCGCCCAATGGCTGGGTTCATAGTACCCTTGGTTTTTCTGAAGTTGTCATGATAGACCAAGGAACGGTCGCGAGATCTCCTCGGTCCAACCCTGTTCTTTATTCGGATGCTTGGAGCCCAATTAAAGAAGCCTTTGGTCGCACTGAGCAAGCAAAGGCTTCTGGGTTTAGTGCTGCTGACTTTTCCTTCAATTCTGGGCAGGGTCGTTGTGACTCATGCACGGGCTTGGGTTATGAGAATGTTGAAATGCAATTCTTACCCGACCTATCAATACCTTGCCCCCTTTGCCGGGGTAATCGTTTCAAGGATGAGCTTTTAGCAATCCGTCTTGGAGGGCTCAATGTTGCTGAAACTTTGAACCTCACCATTTCGGAAGCTCAGGAGAGGTTTTCACAACTTCCCAAAACCTACAAAAAACTTTCATTACTGAAGGAGCTAGGGCTTGGTTATTTGAAATTAGGGCAACCATTAAATACACTATCAGGTGGAGAATCTCAGCGATTAAAGCTGGCAAAATTTATGAGCCCTTTGCAAAAAGAAAGTGGTTCAGCACTCATCCTTCTGGATGAGCCTACTACTGGCCTGCACCTCGCTGATGTACAACGGCTCATAACTTGCTTAAAACAGGTTGTTACCAGCGGTCATTCCCTACTCGTCATAGAACATCACTCAACTGTTCTTCTTCAATCGGACTGGATTGTCGAGCTTGGTCCTGGTGCTGGTAAATTGGGTGGTAAGGTGATCGCCAGTGGGACACCGAACAGTTTTCATCGTTTAAATACGCCAACCGGTCTCTTATTTAAAGATCTGCAAAAGAAAAATAAGCCATCTCCCAAAGGGCAATCTTCTCAAGTTCATTTTAAGAACAAACCCTATGCAAAGAAAAGAGACCTTGAAATCATAGGTGCACAAGAGAACAATCTCAAAGATTTGTCTCTCGCGATTCCCTCCAACCAATTTGTTGTCATAACTGGACCTTCGGGTTCTGGAAAATCTTCCTTGGCATTTGATGTAATCTTTGCGGAAGGACAGCGGAGATTTATGGAATCCATGTCATCCTATGCTCGCCAATTTGTTGAGCAGATAGGAAGGCCTAAGGTCGATTTAATTCGAGGAATCTCACCCACGGTTGCGATTGAACAGCGGGTCACCCGTGGGTCCAAAAAATCCACTGTTGGATCGATAACGGAAATCGCTCAATATCTGCGACTTCTGTATGCGCGACTTGGTACCCAATGCAGCCCAAGGAATGGCACTCCCTTAGTTTCGTCTACTCCGCAAGATATTTGCAGGAACATAGGTAAAAAAATTAAAGGCGTCAAAGGTGCTCAACTACTTTTCCCTATGGTCACCAATCGTAAAGGACATCATAAACCCCTGATCAACTGGGCCAAAGATCAAGGATTTGAACTGGTGCGTTGTGACGGCAAAATTCTTTCCACTAAGTCTTTTGAAGGCCTTGATAGATACCAGTTGCATACTATTGAACTGGTTCTAGAAACTTGGGAAAAACCTCCCCAAGACATAGTGCTTCAAGGATCTATCCAATATGCTTTGAAAATGGGAAAAGGCAGGTGCTTGTTACTTTTACCAAGCGGTGAGACCTCTTGGTATTCCATCCATAAATCAGACCCGGAAACAGGAGAGGCCTATCCCGATCTTGAGCCATTGCTTCTATCCTGGAATTCTCCCCGAGGGTGGTGTCCTTCTTGCCGAGGGTATGGGAGGATTTATGATTGGATGAAAGACGAATTACCTGCAAACGGGCAGTGGTGGAGCTTAGAGGATGGGGATATATGCCCGACTTGTTCTGGGGATCGCTTGAATTCTGTCGGTCGCAATGTGTTTTTATTCTCTCAACACAGGCAAAGTTATTCTTTGCCTCAATTACTCGCCCTTCCGCCAGCTGAAATTGAGCTCTTCCTAAAAAATCTTCGTATCAATCAGGAGCTCAATGCGGTCAGAGATGCAATATTGCCAGAAGTTTTTGAACGATTGAACTTCATGAGAAATGTAGGTTTGGAATACTTAACACTTAACCGCGAGACCGCATCTCTTTCTGGGGGAGAATCTCAAAGAATACGACTGGCAGGACAACTTGGATCAAACCTTTCCGGAGTTCTCTATGTTTTAGATGAGCCTTCCATTGGTCTGCACCCTTCTGACAACCAGAAGTTAATAGATTCTCTTCGCAGTCTCCAAAAAAAAGGAAACTCCTTGCTCGTTGTTGAGCACGATCAAGAGACCATCTTGCAAGCTGACTGCATCATAGAAATTGGCCCTAATGCGGGCGAGCATGGGGGGCGTGTGATCGAAATGGGAAAACCAAAGGCCATTGCAGAAAAAGGGCTGTCAGGAACAGGAAAATACCTATCCGAAGGAATTTCTCACCCTCTTAGGGGCAGTTGGCGAAAACTGTGTCCTTTCAAAAATAGCAAAGAAAATGCCTACCTCGAATTATCAAAGGTTTCCTATCGTAACCTTAAAAACCTAAACCTCCGAGTTCCCATAGCCCGCCTCACGGTATGTTGTGGCGTCTCGGGTGCGGGAAAATCAAGTTTGGTCAGGGGACCACTTTTTCAAGGAATAAAAAAATCCATTATAGAATCTGCCGATGTCATCAAGTCTGATAAGTACCTTTTGAAAAACGGCAATTGTTTCTCCAAAGCAATCGAAGTCAGCCAGGCGCCTATTGGCAAAACCTCTCGATCCAACCCTGCTACATATTTGGGTGCCTGGACGCGAATCCGCGATTTGATATCAACCTTGCCAGAGGCAAAAGCATGTGGGTTATCCCCAAGCGACTTCTCCTTTAATGTGAAAGGGGGGAGGTGTGAAACTTGCAAAGGGGCGGGGCGAATAAAATTGGAGATGAACTTTTTACCCGACTCATTCATCGAGTGCGAAGAATGCCAAGGTAAGCGTTATAAGGATGAAATACTGAACTTACAGTGGCGCGGCAAAAACATTGCCGAAATCCTTGATATGACTTTCGACGAAGCGATGGAGTTTTTCTCGTTTGATGAATTTCTGCGAAAAACTTTCCTGCTCATGGTCAAGACTGGACTTGGTTATCTCAAACTTGGTCAAACTTCTCCCACCCTTTCTGGCGGAGAGGCACAGAGGCTAAAACTTGCATCAGAATTGGCCAATGGCATAGAGTTACAGGGGAAAAAATATAAAAAATTAAAAAAGAATTTCTATGTTTTAGAAGAGCCCACCATAGGTCTCCACCCACAAGACTGCGAAAAGCTAATCCTGCTTTTACACCAGCTCGTTGATGAGGGACATACAGTGGTAATCATCGAACATGATGTAGATTTAATCGCCGAAGCTGATTACCTTATTGAACTCGGTCCGCGAGGGGGGGCAGAGGGAGGCAAGCTCTTGCATCAAGGCACAGTTGCATCCCTACTTAAGAAAAAGTCCAGCCCAACCGCCAAATTTCTCAGAAGAGTTGTAAGGTCAGATTAATTTCTTTTGCTTGCCCTATGGAATCACGCGTAAAAAGAGTTTCTTACCCGCCTTAATAATTGGGTTCGCGTTGTTCGTTTGGGTCATATCCAAGTCTGCATCTTCTATTTTTTCTCCATCTATTTTTATGGCCCCTTGCGAAATTAATCGGCGAATTTGACCTTTGGACTCAAATAGTTTCGATCCCGCAAGAACATTTAAAAGGGTGGGGCTTTCGTCTTGGATACTGGCAAGGGAAATCTCCGGCATATCATCAGGATCTTGCCCCTTAGAAAAAACTTGGGAAAAGGCGTCTGATTCTTTTTGTGCCTCTTCCACACCATAAAAGAGAGCGGTAAGTTCATGAGCAAGTTGCTTTTTGCACTCCATTGGATGAATTTTTTGTAATGCCTCTACCTCGGTTTGATTTCTTAGCAGCAACAGTCGATAATAATCCCACATCACATCATCTGATATCGACATGGTCTTTCCAAATATGTCCTTGGGTGAATCATTAAAGGCAATGTAGTTATCATAGCTTTTTGACATTTTCCTAGAGCCATCTAGGCCCACCAGCAAGGGCAGGGTCATTACTGCCTGAGGGTCGAATCCTTTTTCTTTTTGTAAGTTTCTACCTACCAACATATTAAAAAGCTGATCACTTCCACCAAGCTCTAGATCAGATTGCAATACGATTGAATCATATCCCTGAATTAATGGATACATGAACTCAACCATTGAAATGGGCTGATTGCCCTTAAAGCGCTTTTCGAAATCATCCCGCTCAAGCATACGAGCCACCGTCATGCTTCTTGTTAAAGCCAGTGCATCAGCAAAACTCATTTTTCCAAACCATTCACTATTTCTTCGCACAACGGTTTTATTTTGATCAAGCACTTTGAACGCTTGCTCTAGGTAGGTTCTGGCATTTTCATCGACTTCAGCCTCGGTCAGTTCAGGGCGGAGCTCCGACCGACCGCTGGGGTCTCCGATCCTCGCCGTGTAATCACCAATTAAAAGAATAGCTTCATGACCTGCTTCCTGAAACTGCCTGAGTTTATTGAAGACAACCAAATGGCCGAAAGTTAGGTCGGGCCGTGTCGGGTCTACACCGAACTTAATCTTAAGTTTTTTATCGCTGTTCAGGTTCTTGAGTAACTCTTCCTGCCCAATGATAACATCAGCATTTTCCAGCAGTCTATTTTTCTTCATAGTATTATCTATGACTTCCTATCATATTGTGGATATTCTACGAGTTAAGAATCGTCCAAGAGCGATCGCAATAAATCCTCTGATTCAGCTTGCAAGTTACTTGTCATGTATTAGCAAATTAAAGACCCTTAACCCCAATTATTTATAAAATATGACCTTAGAAATTGGCTCTGACGCCCCTAACTTCACCCTCAAAACTAAAACCGCTGAAGGATTAAAAGATGTCACCTTAGCAGATTATCATGGTAATTCCAGTGTCGTCCTACTTTTTTTCCCATTCGCATTTACCAGTGTTTGCATGGCAGAAGCCTGCTCTGTGCGAGATGATTTATCCGAATATGAGAAGTTAAACGCCCAGGTCTTTGGAATCAGTGTTGATAGCCCGTTTGCCCAAGAGGCTATGTCGCTCAAAGAAGGCTTGAATTTCCCTTTGCTTAGTGACTTCAACAAGAATGTATCTCAAGAATATGGAGTCTTATACGAAGACTTCATTGGCTTTAACGGAGTATCCAAGCGATCCGCATTTGTCATTTCAAAGGAAGGGAAGATTTCCTTTGCTTGGTCATCTGAGGATCCCAAGCAACTTCCGGATTTCGCTGAGATCAAAAAAGCCTTATAGGCATTCTCACTCAGTCCTTTTGAATATGTCTAATTGCTAGTATAAATTAATACTTGGTGGAGATAAATTATCGAGTTCATGTAACGCCAGACAGAGCCTTTGTAAAAATTTCGAATAAGGCCTCCTATCTTACTTGTGAGCCATTGCGCAAATTTTTCGAAGAACAAACTAAGGCTGGACAGAAAAGATACATCATCGATTTTAAGGATTGTGCCAGTATGGACAGCACCTTCTTGGGCATTCTTGTGAGCGTAGCTTTACAAATACGATCCAATCAGAATGGGGGAAGCATGGTACTACTAAATTTAACGGGTAGAAACCTAGAAACGGTATCTAACTTGGGTATTCACCAAATTACAGAAGTCAGCTCGGAAGAGATCAGGGATGTGCAACAATTAGAAGAACTCGTTCAAAATTCCGCCCAATCTAGCGTTGGGACTAATACTGTTTATCAAGCTCATAAAGCACTTATGAACCTCAATGATAAAAACCTAAAGGTTTTCTCTGATGTGGTAAGTTATTTAGAGCAAAAGAAAGAGGAGTAACCTTGCTCCCCACCTAGAATGCTTTTACTATTTTGTTTTTTAGGTGGGTTAAGTGTTGGATTAGGAGCATGGTTTATTGCACACCGTAGATGGACTAAATCACTCAAAGATTTATTTGAGCAAAAAAATCAACTTGCTCAGGAGAAGAAAATGGCTGTCGAATTTATGCATAACCTTGCAGAAGCGATTGGCGAAGGAGTGGAAAGAAAAGTTTTATATCAGAGAATTGTGCATACCGCAGTGATGACCACAGGTGCGATGAGTGCATGCATTTATGAAAAGCTTCCCAATGCCAGATTAAAAGGGGTTATGGTAGAAGGACTTTTCCCTCCTCAACGAGCCATAAAGGTCAATTCGGACGAAAAAGATGTACCCAGAGCCAGATTTATCGAGAAAATCTTAAACTCTGAAATCTTAGAGGCAGAAGAAGGCATTGTTGGACAAGTTGCCAAGACTGGCAAACCGGTTTTTATTCCAGACGCCCTGAGCGATCCTCGGGTAATAAAACATAATGATGAATCCTTGTCCGTACGATCGATGATATTTGCCCCATTGATCCATGACGATCAATGCCTCGGAGTTCTTGCTGTTGCCAATCCAGCCAGTGGCTCCCCTTTTTCGGAGACAGACTTCTCAATGATTAATTCCCTCGGAGAACAAGCTGCGCTCGCAATTAAAAATTCAGATGCACTGAACTTAAGGCTGGAAAAAACGAGGATGGATGCGGATTTAAGACTTGCCCATGATGTACAAGAGCTTTTTTTGACTCGAGAATTTCCTATTATTAAAGGACTGGAAATTGGTGCTAGGTATGTTCCCTCTGCTCAAGTCGGGGGTGATTTTTATGACTTTTACAAACTATCACGCCATAAGTTCTGCCTCTGTGTGGCCGATGTATCAGGAAAAGGAGTTCCCGCCTCTCTCCTCATGGCACTGTGCCAAACTCACCTAAAGCACCTAGTCCATAAAAATCGATCCCCTGCGGAAGTACTCGTTCTCTTAAACGAGGAGCTCTTTCCCAGAATTCGTAAAGATATGTTCATAACTCTTTTTCTTGCGGTCTTAGATACTGAGTCAGACAAAGTAACCTACGCTCGTGCGGGTCATGAGCCCGCACTACTTTTAAAAAGACAACCCTTAGAAACGGACCAAGAACCCTGTCCTGTAGTAGAATTACGGGGAAATGGAATGGCCTTAGGTATATTAGAGCCAAACCTGTTCAACGAGTTTGTGTGTGATGAGGTTGCTGATTTTTCGATTGGTGATTTGCTTTGCCTTTACACCGATGGCGTTACCGAAACATCCAATCCGGAGAAAGAAGAGTTTGGACTCGCTAGACTAAAAAATGAACTCGTTCAATACAGGGAGCTCGACCCTGAATCCTTAAACCAGAAAATAATTCAAGATTTAAATAAATTTTGCGCCCAAGAACTTGATCGGGACGACCTTACCTTACTGACTATCAAACGAGTGTAGCGTGTCGTTTAATTATGAGAGTTAAGAGATTTTTTGTTCATCGAAATCAATCACATCCGCAAAAGATCGTAAGTCCTCGCGGTCAGCGGCACCCAGGTCGTCCTTAATCTCATTTAATTTTTCCAAGGCCATGTCGGACATGCCAATCTGAACCACCCGACGATTCCATTCGTTTGCTCTCAATTCAGACGGGAAAATTGCTCGTAAACTCTGGTTTAATTCTTCTTCGGTTTGAGTGTTTGCTACACAATCGATCACTTGCTCAGGCTCTATGCCTAAATGAAGGCACAAAAATCCGTCAAATCCCTTGGTAAAATTTCGCTGGTAACTTTTGGGAAGTTTTCCTTGGAGGTGTTTCTTTATCTTTGCCAGAAATCGCGGTAAATGTAATAGACCAAAAGGATGAGCCTCGTAAGGAGAGGGGAGATCTAAAAGGGTAGCTCCTGTGGACCCATGAATGATTTTTCCGTCCAAGTTTGTCATGCGGGATAAAATGCTTTTTTCTAATTGTTTTTATTTCAAGTGATGTGCCAAACCAAAAAAAACAAGGTAATTTCCCGGGTCAGTTGTTATTTATTTTTTCACAAAACTCTCTTTGCGGGTACCCTTCTCATGGCATGCGCAATGACAATTCTTTCGGTACTCGCTCCATCTGTTATCCAGCAGGTCTTGGACAAAGTATTGGTCAATGGTATCGGAGATGGCACCGTTTTAGTACAAGGAGTTTTGTTTATTGCCTCGATTTTTTTCTTCAAAGAGCTGCTCAATTGTTTTCGCATTCGAATTAATAACAAACTCGAACAAAAAGTGATCTTTCGTTTACGCCAAGATCTACACAATAAATTGCTCCATCTACCAATCAATTTCTATGACCGCCGTAAAAGTGGTGATATTTCCTCACGCGTAATTGAGGATGTGCAAAGCGTAGAACGGGCAATCCTTGATGGCACTGAACAAGGTTTCGTCGCAGTTTTAACCTTGGTGGGCGTATCAATAATGATGTTTTGGCAGGAGCCAAGACTTGCCGCCCTTGTCTTTATGCCTCTTCCAGTTCTTGCATGGATGGCGATCCAATATGCACGAGTTTCCAAGGAAAACTGGAGGGCAGTACGAGATAAATCCGGAGAATTAAACTCCCTTTTAGTTGAAGATATTCAAGGCAATCGGTTAATCCACTCTTTTGGATTAATGGAACGCGAAAAGAATAGATTTACCCGGATAGCAAAACAATTGGAATCGTTGTCGCTCAAAGCGATGTACCGATGGTCTATTCAAGGTCCCGGTGCAAGTTTTACATCATCATTGGGAATTCTGGGAGTGATCGGGATGGGGGCATATCTTCTTGAATCTGATCCCAAGTTTACCACCGGTCAATTTTTTGCTTTCTTACTTTACGCCAACATGTTCTATGAGCCGGTTAGACAACTTGTGGGCATCAATAATCTTGTCGCTGCCGGCAAGGCTTCTGGTGAACGCGTTTTTGAGGTATTGGATGCACCCATTGAAATAAGAGACTCAGGCAATCTATCCCCTTTTCCCCAAAAAAACCATGCAATTAGTTTTTCCCAAGTCAGTTTTTCTTATGCTGAGCGAAGTCCTGTGGTAAAGGATCTTTCCTTTTCCTTACCACATGGTTCCACCACTGCTCTTGTTGGACCTACGGGAGCTGGTAAAAGCACCGTGGCCAACCTGCTGCTTCGGTACTACAATCTGGACCATGGCTCTATTTCAATTGGCGGAACTCCTATCCACCATATTCCTTTAAATAAACTCAGAGCCAATATTGGTTTGGTTTCGCAAGATCCTTTCCTTTTCGATACAACCGTTCGAGAGAATCTCTTGCTTGCGGATGAAGGTGCCTCAGAGAAGGACCTTATTGGTGCTCTTGAATCCGCCCATGCTCGCGATTTTGTAGAGGAATTGCCAAATGGCCTCGATACTCTAATTGGAGAAAGGGGCGTCCGCTTGAGCATGGGAGAAAAGCAAAGACTTACTTTGGCCCGAGCTATGCTCAAATCTTCGCCTATCCTGATCCTTGATGAGGCAACTGCGAGTGTAGATGTAGAAACGGAAAGAAAAATACAGCAAGCATTACAACACCTGATGAGAAACCGTACCACGCTGATCATCGCACATAGACTCAGTACGATTCGTGAAGCAGATACGATTATCTTTTTAGAAAATGGGCAAATTATTGAGCAAGGATCTCACCAACAATTAATTGTGCAGGAAGGGGCTTATGCCAACTTTTGTTATTTGCAGGAAAGCCTAGCTATCGTCCAATGATCTAAGAATTGGTGGAGTTCGATCCAATCGAAAGAAGGATTCTGATAAAATTAAATAGTAGGTAGGGCAGGCATAAAAACGAGAAACTAAGGACCGAGAAGATGTCAAATCCACCAAGAGGGCCATATACAATTTGTTCAGCCCATGTACGTAGAGTAGTGCTAAGAAAAAATTCGATTCCTAGGCTGAGCCCTAAATAATATACCATTAGGGGCCAGATGGTGAAACCAACCGATAAAAAAAGCAGGGCAAACCAGAGTTCTTTTGACCAATTCATAGAAAAGTAAAATTGCAATTATATGTCTATTCAACCCATATTAAACAGCAACTCCCTACTGCATTTAGCAAAAAGTTTTTCCTTTGCATTATAGATGCAAGGGCTTTTCTTCCTTTTTTTCAATGTCCAGACTTTTAATAAGTTTGCGTCTCAATCCTGCATGCTTTTTCTTTGGCTTTTTAATGAACGAAAGAGACAAAGAAGTAATAAATATCTTCGAAGAAACCAATGCTTTGCTCAAAGGTCACTTTATTTTACGCTCTGGGCTTAGGAGCGAGTATTTTTTTCAATGCGCCCAGGTTTGTCAGTACCTAGAAAAGGTTTTAAGGCTCGCAGAACTTTTAATTGAAAAGCTCGAACACAAGAAGGTCGACCTTGTTATTGCCCCAGCAATGGGGGGTCTGGTTATTGGCCAAGAAGTCGCCAGACAACTTGGTGCAAGGTTCATTTTTTTGGAAAAAGTGAACGATCGACTGGCTTTAAGAAGAAATTTTCTTATCCATCCTGAAAACCGTGTGTTACTTGTTGAGGATGTTGTAACCAAGGGTGGGCGAGTTTTAGAGGCCATTCAGATTATTGAACAATACCCATGCGACTTTCTTGGAGTTGTAAGTTTAGTGGATCGCAGTACTGAACCTTTAAATTTCGGCATTCCATTTACTTCTTTATTAAAGATGAATTATCCTACCTACCAGGCAGACCAGCTTCCCCAACATCTGCAAAATATTCCTGCCATTAAGCCTGGAAGCTAACCGATAAAAAAGATCCGATTTAAGGTATGCGGTATGCAAGAAACCTATATTTTCCACGATACCACACATAGAATCGATTAATCCCAGAATATAAATTTTGGGCCACATCATCCACATCGAGGATTTGTGCACCATTAATTTCCACAAGGACCACACCTTCCTTGAATGTCTCGATTTCACCATTCGAGTTGGTAACGACCACCCCAACCACTTTGTTTGGCACCTTGTATTTCTGCCGATTTTCAGGGGTAAGTGATGCAAGCTCAATTCCAGGCAGGGGTGTAATCTCCTCAGACATTGAACCGAGCACCACATACAAACTCAAAGGTTTATCATTACGAAGAACTTCGATAGGAATTTTTGACCCTGGTTTAGCCTGAGAGATGGCCACTCTTGCCTGGTTAACCGATGATACAACCTTATCCCCAACTTTGATAATTTTATCATTCGGCAAGAAGCCGGCTTTATCTGCAGCGCTCCCAGAAACCACACTACTTACTACAGCTTCGTTTGGATTGAGATCGGAGCCAAGCAAAACTCCAAGGAAACCACGTTGTATTTTTCCTTCTTCCATGTAATCGGTTAAAGCTCGGCGAACCATATTGACCGGGATGGCCAGACCGATACCTATATTGGCACCAGTCTGAGAAATAATGGCGGTGTTAATGCCAATCAATCTTCCCTTGGCATCTAGAAGCGCACCCCCTGAATTCCCGCGATTAATAGAGGCATCTGTCTGGATAAAATTCTCATAAGCCCCTTCTTCTCGAAGTATTCCAAGCTCTGATTTTCTGGTGGCTGACACTATTCCCATTGTTACGGTCATTCCGATTCCAAGGGGATTCCCCACAGCAAAGACAATGTCGCCCACTTGTAATTGATCACTATCAGCAAGAGTAGCAAAAGGAAGTTCTTCTTCAGATTCTATTTTTAGGACTGCGATATCGGTGGTGTGATCAAAGCCAATTACATCAGCTGGGTATTCTTTTTGCTCTCCCATTTGCACCAACACTTCTTCCATCAATTCCCCTGTTCTGGGATCAGTAATTACATGAGCATTTGTCACGACATGTCCTTGAGGGGATACAATGACTCCCGATCCAATTCCTGCAGGCACCTTTTCTTCTTCAATTCTTGCTTGGTTTAAACGAGGGAGTCCATAGTACCTGCGAAGCATATCCTCGAGTGGATTATTTCCTCCTGGGTATAGCCTTCTGACCACTTGCTGGGTAGTTACAGCTACAACTGCTGGAGTACTTGACTGGAGGGTGAGTGAATAGCTCTGTATGGGGTTGGGCAAGAGGCGGTCTAAGTCCGAATCATCTACCCGCAACGAAAAACCTTTCGATTGACCGAAAGTTACTAAGCTTAAAAATAAAAAACTCAGCAGAATAAAACCTTTTTTTTTCATGTTAGATTTGCCTAAACAATACAAGCGATTCCATAGAAGAAATTTGTTTGTAGGCAAATTTCGGGAACACTCCCCAATTATCAAAACCCTTTGACCTCAAATAAACTCGATATACTACTGTCAGTGTGAGTCCTTCGAATAGCCTCACCCAACAGAGGTGCGACGCTTAATTGGGTAATTGGCAGGCCATCCACATTAATGTTTACAGAATTCGTGGTAATTAATTCATCAAGGTGGCCTTGTTCAAGACGCTCTCTTCCAGTCTCGTTGAGCACGCAATGGCTAATGACTGCTGAAACTCGCTGGGCACCTCTTTCTTTTAGTAATTTTGCGGCGGCTGTAAGTGTACCCGCTGTCTCTGTCATATCATCGACAATTAACACTTCTCGCCCTTCTACTTCACCGACTAGATTAGTTGCTTCTACTGTGGTAGCTCCAGTCCTACGTTTGGCGACAAAACCGAGCGGGCAACCAAGCACTTCCGCATAGGCATTTGCCATTTTCATTCCTCCAACATCTGGAGTGAAAATGGTCATATTTTCTGTATTTCTATTTCGCAGGTATTCAAAAAACACGGGAGATGCATACAAATGGTCAACCGGAATATCAAAAAATCCCTGAATTTGCTGGGCATGAAGGTCCATCGTCAAGACCCGATTGGCTCCAGCAGCTACCAGTAAATTAGCAATTAACTTAGAAGTGATAGGTACCCTCGGTTGATCCTTGCGGTCTTGCCTGGAATAGCCAAAGAAAGGAATCACCACTGAAATTCGGGCTGCCGATGCTCGTCTTGCGGCATCTAGCATGATTAAAAGTTCCATGATATTATGGTTCGCAGGAGAGTTTGTTGACTGAACAAGAAACACATCCATACCCCGAATATTCTCGTTGTAACGAACAAAGCTTTCGCTATCTGGAAAAGAGGTTACGAGTGCGTCCCCTATTTCAATATCTAGATAGGCACATATCTCTTTGGCTAGAGGTAAATTCGAGTTTCCACTAAAAATTTTTAGGTTTGTTCCGTTGTGCATTTCTTTGTTTACTCTTTGGTCTTTTCTTGGGCAAATCTATTGAAAAGATCGGGTAATTTTCTCTGCAAAATAGCAATTCTTTGGGCAAGATGAAAGGGGAGGGCAGGGTTTCCTTTGAGAAAAGCACCCGGTTCCACATTCTTGGTAATGCCGGCTTGCCCCGCTATCTTAGCTCCTTTGCCAATGGTTAAATGCCCGGCAAACCCAGCTTGACCTCCAACCACTACATTATCCTCGATGGTTACGCTCCCGCTGATTCCTACCTGAGCCACAATAAGACAATTTTGACCAATTCGCACATTATGTCCGACTTGAACTAAATTATCTAGTTTACTGCCTTTTCCAATTTTTGTTTCTTCAAAACGGGCACGATCAATACATGTGTTTGCACCAATTTCTACACCATCCTCAATAAAGACTCTGCCAAGATGAGGAATTTTTTGATGACCCTCCTCACTCTGATCAAAACCATACCCTTCGGACCCAATCACCACCCCTGCATTCAGGACAACTTGCCTGCCAATCTCGCAACGAGATAATAGCTTTACTCCTGGGTGCAAAATACACCCCTCTCCAATAATAGAATTAGCTCCCACATGACAATGCGTACCTACATTGCAATTCAATCCAATTTTTGCTCGCTCACC
Organism: Opitutia bacterium; assembly: GCA_038110535.1. Classification (GTDB taxonomy): domain Bacteria; phylum Verrucomicrobiota; class Verrucomicrobiia; order Opitutales; family Seribacteraceae; genus Chordibacter. Next base: position 22,165 of record JAYNJW010000005.1, on the reverse strand, counting down.
GATGTAAGTGAATGCCCCTATTGAGGCACTTGGTTCAATGGTTGCATTGGCTTCCACAAAAGCAGTTGGGTGAATGCCTGGTCTTACGGGAGGATGCAGTTTGGCTTCGAGAAGTTGACAAATTTGAGCGAGCCCGCGAGATGGATTCGCTACCCTAATAAATAATTGGCTAGAGGAAGGTTCTTCTGCATATTCTTGAGGAAGGAGGATTATGCTGGCCTGACAATTCTTAACTTGAGTCTTGTATTTTGCATTGCCCAAGAAAGAAAGGTCTCCAGTCCCTGCATCCCGCAGATTAGCAATTCCTTTTATTTCTTCAATGTCACAAAATCCTGAGACTTCTGCATCCGGAAATAAACCTAATATATCTGTGACTTTAACGCTAAGATTCACCAATTTCTCTTAGCTTTTTTGCAAACAAAAGAGTTACTCCTTGTTTGCGTTGAGGGTAACAATAACTTCCTCGGTGTAGTCAGTACTATCCGATGAATAAAAGACCCCCAGTTGGGTCTCAGAAGAATTGAGGACTAAGTCCAACCCTTTCGCTGTGGAAACTTTTTTGATCGCCGCTCGGATGTCCTCTAAATGCTCCACTAGCAAGTTCCTTTGTCTTTGAGCAATGGTTGCTTTGGCTCGTTTATCATAAGCAACCATGTCATCCTGTTTATCTTTGGCTACTTTGACTTTTTCTTGGTACTTTTCTTTAAGGGTGGTTGTGTCAATGTTTGGATTCTTTAATTTCTCTTCCATTTCTTTCAATTCATTGACGATCTTTTCCATCTCATCGCGAAAGATTTCTAATTCTTCCATCGCCACCTGTTTGGATTTGTCCAATCTTTCTCTGGAATCTTTAACCTTTTGATAGCCATCAAAAACTTTTTGCACATCCACGACACCAATCTTTTGAGCCAGGAGACCTGAAGCTAGAGCAAAAAAGGTAATAAATAGGAAGGAATTAAAGGATTTCATAAAGGAATAGTATGAAGAAGGTGAGAGGGGGATGGCAACAATACTTTAAAATCTGGTACCACCAGAAAAGTGAAATTGGGTAGAACTTCCCGATTCACTTGGGTCAGCAAGAGGGAAGCCAAGGTCCAATCGCAAAGGCATTCCCATGACCATAATACGAATACCCAATCCCCAATTATCGTGCCAACCTTCATCGTCGCTGCCCGGAGAAAGTTTAAAATCTCCCCTACGCAAAAATCCTCCGTCATAAAATAGGGCAAATCGGAGAGGATCGGCTACCTTGAAGGTATACTCTAAGCTTGCATAAGAATAAGAGTTTCCTCCTGTAGGTTCTTTGGCAATAGGATCGTTAGGCCCAGCATCTCGATAGTCCCAGCCTCGTAAATTATAGGGCCCGCCCAGAAAGAACTTTTCAAAGAACGGAACATTTGCATCTTTTCCGTCAAATTTTCCAAGTGTTCCTGCTCGGCCCGATACAGATAATACCTGTTCCATCGCATCAAATGTTTTAAAAAATCGAGCTCCCTGTACCTCAAATCTTCCATAATCAGCATCGCCACCAAAGATTCCCCCGGCGAATTCTTTGCGGATAATAAAAATACTGCCTTCGGTAGGGAAAAGCAGAGCGTCACGAGTATCTCGGCTAAGGCTTAATCCCACCTTGGAAATAGTTCGTTGGATTTCGTTAGAAGAAGCATTATAGGCTGGATCCCCGGTCACAGGGTTGGTAATCCAAAAGGTTTTGGCCCCAAGTTCAATGTCCTCAATCAAAACATCTTCGTAGCTATAGAATAAACGTCCCTCTACGAGTTCAAACAATCTTTTTCTAAAGTATATTTCAAACCCTGCTCTTAACTCATCGTAATACGAACTTTGGTAATCAGATTTTTCCCGAAATATTTCAAAACCAGCCGCTACCCGTCTGTTAAGAAACCACGGTTCTTCCAGAGCAAGGCGTGCCTCATTGCTTCGAGATCCAAGCTTGAGCCGGAGTCGGAATTTTTGGCCATCTCCTTGAAGGCGATGAGGAGCTCTCCACTTCATCAGATCAAAGTTTCCTTGTCGAAATTCGGCATACATCATTGCCTTTTCCAAGGTACTGAAACCAACCCCAAAGGAAACATGACCCGTTCTCCCTTCTTCCACATCCACTACCAAATTACGCCTTGAGTTTCTAAGCTCAGGATCGCCGGATGAAATAGGCTCATCAGTAATATTAACTCGTTCAAACAGTCTTGTATTTTGGAGTCTTGCCTCGCTGGTTTCCATTCTGGTCAGATCAAAGGTTTCTCCTGGAGCAAGTGCTAACTCTCGGATTAGAACAATGGTCTTTGTCTTTTCATTACCTCTGACCTCAATGCTATTAACTGTGAATTTGTTGTTTTCCGTGATCTCGAAATCTAAATCTATCTGGTTTTTCTCTAAATTAGACTTTCGGTTCACGCGAATTTGCGTATCTAAATAACCATCATTTCCATACAACCGCTTGATTCGACTTCTTTCTTTCGATAATAAAACTGGGGAGTAAGGATTCCCCGCTTTAATCAGGCTATCTCCCAATATAGTTTTTTCATCAAGAACCGCCTGTCCCAATACTCTTTGCTTTCCGAAATAGGACCTCGATCCTTCTTCTATTTTAATATGAAGATCAATACGGCTTGAGCCCACAGTGGTAAGAGTGATGTTTGCGTGATCGATTTTGACATCTAAGAATCCCTCATTCCGATAACTCTGGGAAATTTTGTCTAAATCCTCTTCAAGAACGCGAGGTTGGTATTTTGATCTTTGGGACCAAAATCTCCAAAATCTCCAAGGAGCCGTTTCCATCACATCAAGAAGTTCATGATCCTTCAATTGAGTGTTTCCGGAAAAAAGAATTTTTCGGATCTTTCTGGAATCATTTTCCACGAGATCGAACTGAAGAATAATTTTAGAGGGATCATCCTTCGAGGGGGTGATTTGATAGTTAACTGAAGAATTCCAAAATCCTTTTTCGAGGTAAAGGTCTTCCAATAAAATTTTATCTGATTTCGCCATGGATTCATCATACAATTCACCCACTTGCAAAGTGATTGTTTTGGAAAGCTTCTTGTTGCTTAATTTATCATTTCCTTCAAAAATGATTTTTTCAATTCTTGGTTTCGTAACGACTTTAAAGACAATCGTTAATCCATCCTGATTTGACTTTTCTGGATCAATGAAAACTTTAACATCTTTGATTGATCCAGTATCCATAAGATTACGAATCGATTTATCGATTGATGGCGTGCCATAGATACTGCCCTCCTCAACCTGCAAATTCTGTTTGATGTACGACTTGCCAACCGTTGGAGGTCCTGAAATGTCGACTTTTATGGAGGAAATTACTTTGCCTTCATAGAAACCCTCTCCATGAAGTGTGATAAATCCTAAAAATAAAATACTTAGAATAAGAAATGGTTTCATCCGTACTGATTAGTTTAACCGATGATCTTGCTGCATGCTTTCGAAACGAGTGAATTTTCGCCTGAATGCAAGGTTGATTTTACCCGTTGGACCATTTCTCTGTTTTGCTAAAATTAAAACAATAGGCTCAAAATCTTCTTCTGGACCTTCCGCTTCGCCATCATAATCCATTTCTCGAACATCTTCCCCTTTTCTTTGTTTTCCCAAAAGCATCACAACATCAGCGTCCTGCTCAATCGCTCCCGACTCTCGCAAATCCGATAACCTCGGGTCCCTGCGTTCTTTTTCGGAATCTCGATTTAGCTGGCTTAGCACCAAGACTGGTACATCAAGTTCTTTAGCCATGGCTTTGAGTCCACGAGAAATTTCAGAAATTTGATTTTCTCGAGATAACACTCGGGACTCGGTCGAAATCAACTGTAAATAATCTACCACCACAAAGTCTAATTTGTTACGCATTTTCAGCCTGCGGGCTTTGGCACGAATTTGATTGATGCTCAGACCGCTCGTATCATCAACCCAAAGAGAGGCTTCTTGAAATTCCTTGCTGGTTTGATGTAATTTTTCTGCTTGGCCTCGAGGAACGAAACCCTTCCTCAGGTCGTTCATGTTAACCCTTGCCCGGCCACAAATCAATCTCATCGCCAAGGATGTGGCACTCATCTCAAGGCTGAAGACAAGCGAGTGCCTTGGCGAATTCGTATACTTTGCAGAAAATGCAATATTTTCGACAATGTTCATGGCCAGACTAGTTTTCCCAACCGAAGGCCGAGCAGCAAGTACGATCATTTCACCTGGTTTAAAGCCATTCGTAAGACCATCGAGATCGGTATATCCAGTCAGAACTCCGTCGGTTTCCTCACGCGAAAGCATTCTCTGAATTTGCTCCATGGCGTGCTGAATTGGCTCTCGAAAGGGTATCGAAGCCCGAAGATTTTGATCATCTCCCAAAGAACAGACTCGTTGCTCGAAATTGGCCAAAAAGTCTTCGACATTATTCGGTTGTTGGTTTGCTCCATCAATCATTTCGAAAGCCATATAGATACACTTTCGAAGAAGGGATTTCTGTTTGACAATATCTAGCCAGAAAGAGGCATGAGCCGTGGTGTCAATCCGTCCGGCAAGACTGGTCAATCCTTCCTGTCCTCCTGCTTGCTCTAAATTGCCGTTGGCCTTAAGTTTTTCAGTTAATACAATTTCGTCAGGTTCGATCGTTTCATTGTACAAATCCAACAAGGCGTCATAAATGAGTTGATGCTTGGTAAAGTAGAAATCTTCGGGTCGAAGTGCTTTCTCAATACAGTTGCTAATTACTTCACCGGATGCATCAACAATGCATGCGGCAAGGATTCCCTGTTCAGCGTCTAAGTTACTCGGCAGAGCTTGTCCCTCAACCTTCCCAGTAGAAAGGGGGTTGTTGGAAGAATCAGCAGAATGCCCAGAAAAATCTTTAGACTTTTTCGACAGAGACGAAACGGCAGGCATTGCAAAGGTTCCCTCTCGGTCGTTTTGGTCTATTATTCTTTTTCCTCGATGGGGTTTTCCGAAACCACCTCCACTTTTAACTCTGCGGTCACATCCTTAAACAAATTTAGGGTAACGATATTCTGACCTAAAGCCTTAATTGGGGAAAAATTAGAAAAGTGTCTTTTATCCAAAGAAAATCCTTTCTCTCCAACTTTATCTATAATTTGCTGAGATGTGACAGACCCAAATAGCTTGCCCCCGGAGCCAGTTTTAACCGCAATCGCAATAGACAAATCACTAATTTTTGAAGCTATATCTTGGGCATTTTGCAGCTCATCAGCTTCCCGAGCAGCACGGGCGATTTTAAGAGAATCCAACCGTTTCTTGTTCGCCTGATTCAAGGGTACAGCTTTACTTCTTGGTAGAAGAAAATTGCGTGCATAACCAGATCGAACCCTTACAACATCTCCCTCAGATCCAAGGTTCTCGACTTTTTCTAGAAGTAATATTTCGGTGTGTGCCATAGTAAGTAATAAATACGGGGGTTAAAAAGGTACATCCTCGTCCAAATCCGGATCGTGGGAAGAAGGGCTTAGCTTGCTTGAACTATCCATGTTTTCAGAACCAGTATTCTTTGATTTTAAATGAGAATCCTCAGAACTCAAAGCCATATCAGATTTACCGGCATCAACGAACTCAAAATTGTCAAGCACTACACGGATTGCACTCCGTTTTTCCCCTTCTTTGGACTCCCACTGGTCGAGCTTTAGTCGACCTTCCACAAAGATGGGTCTTCCCTTGGAAAAAAACCTGCCAACTGCTTCGGCACGGGGACCGAAACATTCAACATCAACAAAGGTTACTTCCTCCTTTTTGTTCCCATCAGAGTCTTTGTAATTTCTGTTAAGAGCCAAACCAAAATTACAAACAGGACGCCCTGAGGACATCATCCTGACTTCTGGATCACGAGTAAGGTTGCCGATCAATAAGACTTTGTTTAAAGAGGCCATTAAGTTAGTAATCGATTAATTACTGCACTCGATTAAAATGCGATCAACCTTTTTCTCTAAGCGCAGTTTTTCTTTAATTCTACTTGGTGTTTCAGCACTTCCAGTGATCTCAAATTGCAGATATGTACCTCTGGTAAAATTCTTTTTGATAGGATATGCAAAATCATGCTGACCGAGTTCTATGACTTTATTCACCTCGCCATCAGACTGAACGATAATTTCAGTAAGCTTGGGAATCATTTCATTGGATGAGCCTTCGCTTCCGCTTGGGTCAATTACAATAGTTGCTGAATAGTTTCTTGTCTTCATTTTAAAAGGATGGTGAAGGTATAGGGTAGCGGTTGGTATAATTGGATGCGAATGAAATACCTCGAGAAATGAGTAATCCAATAGCATGTTTTAATTTAGGAAACAAAGAATCAAGAGATTTTTGTTCTTCGATGGAAAATTTAGAAAGAACAAAATCGGATAGTTTCATATCAGGTGGTCTTTCTGAATCAATACCCAACCGCAATCGTAGTGGACAGTACCCTATAGCATCTATGACATTACGAACACCATTGTGACCACCAGCTGACTTAGACTGAGAAATTTTTATCTTTCCGAGAGGTAAACCTACCTCATCATGAACTACCATGAAAATGTCTTGGTCCATGAGATTTTTATTGAGAAAGCTGGCCAGTCCTGTTCCGTTTGCGTTCATATAATGAGAAGACTTTAGAAGAATAATTTCAGCGTTTGTATAAGTGAAAGAAGAAAGGCAAAAATCTTCGGATTTTATAAAAGAAGCATTACCAACAGATGAAAAACGATCGGTGAACCAATGGCCAAGGTTGTGTCTCGTATCCTGGTACTTATTTCCAGGGTTTCCAAGGCCAAGAAGTATAAGCTTCACTCAAGCAATTGAACATAATTCAGCCTTAGGCACTCTCCTCAGTCTTTTCTTCCGATGTCTGCTCTGACTCGGATTCTGTTGAATCAGCAGTTTCATCGGTTTGCTCTTCCAGTTCTTCGACCTCGCCAGCCCCTGCACGACCACTAGCACTGCCTACGCAGGTAACTACATTACTGTCTGCATCACCAATAAATTCCACTCCTTCTAATTCAGGAATGTCCTTAATTTGCAGACTTCCTCCTAAGTCAAGATTGCTAATATCCAACTCAAGGCTTTTGGGCAATAAACTCGGTCTACAACGGACGAGAATTTCACTTTGATGCAATTCAAGAATACCTCCCATATTTTTAACGCCAGGGGATTCGCCCCTAAGAACAAGCGGCACTCTTGTTTCAAGAGATTGTCCACGTGTCACTTGCACGAAATCAAGATGAAGAATCGAATCCTTGACTGAATCGGTATGCATATCTTTGAGAAGGGCAAGTTCTTTGTCACCAGAACCATCGACCAGTTCGATTAAAGAAACGGAACCACCAGATGATCTCATCAATGACCTAAATTGACTATCCTCAACAGAGTAGTGCTTGAGGATATCCTTGCCATAAAAAACGGCCGGTATACGACCACTCGCACGAAGTTTCTTGGAGACACTACTACCATGCTGGTCTCTGGTTTGCACAAGTAATGAAGAATCGGTTATATCAGACATGATGTTCAACGGGGTTTTAAAAACAAAGGAATATAAATGAACTAAATGTTGAGATCTTGCAAGCCAGTTGTTTACAAGGACTGTAGATTATTCAGCGAATCATCCGAAACATCGAATCAATCTACACCACTAAGAGATAACTTTGGATGACTCTGATTTTTGTGCGATCAGAACAAAATCCTACTAGTAGCTTTATTAAGTAGTTATTTATTTATTTTCTAATGTAAATTACTTTCCTCAAACTTGAAAAAAGCAGACTCAATTTTCCCACCCAAAAACAGTGAAAGCTCATTTTAAAAACAAGTAATCTGGTAATATCGCATCGTGAATTTACGACACAAACCTTATTTTTAGAAGTGCTAAAACTTATCCGTGGGAGAACTTGAGCAAAACTTTATGATTATTTATAAATAAATTCTCATTTCAAGAATGCTGATGACTTATATATTTAAATATATTTTTGTGAAAATTATCCTTAATGGGAAAGGCTAAAAGAAGGCGAATTTTTTATTGAAAAAAGGGGGGAACCTTGTTACTTTAACTTAATGAAAATTGCGGTCACATTGATTGCCCTTTTGCTTGCTCTCCCATTTCTGGAATGTTTTTGTAATAGTGGTGATTCGATCGTGCCCAACTGTGCCAATTGCGAAAATGATTCCCAGAGTCAGTTGCCTTGCACGAGCCATGATTGCTTAAACGCAGTTGATTATTTCACCGCATCTGATCTCTTGATTCAGTTGTTTGTCACCCCAGGGAGAAATTCTTTCGGATTAAACACAAGGACACACCATTTGAGTTCTCTGTTCTTACATACGGAAGATTTCTGTACTTGGTTTGGTAAATTAAAACCACATTTAGCACTCAGTATCATACAAGTTTGATCATGTAGGTTGTTAAATGCGGAGCAGCTCCCCGTGCTGTGTTACCCTTTGTCAACATATCTGATCATTACATGAGAACTAACATCTTTGGGGAATCAAAGACTCTTAAGAAAAGTAATTCCATTTCCCGTTCACTATTCAAATTAGTTAAGCTACACATTCTTCTCTTAAACCTTGTTTTTTTATTTGGTTGTGGAGTTTTCGAAGAACCTAGTGTATCCATTACCCGAGCGGTCTTACATCCGACTAGCAGTATACTCGCAGCAGAGTCCAGCACGAACTCCGATCTTCTTTTACAAGCAAGTGGTTGGATTGAGCCAGACCCCTATCCCATACGAGTACCTGCTTTATACGATGGTATTGTGGACGAACTTTTTGTTCTTGAAGGAGAAGTGGTCAAGGCTGGTCAAAAGTTGGTTACTTTGATTAATGAAGATGCCAAGTTAGCTCATCGAATAGCTATTATTCAATTTGAAGAAGCTAAATCAAGGGAGATGGAAATTATTTCCCAATTATCGCTACAAGAACTTTCTCTTGAAAAAGCTCAATTTGAAAAGCTTCAAGCCCAATCTCTCTTGAACGAGCATGAGGATTATTTAAGGCGTTTAGAAATCTTACCGGCGGGTTCGATCAGTGCTTTTGATCTGAACCGTTCAAGATACTCAACTGATAGTAATAGGTTTGCCTTAGATATGGCTCTTTCAAATGTCAAAAAATCTAGAGAACAAATCACTTTGCTTTCACAAAAGCTTCATTCCCAAAAACAGGTAACCAAAATGAGAACGATCCATGTGGAAAAGGCTGAGCTAGACTTAAATAGAACTGAAATTTTTTCCCCAATTAATGGAAGAGTGCTTAGGCTCTTTGCGAGCCCAGGTAAAAGGTTGATGCAAAAAATGGATGCCCCTGAAGCATCCACTGCAGTGACTCTTTATAACGGTGAAAAATTACAGGCCAGAATTGATGTTCCTATCGCTGACGCATCCAAATTATATGAGGGACAGAAGGTTGAAATTACATGTTCGATTTTGCCAAATGCTCATTTTGAAGGTCGTTTAACTCGAATCTCTGGAGAAGCAGACCTACAAAGGAATACTCTACAAGTTAAGGTTCAAATCTTAAATCCAGACGAAAGATTAAGACCAGAAATGCTCTGCCGTGCAAAATTTTTCTCAAAATCAGAAATTCAGTCCGATCCACAAACCCACAGTATCCTCGGGGTATTTGTTCCTCTTTCACTCAAACCTGAAAATAATCAATCGGTTACTAATCTGTGGGTTATTGCAAAGGATGGCAAAAGGGCAGAAATTCGTGAAGTGAGATTTGGGGACGAGATTATCAACCAATACATTTCGATTAGATCAGGACTTCACCCGGGCGACCAAATTATTCTAGACCCACCCAAGTTTTTGAAATCTGGGGATTCAGTAAAAGTTTTGCATAAACAATGAAGGCATTTATAGAAGCAAATCTCCTAACCAAGGAATACCGCAAAGGGGATCAAATCATATCACCTCTGATGGACCTATGCCTCGATGTTCACCCTGCTGAATTTGTCGCTCTGATGGGACCATCTGGAAGTGGCAAGACGACTCTTCTAAATCTTATTGCGGGAGTAGATGTTCCCACATCGGGAACATTGCGGGTTGGTGAATTTTATCTGAATCAAATGAATCGGGATGAACTCACAAATTGGAGATCAAAAAACCTTGGCTATATTTTTCAGCTCTATCATTTGATCCCCGTTCTAAGTGCTTATGAAAATGTAGAGCTTCCCTTGTTGATTCATGCCATGACGAAAAAGGAGCGCAGGGAGCATGTGGAGGCAGTTCTTGAGCTCGTTGGACTAGCTGATCGGAAAAATCATAAACCCAAAGAATTATCAGGTGGGCAAGAACAGCGTGTCGCGATTGCTCGTGCCCTAGTCGCAAATCCTTCCCTCATTGTTGCGGACGAACCAACTGGTGACCTAGACCGTGAATCTGCAGATCAAATTCTAGACTTGCTAGAAAACCTTAGCACAAGGCAACAGAAAACTATCGTAATGGTAACTCATGACCCTAAGGCTGCTGAGCGTGCTTCTCGAAAATTTTTGTTAGACAAGGGAAAAATCCTAAACGAGTTGTGAAATTCTTACTCCCATGGATCAACTTGGCTGAATTAGCAGCAAAAAATACGCTCAGAAACCGCACTCGTTCACTTCTTACCTTACTGGGTGTTGCCTCTGGAATGTTTCTCTTTACCAGCATTGAAACAATGCAGCACACACTGCATGATGCTACTGTTTCAAGTGCGGAAGACACAACCCTCGTTGTATACAGAGAAAATCGGTTTTGTCCCGCTACCAGTCGATTACCTGAACACTATAAAAACGATATTTCACAAATACATGGTGTAAGGTCAGTTACGCCAGTTCAAATTGTGGTAAATAACTGTGGAACGAGTTTGGATGTGGTGGTCTTTCGGGGAGTGCCCTCCGATACTTTTAATGATCAAACCTCTGGTATTCGTTTATTGAATGGTACAATCGAAAACTGGCAAAAAAGAGAGGACGCCTCATTGATTGGGAAAAATTTGGCCAATCGAAGAAATCTAAAGGTTGGAGACAGGTTTGATGCAGCAGGTATCACAGTTTTTGTGGCAGGGATTGTGGAAACGCTAGATGATAGGGCTCAAGATGATAATGTCGCTTTTGTACACCTTTCGTTTCTTCAGCAGGCTTCGAGAATAGGACTCGGGATTGTTACTCAATTTAATGTCAAAGTAATCGATCCGTCCATGCTTAAAAAAGTAGCCAGCAAGATCGATAAAAGATTCTCTACCGATACAGAGCCAACTTCCACGCAGCCTGAAAAAGCTTTTTTTGCCAATACGGCTATGGAACTCATTGAGTTAATCCGATTTTCGAGATGGATTGGATTAGCTTGCGTAATTGCTGTAGTTGCTTTGGTTGCCAATACCATTCTTCTAACTGTCAATGGGAAGATTTCTGAACACGCAGTTCTCAAAACTCTGGGATATTCTAAATTGTCCATTGGTTGGATGGTCTTATCGGAAAGTATTTTTCTATCATTCGTTGGAGGAACAATCGGCATTGTTTGTGCATTTTGCTTTCTGAATTTCCAAAGTATTTCGATCGGTAACGAGGGCTTAGTTTTGGCTTTTCTTCCTACCCAAGGGGTTCTTATTGGGGGAGTTCTTGCCACCGTTGGGCTTGGCTTAGTTGCCGGCGTCTACCCTGCATGGAAAGCGGGCAAAAGTTCCATTAGTGAAAGTTTAAAAGTAGCATAGATTGACCCGATGATACCGCTTTCCCATTGTTTTAGAAACCTACTGAGAAGACCCGGTCAATCTTGCCAATTGGTATTAGGTAGTTCGGTTGTCGTCCTCCTGATTATGACCGCCGCTTCGATGAACCATGCAATGGAACAAACATTGGGAAATACTGGCGATCCGCTCAACACGATTTTTCTCGGTGCGGGCAGTGAAGAAAGTGTCGAAAGAAGCGAAGTAAAACAAGGCGTTGCAGAGATTATTGCCTCGTCCACCTCAGGAATCAGGCAAATTATGGGCAAGGCATCAGTCTCCCCGGAAATCCACTTTAATGGCATGTTGAGCACACTGGATGGGAAAATTTCGCAGGCCTTTCTTCGTGGGGTCCAAGCCGAGGCTCTTTGGGTGCATCAAGAGGTGAGAATTTTAGAAGGAAGATTCCCCAATCCAGGGGAAATTATGGTGGGCAGACTAGCTCATCAAAAGCTTGGATTGAGTCTTTCTAAGTTACAGCTCGGTCAAATCTTATTTTTTAACGGCGAAAAACTTGTGATTTCTGGTATTTTTGATGCCATTGGTACCATTCTGGAATCAGAAATCTGGATTCCCCTACAGGACCTTATGACTTACACACAGCGGGACAATCTCTCGTGCGTTGTAGTGGCCCTGAATAATCGCCGTAATTTTGGAGATCTTGACGCATTTGCTAAGAGAAGGCTCGATTTAGAACTCGTCGCCATTCAGGAAACTGAATATTATGGAAAGTTATCGAGCTTTTATGCACCCATTCGCTGGATGGCATGGATTTGTGCAATCCTACTTTCCTTCGGAGCTTTGTTCGGGGGATTAAATGCCCTTTATGCAGCTTTTTCGTCTCGTATCCGCGAATTTGGGGCTATTCAAGCTATTGGATTTAATCGATGGAAAATTTTACTTAGCCTAGTTGAAGAGTCTAGTATTACAGGGTTCATCGGTTCTCTTTTAGCTTTTGGACTAGTAGGTGCAATTCTGCAAGACCTTGCCGTTCCATTTTCAATAGGAGTTTTCGTATTGGATTTTAACCGTTCAATCTTGGGATTAGGCATGGCAACAGGGCTTTTCCTTGGTATATTTGGTGGCCTTCCTCCAGCATGGAAATGTTTGAGTCCGTCTTTACCAGAAACCTTAAGATCCGCCTGATAAGATAATTTATGAAAAAATATACACTGCTAAAATTAATCTCTATTTTAATCATTACATCTACCTTTTCGGGATGCGATTCATCACCACATGACTCAAAACACTCTGTAGATATAAATTATCAGGAAAATCAATATCCCAAAGCGATTTTACCTATAAATTTATTTGTTACTGAACTACACGATTCATCTATTTCAGTCTTGGAGGCAAGAAGGCGGAATCTAGTTGGAAAAAACCTTTCAGTGGAAGGTTTTATTGGCACCAGAAGAGACCCCTTTTCCGCAAATCGTGCAAGCTTTATTTTAGGTGACGACACCATCGAAACTTGCGACCAGATTTTGGGTGACAATTGCCCAACACCATGGGACGCATGTTGCGAAGACCGAAACAAAATTCGAGAAAGAATCTTAAGTATACAAATATTAGATAATAATCATTCTTTAATTCATGGAAACTTAAACGGGGTAGGTGGCCTTAAACCTGGCCTAAAAATTAAGGTACTCGGAACCGTAGACACCCATTCGCTTCCAAGTGCTATGGTTTTGAATGCCACAAAAATCCAAGTTCTATAATTTATTTAAAGTTTAATAAGCTAACTTGAATATTTTTTTATATTTTTTATTTTTCTTGTTATTAACAAGTTGCGTTACTAGCAAAATTACTGTTCCTGCTTCTGATCTCGAAGCAGGGTTGCCTCCGGATCAACAGTTTTCCTTAGTAAATAACGAAAATAACAGCAGTAATGATTTATTTTTTCAATCCTTGGATTTGAATGATAAAATTTTTGAATTAATCGGAATTGCACTGAAAAAAAATCCGGGATGGATGGCAAGATTGGCAAGGATTGAACTCGCGAGAGCAAAAGTCGGCTACTTTATCGATGAATCAAAAGCTCAATTCAATACTTCGGTTGAATGGGCACCTGGTAAGGAAAATACCCGTGATTCCAAATTTCAAACGCAACATACCCCAGAGTGGCGATCCCAAGCAAATTTTGGTTGGGAATTTGATCTATGGGGAAAATGGTCTGCCCATAAAAAGGAAGCCCAACAATTTATAGATGCCGAAATTTATACTCAGGAAGGTGCCCAACTCATGCTCATCTATGAAATTGCCCAATTGTGGTATCAATATGCATATCTTGAAGAAGACCTCTCCCTGATCAAAAATCAGATACAGAATCATCAGGAATTTCACATCTTACACCTTCATAATTACCATGCAGGTCTAGATAGCAACCAGAGTCTGATTACAATGGAGAACGAGATTAAAACTCTAGTTATAGATTATAACCAGAAAAAGCGAGAGCTTGAAATCTGCAAAATTCAATTAAGCTCCCTCATGGGCGACCCCCTCGATTTTAATGCATCGAACACGGTGCTTTTTTCACAAGAACCAATCCCTCTACCCCCCGCTAGATTACCATCCCACGCACTTAAAAACAGACCGGATATCTTGGAGGCACAGGCAAGATTTATTGGGCAGTCCCAACTCGCTAAAGCATCTATGCTGAACTTATACCCTTCAATCAACCTTAACTTGACTGGTGTAGCAATGACCAGCGACCTCTCCAAACCTTTTGAACAATGGAAAGTCTCAGGTGGACCAGTTTTAGATATTCCTATCTGGAGTCCGCAACGAAAAACGCAACTTTCTGTCGATCAGAAAAAGTTAAAAGTCATGGAACTTGTATGGAAAGAAACTATTTTAAACGCCATACAAGATATTGAAGCTTCTTTAATTACTCATCAATCTTTCTTGGAAGATTTCAAAATTTCGCAAAGTGTAGAGGGGGGATCTTTAAAACTACTTAACTTAATCACCTACAAATATGAAGCGGGTCTTTTATCCAAAATTGATTTATTGAAAAAAATGAATATTGCTGAGCAAGCAAAGAGAAAAGCAAATGCAGCTCAATTAAAATGTTTCTACTCTTTTTTCAATCTCTCAAAAAGCCTAGGAATCAACTGGAAAAAATAACATGGCAATTCAATTTCAGGTTACTTTTATAACATTTGGACCATGAATAAAAGTTCAGCCATCGCATGCATTTTGATTAAATGTAAATTTCCCATTACCTGTAATTGGAACAAAAAATGTATCCAAAAAGGCTTGCAAGAAAGCCTCGAAACAAAATCCTCTAAAAGACCTTTGGTAAAAGTTGTAAAAGATCAGAAGACAGATCGTCGCATCCCCGGTGGCTGATCGAGCACTTCTTTGAGAAGAAAGGCCCGGCGCAGGGATTTTTTGGAATGAAGTGCTTTCTTTCTCAACCAATCACGATTCGATCGGTGTATGTCTGTATTACAATCTTTTTCAGCACTTAAAGAAATTTCTTGTTCAGGGTTCCACAAATGAGGTTTTTTGATCTTGGTTAAGGCATTTTTACGATTCGGGTCTTCAACAATTTCATCTTCCCGTGCTTCAAAAGGTACTCGATTCTCATGAATTGGTTCGATAACTTCCCCAAAAGTCTCCCTGAGAATGTCGCTTAGGTTTTTCTCTTCTGAGCCGTCCCCACTGTCTTGATGGGATGATCGGGGTTCGGGCAAAGGTCTTTTCTTTTTGTTTTTTGCCCTGCCTTCCATTAATTTGCCAACAAAAGAGGCAAGTAAGAGTCCGACAATGAATAAAGTATCTAAGGGAATGTCCGGCATTGCTATAAGGAAGAAACTTTAATCGTCTTAGGGATTATTTTTCATTGGATATACTTTCGCGCATTTCGGTATCTGCTTCTATGTTGCGCATCCTGTAGTAGTCCATGATTCCCAAGTTGCCGCTACGAAAGGCCTCTGCCATAGCCAGGGGAATCTGAGCCTCCGCTTCTACAAGCTTCGCTTGCATTTCCTGAACCTTTGCCTTGTTTTCCTGCTCAAGAGCTACTGCCGCTGCTCTTCTTATCTCTGCTTGGGCTTGAGCTACTTCTTTATCTGCCGCCGCTTGGGAAGATCGCAGGGCAGCACCGCGATTCTCCCCCAAGTCAACATCCGCAATATCGATGGACAAAATTTCAAAGGCTGTTCCTTGGTCAAGTCCCCGATTAAGAACCTGCTGGGTAATCTGGTTTGGGTTCTCTAAGACCACTTTGTAGTTCTCTGATGACCCGATGGTTGAAACAATACTTTCTCCAACGCGGGCAATTACTGTCTCTTCCTGTGCACTACCCACATATCGATCGAGGTTGCTCCTTACAGTAACTCGGGCCCTGACCTTCACCTGAATTCCATCTTTCGCCACTCCGTCGATGGTATCCCTGCCTTCAATCTTGCAATCTATAACCTTCGGATTGATGGAGGTCCGAACAGCTTCTAGAACGGACTTACTTGTGCCACGAGTAGCTAAATCTATGGCACATGCACGGTCCCAAGAAAGTTCTATGCTTGCCTTGGATGCGGCGATCAAAGCCTGCACGGTTTGAACCACATTTCCTTCCGCAAGGTAGTGGGCTTCCAATTGGTCTGTATCCAAGGGAATACTTGCTTTTACTGCCGTTACGCGAGCATCAACAATCAAACCGACAGGCACTCCGCGTAAACGCATTGCCAAGAGGGTGGCAAAACTAACAGGCGCCCGGGCAAGAAAAGCCTTCAACCAAGTACTGAAAAAGGAGATAATAATAAGTGAAAAAACGAGTCCTACGATCAGCAGCACCCCGATAATGATCCATGAAATTAAATCGTTCATTAATTATAAATTAGTTAATTGTTTGTTTATAGCATTACCCAAATTCAAAGAGGCTTAACAATCAAGCGAAAGGAATCGACTTTGGTAATTTCTACTAGTGTTCCTTTGGTAATATACCCCGTAGAGCAAAAGGAATCATAGGTACCTCCTTTGATCTTTACTAATCCTTCCGGATGATGGTCTGTATGTGCAACTGCCTGTTTACCAACTAGTTCGGTTAATTCTTTCTTGTTTTTACTTTTGCCGCTCGTGGCATGGACAAACATGTTTTTTCCCCATTTACTTTTGGCCAGCCATTTGAACTGAAGAAAAACCAACATCACTCCGCCTAATCCACCCAATAAAAATACAAACAAGGGAATGACCCAACCCCCATATTCCAAATGGGCAAAATAAGATGATGCCAATAAACAAACAAATCCTAAAAGGCCGAGGACGCCCCCTGGAACGATTGCCTCCAAGGCCACCAGTAAGTAGCCAAACAAGAGGGTTGCGATGATTTTAGTCATTGGGATGGGATTTCTTTTTCTACCAAAAGTTCAAAACCTGAATTTTTCAGAACCTTAACTCTTTCGCCTTTCTCTATTTTGCCAAAGCTAGAGCGGGCTTCATACATTTTACCATTAATCTCAATTTTTCCGACAGGGTATAATTCGGTTAAAGCAATCCCAGTTTGGTCGATATCGGTTTCCAGAATAAAATCATTCGTGTTAGTATCTCCAACCGTAGTTTCCAAAATCATCGATTTTCCCATCGGGGTTTTTCCGATAATTTTAATAGCCAAGTATCCCAAGACAAATGCAAGCCCAAGAGACTGTGCTAGCTCCAAGAGGGGTAGGCGGAAAAAGTGAATCGACCAGTCAATTTCTTGCCCTGGCCATAGATCAGCCATTGCCCAAATCAATGATCCAAACATCAGGGTTAAGCCCAGCACCGCAGGCAGGAACAAACCGGGAGCAATGAAAATCTCCAGTAATACCAAGCAAAGCCCAAGAAGGAACAGGAGTAATTCTTCCTGTCCTGCCAATCCCGCCACATACTTGGACCCAAAGAAAACCAGAATGAAACCAATGCCCAAGATACCAAAGATACCAAATCCTGGCGTTTTGAATTCAATAAATAACAGAACCAGTCCAACACTTAACAAAAGAGGTGCGACTCCATTTAACCATAAGCCAATGTCTTCGGCCCAATTAATCTCCATCCTGATAATTTGGTAATTTTGTTTTCCCCACCGCTGGTCAAGTATTTCTTCCAAGGTTTCAAAAACTCCAGTTCCCAGAAGTGGTTGTGGAGGATTTCCATAAACCTTAACTGCCTCTTCGCCAGTGAGAGTAAGCAGTTCGCCCGGATTCTTGATCAAGGAGCCATCCGCTGCTCTCAAAGGCTCTCCTTCAATAATCAAACTAACATTGGCATCCATCATCGCTGCCATAACTTTGGAGCGATATTTGTAGGGACCAGCAAAATTTCTAATCTTTGCTTTTAAATAAGAATTTATCTTTCTCTTCATCGAGGGATCAATTTGTCTACCACCTCCACTAACTGCTTCTGCAGCACCAATTTGAGAAAACGGGGCAAATGCAATTTCCTGAGTCGCAATGGCAATGTAAGCTCCAGCGGAGATGGCTTCCTTGTTAACATAGGTCATTATCTTTCCCTCCCATGATGCTACGGAATCTAAAATTTCCTGCATTATTTCGAGAGTGACCCCAAGCTCACCTCCTGGCGTATCCATATCAAGTATGACCAAATCCACTTCAGTAGAAATTGCCTGTTTCATTCCTCGTCTGAGAATATCGAGAATGGGTGAGCCAATCTGATCACGGACCGGTATAACAAATGCAATCTTTTCAGAATCTTGTGATTTAAAAGTTAAGTTATGATCCTCTCGAGGAGGAGTTGCATTTTCATCCGTGCTTAAACAGGGCAGCATGATATTAAAAAACGCGAAGTAAAGAATGCAGGTAACCCAAATTTTCATAGCCTTCATTTACAATCTTGGGGTTTGAATTACATTGCGCAAACAGGAAAGAAAGTTCAGTTCAATAAATATCTTGGAAACAATTAATTATCAAAACATGGAAATTAAGAGATGGGATGTTGGTCCATCAACCTTTCTTGTCTTACCTGAAAATGGAGCCCGCCTTTTAAATTGGCATGTAAATATGGGAGACGGTTCGGTCA
Source organism: Opitutia bacterium (assembly GCA_038110535.1). Taxonomy (GTDB): domain Bacteria; phylum Verrucomicrobiota; class Verrucomicrobiia; order Opitutales; family Seribacteraceae; genus Chordibacter. The sequence goes on along the minus strand of JAYNJW010000005.1, from coordinate 3,466 downwards.
GAGATGTTATCTTCTGGCCAGAATCGGTCGAGCCCCAGAACTTAGGAATGGTACATGGTGGGATTCCTATTTTATTTCCCTTTTGTGGCTCGTGTTCACACCAGGGAAAAAAAGGGGAGTGGCGTGCTCAAGATGGATCCATATACCAGATGCCCCTTCATGGATTTGCCAAGGATGCCTCTTTCCGAATTCGTTCGATTGATCAGGCAGGATTTGAAGTAGAGATGCTGCATGATGATACATACCAATCCTTTTACCCGTTCGATTACACCTTCACGGTGATTTATCATTTCCTCGAACTTTCTATACAAATTAGTCTGGTTTTAGAAAACGAAGGTAGAATCCCAATTCCCTGGTCCGCTGGTCTACATCCTTATTTTCAAGTTCCTTGGCGCAAAGGATTGGCCTTAGAAAATCATTTGTTGCATGTTGCTACAAAAAAAACTTTTCAGTACCAACCGAATAGTGAAATGACCGAAAACGGGAAGTGTCATTATCCTATCCCCTTAGGAGAAGATGGACTGATTAATCGAATTCATTATGAGCTTGATTCTCCAGACGCCGAAATATCCCTCGTCAATGGCGAGGAAACCTTGCGAATTAGCGAAGCAAGTTGGAGCGGAAAGGGTTCTCGGCTAACCTATGTCTCCTGGACAAAACCTGGTGCTCCTTTTTATTGCTTGGAACCATGGATGTCTCCTCCCAATTCCCCGGAAAATAAAACGGTTCAATATGTTTCTCCGGGAGCTCGAGAGGAATTTACAATTGAAATCGAATTAGCTTAGCAAGGTAACTAATTTCTAGGCATGGCCAATAGGACTTCGTTCCAAAATTGAGCTCTCACTTCAATACTTTTTTCGGCTGCTTTTCTTGCCTCCTCCTGTTTGATTGGATTTCCTTTTGTTAGGGAATTGACTAGTTTTTCGGCCATTGGTCCATGCTGCTCTCCGTCTAGCTGAGCATGGCGTTCCAGATAATAGTGGAAGAGAGGAGCCTCCATCGAACTGACTTGGAAATTTTGTAAGATCCTGGCAAACATTACTGGTACCAAATTTTCCCTTCCATAAGCGAAAGAAGCTGCAATCTCGTGAGCCTTTCCAAATTGAATCGTCTCAAAAGTTACAGCCATAAATTTCCTAGCAGGGGATGGAACAAAGTCGGCAACCAGAGCATCTGCTAGCCCATCGCCTCCAAGAACTTCGAGAAATTGCTCAATCTGGCTGGTGGAAGCACCCACCTCCTTCATGGAATTTAAATAAATTTCGAAATGACTTGCGAAAACATTTGGCATGTCAGGGATGGCTAGATCGGACTCTTCTTCCAAAACGATCTCATTAATTAAGCGAACAACTTGGGCATTTTGTTTGGGCAACCAAGGGGAGCCATGGGGGGCAAGTTTTGCCTGAAGTTCTTTGAGCAATGACATGAAATCCCAAACAGCATATACATGATGCTCCATGAATACTCGAAGGTCGTCCAAAGTATTTAAAGAATTGAAAATTGGGTGTTTTTCTAACTTTTCCCAAGCATTAGCAACAAGCGGTTTGATCATTGTAACAATATTATACTCTGGAGGAGAACTCGCAAAATGGGTCAGTAAAAGTTGATGATTTCAAAATCAAATGAATAAGGTTATTTAAATCGTATTCTTGGATCAAAATCTTTTTCCACCCAAAGGATAATCTTCTGTGAAATGGAGATAGAAAGGCTCCGCGATTATGAAATATTGACTCACTATCGACTTCCTTCATTTATAAATGCATGGAATCCGAAACTGAGCATCATGAAGAAGCCCAATATGGTGAGGAAAACGAATTTGATAAGGAAGAAGATTCCAGTGTGGTATCAGAAGTTCCACCAGTTGAGGGAGCGTTCGGAAAATACCTTCGTGAATATCGCTTGCTTAACAGTTTATTGCTTTCACTAGGCATTATCGTCGGAATAATTGGCTTTATGTTGGCTTGGACCATTGTGGTACATGTGGGAGAGGAAGGAGATTCAGATTTCGGAGAAGCCGGTCCGCCTGCTGCCCAGCAACAACAGCAGGTACAAAAACAAATGCAAAAATTAATGCAGCGCCAAAAAAAGGCGACTCCTTCCTCCAAATCAGAATTTAAAACCACCACAATTTCGGAAATCGCATTGCCCGATTTTAACGAGCTAGATGTGAAAGATCTTGCCCCAGTTGTTGAAGCAGCGCCCCCACAAATGTCTCAGGCAAGCATGAACAACCAGGCAATGAAAAGTGCCCTAAAAGGAATTAGCTTGAGTCTGCCCAAAGTCATGCAACAACGATGCGATCCTAAAAAACGGGTTGAAAGACTCCGCTCAGGTGGCGGTAAGGATATGACTGAAGATGCGATTGTAAAAGGGCTAATTTGGCTGAAAAGTGTGCAGGACTCCGATGGAGGGTGGGGCAATCAGGATAAGGATGACAAGGGCGAAAAGACCGGAGGAAATCCAGAACACAGAAATGCGATGACTGCGATGGCACTACTCGCCTATCTTGGACATTGCGAGCTTCAAGATTCTCCCGAATTTGGCGAAACCGTTAAGAGAGGCATTGATTTCCTTACCTCTTCCCCTCCTGATCAATCAGCTAGCTACGATGAAAGTGGAAAATTCCTTGGACTAAGCTCCGGTGGGAGAGGTGCCTATTCTCATGCAATCAGAACTTATGCATTATGCGAAGCATATACTATGACCAAAATTCCTAAACTCAAAGAGTACGCAAAACGGGCCGCCAAAGTCGTGATTGATGGTCAAAATCCAAACGGTGGATGGGCCTACGGATATGGTACCGGTATAGGTGCTCATGTGGATTTATCGGTGTCGGGTTGGTGTATACAAGCACTCAAGGCTTTCGCACTTACGGGGATCACGGATTTTTCCGTTGATGAAGCAATGGACAAGGCGGTTGAGTATGTGAAAAAATGCCAAGATTCATCCGGAAAATTTCAATATATGATTGAAAAACATGGCGGTCATTCATCCCGCGGTTCGCTCACAGGTACCGGTGTACTGAGTTTGCAAATTTGGAAAAATGCAAAATCTTCCGAAGCCAAAAAAGGGCTAGATTTTATTGTCGAGCAACGCCTGCATGACGAGTGGAAGAAAGTGGATGTATACGAATGGTACTACCATGCACAAGCTTGCTTTCAATCCACAGGTGCTGGAAGTAGTCAATACTGGAGAGAGTGGAATAAGAATTTTCAACAAGTTGTGGTAAAAGCCCAGGCTTCAGATGGTCATTGGCCTCACGGCTTACACTTCCATGGAGACAGTGATATTTATCGAACCACCATGGCCATTCTTATGCTTGAGGTGTATTACCGATACGCTCCAATGACCAAGGTATAGATTTTCTTAAAATCGTCACTCCCATGAACTTTTTGGAGATTGAACGATTGCTGGCGCTCCCGCTGGGAGTCGAACCCAGATCTTCGGTTCCGGAGACCAATGTTCT
>JAYNJW010000004.1:10332-86151 GCA_038110535.1 Opitutia bacterium | reverse complement strand
TTGCAGGCAAATTGGCTGGCCGGCAAACATAGTCGAGCCCATCGATCTCATTGTTAAAATTTTTCTGGTCCCAGACATGATCTCCCAGAGTGATACCCCGAACCCCAGCTTTTTGAATTTCGGTTGCAGTCTTGGCGGTAATCCCTGCCCCGCCAGCTGCGTTTTCCCCATTGGCCACCACCAAGTCGACCGGAGACTTTTCTAAAAAAGAGGTTAGATGCCTGGTAAGAAAATTTCTGCCCGGACGGCCAACAATATCTCCAAGCAGTAAGACTTTCACAGAAAAGAAACAGCTTAACGGGAATAGATGAAGGACGGCTGGGAACAATTACCAAAATCCTGGTTATGTAAAGCAATGGGCTTGGCTTCCTCAAACTCGGTGTCGATCACTTTAATCTCAGTGGCACCTCCAGTCGAACGACTGGTAAAGAATATATGTCTACCGTCGTTGGCCCAGCATGGTTGCATTGCATGATCATTTCCCCGGGTGATCATGCGGCTGGAACGCTCGTTAAAATTGTACTCAAAAATTTGAAATCCCCCTCCCACAGCAGCGGTAAAGGCGATCCGGGAAGGATCCACCGGATTCCAGGCTGCTTCCACACAATGGGAACTCACATTGGTAGGAATGCGGGACAGCACACCACTGGACAGCGAAACCTCATACAGCTGCGGTTTTCCCCGGGTATCAGAGGTTAGGATTAAGCGACGACCATCGGATGACCAACAGGGCCCGGATTCATTGCTCTTATTATTCGTAATGCGTCGGGGGCGATCATAAGGAGTGTTGGCCAGCCAGAGTTCAGGATTGCCAGAAGTGGAAAGAATGAGGGCAGTCTGTGCTGTTCTCGGATTTTGTACGGCCCGCAGGTTACTGCCCTTGTAATTCGCCACAGTGGCCACCCGTCGGCTGGCAAGATCAAGGTGATAGATATTATTAAAAACTTTGCGGTTACTGGTAAAAAAAAGACCGGTTCCATCATTATTCCAACTGGGATTGAAAGTCATTTTATTGAAGTTCGTCTGCGGTTTGGAATAAGTCATCATAGAATCAGAAACAAAGATTTCCTTTGCCCCGGAAAGATCCGAAAGAAAGGCCAATCGCCCGGAGAAAAAGCCGGGAATACCAAGAATTTCCTGAACCATCCGGTCGCAGGCAAGCGAAACGGCACCCTCGATCGTATTGTCGTTGACCACGAAAGTAGTGAGCGGAGACTTGGGATTTCCGTGGGTGATTGCAACCTGTATGCCATTCCCTCCAGCCGAACTAAAGGTGGCGGAGAAACGGCTGTCCTTTTCAGATGCTAATCGCAAACCACCATGCACAAAGATTGGTTTGCTAATTAACGGAACCAGAACCTTGGGGGTCCTACCCAGGTCAATGGGAACCTGCTTTTGGGCCAACTCTCCTTCGATCGGTCCAAGCACAATCGCAGAATCCGCACCCTGTAAAAGAGCAAGCGGTGCCAGAAAGAAGATAGCAAATGATGCAATCCGTCCAAGAAGGAGGTAAAAAATAGCCTTATCCACACTCATGTTTCCTAGACTTTAACACCCTTCTCTCCTCATCAAGCGAAAACGATTTTGTGAGGCAAAATTTTTTAATGAATCATAAGAAAGACAAGATGATCATTGATCAATTTATCACGGTCCTCTTTTTTGTGAACTGTGAGGAAATATTTAATCAGTATTCATTTTTTTTTATGTTTTGTGCTTTTTACCAAGGGTAATTCAACAAAGCCTAACATTGTATGCATCTTGGTGGACGATTTGGGGTATAGCGATCTTTCCAGTTATGGGGGAAAAGACATCCAAACTCCCGTTCTCGACAAATTGATCCATTCCGGAATGCAATTTACTCAGTTCTATTCCAACTGTACGGTTTGTACACCCACCCGGGCATCTTTAATGACCGGTCGCTACCCCGACCTAGTTGGAACTCCCGGAGTCATTAGGCAAAAACCGAAAGACAACTGGGGACACTTTAGTCCAACCGGGCCAACCCTGCCTGAACTTCTCAAAACAGCAGGCTATGATACTGGAATGATTGGTAAATGGCACTTGGGATATGAATCGCCCAACCTACCCAATGATCGAGGCTTTGATCACTTTCACGGCTTTCTTGGTGATATGATGGATGATTACTGGACTCATCTTCGCGGAGGGATCAACTGGATGCGTTTAAACAAAAAGACGATTGTGCCTAAGGGACATGCCACCGAAATCTTTAGTCAATGGGCCATTGAATTCATCAGTGAGAAGGCATCGAACCCGGACAAACCTTTCTTCCTTTACCTGGCCTATAATGCGCCCCATTTCCCCATTCAACCGCCGCAGGAATGGTTGGAAAAAGTACAAAAGAGAGAACCTCAACTTGATCTTAAGCGGACCACCAATGTTGCCTTTGTCGAACATCTGGACCATGAGATTGGTAGGGTACTAGATGCGATTGGAGAGCTCGGAATAGAAAAAGACACCTTGGTCGTATTTTCATCAGATAATGGCGGATCCATCGCCCATGGAGCAACCAACCACCCATGGCGCGGAGGAAAACAGGACCATTGGGAAGGCGGAACACGAGTGCCCACCTGTGCGGTCTGGCCGGGCAAGATCCCACCTGCTAAAAGCGAAGAACTAGGAATGACCATGGATCTAATGCCCACTTTTGCTGATCTTGCCGGGATAAAAGTTGATCATGAAATAGATGGTAAAAGCTTGGTTCCGATTTGGCTGGAAGGAAAAAAAGGAGATAGGGAGAGAACCCTGATCTGGGTGAGACGGGAGGGAAATTTTCGTCACCAAGGACGTTGCTACTATGCAATTCGGCAAGGAGACTGGAAGCTTTTGCAAAATCATCCCTTCGAGCCGATGCAGTTGGTAAATTTGCGAGATGATCCAGAGGAGCAGAAACCTTTGCCTGCTTCTCATCCCCAAGCCCGCAAATTAATGACAAGACTGATGGCCCATATCCAAAAGGCAGGAAATAAAGCCTGGCAAAAATAGCTTTCTGAATGTTTTACTTTTTCTCCTTGCCGATATGGAGGAGAACTTTCTTGATATCCCGTTTCCTTTATGAGTAACCAAGCAATTTTAAACATCCTTAAACAGGTAAAATATCCAGGGTTTAGCCGGGATTTGGTTTCTTTTGGCTTAGTCCAACAAGCAGAAATGGATGGCAAGACAGCCAAGGTCATCCTCGAATTATCCACAGCGGATCAAACCCTTCCCAAAACCATCCAAAAAGAGGTGGAAGAGGCCCTGCTTGCCGATAATGCAATCGATTTCGCCGAAGTCATGATCCGGGTAAAAAAGAGTGCAGGCCCTAGGAAGGGGCAGACCCAGCAAGAAAGTGAAAATCTCAGCAAAGTAAAACGAATTATTGCAGTGGCCAGTGGTAAGGGAGGGGTAGGAAAATCCACTCTCTCGGTCAATCTTTCCTGTGCCCTTGCTAGAATGAAAAGCACGGGAGGTGAACCCCTAAAGATTGGCTTGATGGACTGCGATCTCTACGGTCCATCGGTGCCTTTATTAATTGGAACTTCCGATCGGCCCGAACTAGTCGGCGAAAATACTCTGGCCCCGGTGGAAAGTTATGGGGTGAAAACCATTTCCATGGGCTTATTGATTGATGAGGAAAGTCCGGTTGTCTGGCGGGGACCCATGATCATGAAAACCATTCAACAATTTGCCCATAATGTGGTCTGGGGAGAACTGGATTATTTATTGATCGATCTGCCTCCAGGAACCGGGGATGCTCAACTTTCGCTCGCACAGATCTTGCCCCTTGATGGTGCTCTCTTGGTTACCACTCCCCAGAAAGCCGCGGTAGATGTGGCCAGACGAGGAGCCAGAATGTTTGAAAAAGTAAATGTGCCCATCCTCGGGGTTGTGGAAAATATGAGTTATTTACTCGATGAAGAAAGCGGCAGGAAAAACCATTTGTTTGGCCAAGGAGGTGGAGCGACCACAGCACAGGCATTGAAGTGTCCTTTCTTGGGAGAAATCCCTCTCCATGAAGAGGTTCGTCTTGGTGGAGATCATGGTACTCCAGTGGTGGTGGCCAACCCCGAAAATTCCGCAAGCAGGGAACTTCTCGAGGTTGCCCGAAAAATCACTGAACTATTCTCCTAGGAACGGGAATACAGGCACAAAAAAAGCCCTGCCTCAAAAGGCAGAGCTAGAAAATAGATCAAATAAAAGATTACCCTTTCTTGATTTCGCGGTGCACAGTACGGCGGCGGAGAAATGGGTTATACTTCTTTTTTTCAACCGCTTCAGTTTGCAACTTCTTATTGCGGGTACTTAAATACCGGGAAGGTGGCTTTCCTTCTTTGCGTGCTTCGGTGCATTCTAAAATGACAGTTTCTCTAGGCATAAGGCTTATCATATTGGACAAAAGAGAAGGGTTTCGCAATCAAAAAGGGCAAGAGATCGTTGCCAATTGCTATGCACAAATCAATCGTTTCAATTTGCCAAGTATTTTACTCTGGGCATAGATTGGAAAACATGGAATCAAATGCAAGTGAAGGTATCTCTCCCGCCATGGAGCAAAAGTTCAGGGAATTGAATCTCGAAAAAGCAAACCAGCATCCAGCAGAAGTTCCCAAAACGGGAAATGAATCATCGGTTAAGGTGACCAAATCCGAAGAAGACCTTGACTTGGGGGGTTCTTTAAAAGACCAACAGAAACCACTATCAATGGATGAAAACTGTGGAAAACCAGGCGAACCTCCCCCCAGTGTAGACATAGTTGATGATACGGGGATCGATTGCACCCGCGAACCAGACTGGCAAGTAGTCAAATCTGATCATTTACCCGAAAAACCGGAACCCACACAGGTGCACAACGATAAGTACTGGGATGAGAGAAGTCTTGACCGGGAACTTCAGTCAAAGGATTTGCAGGATGAAATGATCCGTAGAGAAATGGAGGATTTTGACCGAGCAGCCCGGGCAGGAGATGATCCCGGTCGATCTTTTCAGAACGAAGTACTCGACCCATATTATGGTGGAGGCAATCCTCCATCTGAACCCCCAGGGTCGAATAATAGTCTGGATTCCTTTATTTGAATAACCCCGCTTATTTTAATTGACCGGTGTTGATGGATTCTCCGGAAAAAATTGAATTAATTGGAGAATTTCTGGCCCTGCGGTGGCAAGACGGCAAGGAATTAATTATTGATTCCCCCACCCTAAGAGCCAATTCTCCCAGTGCGGAACAGACAGGAGAAACCGATATTTTTGGCAAAATTTCTGGCGGTACTCAATTACAGGAATACGCCGGAGTCTCGGTCCGAAATTTTGAACGAGTGGGCAATTATGCTATTCGATTGCTCTTTAGTGACGGTCATGCATCCGGAATTTATTCTTGGGATTATTTATCCACCCTGGGAAATACTGATCTGAAGGAAAAATAAGAGCAGAGCTAAGTTTAGGCCATTCCCCGGGAACTGGAACGGGCGAAGGCGACAATTTCATTTAGGACTGTGCCTGAAACAGTCGAAAAGTTTTCCTCAAGATGTTGCAAAGCTTGTGTGCGGTTTAAGTCCTTGCGGTAAAGCACTTTAAAAGCAGCCCGGATAAGCTCGATTTCGGAAGACTCAAAACCCGCCCGTTCAAGCCCGACCTTATTGATCGAACGGACATCAGCAGGTGAACCATCCGCCAGCATAAAAGGGGGTACATCCTGAACCAGTTTGGAGCAGGCAGAAACCATACAGTGCCTGCCAAGGCGGCAGAACTGGTGCACGCCTGCACCCCATCCGATATTCACATTATTTTCCACCTCGACATGACCACCCAGGGCAGAATGACTGCTCATCACCAAATGATCCCCAATCTGGCAATCATGGGCAACATGACTGTAGGCAAGAAATACATTGTTTGAACCGATTGTGGTAAAGTCTTCGGCTTGCGTGGCCACATGGGCAGTCACATATTCACGAAAAATATTCCCGTCTCCAATAGTTAAGCCCGGCTCGCCACCGTCATACTTGAGATCATGAGTCAGACCACCAATCAGGGCATATGGGAAAATGGTGTTTCCCTTGCCCAGCGTAACCTTGCCCTCCACCGTGGCATGGTGCAATACCCGGGTATAATCACCGATGACTGCATTCCCTCCAATGTAGCAAAATGGACCAATTTCCACTCCTTCACCAAGTAGAGCATTAGGATCTACAATCGCTTGGGGATGGATTTTAACTGACATGAGTAGTTGGAAAAATCAGGCATTATCTCCGCCATCGACAATGGAGAACATCAGGCTGGCAGAAGATACCACCTGATCCCCCACCTTACACTCTACTTTTGCAGTGGCTAATTTATTCCCCCTTACTTTCTCCAGGGTGGCCACGATAATCAATTGATCCCCGGGAACAACCGGCTTGCGAAACTTTACTTTGTCCGCACTCATGAAGAAAGCTACCTTGCCCTCTGCCGAGCCTTTGCGAAGCAATAGAATCCCCGCCGCCTGAGCCATCGCCTCTAGTTGTAAAACTCCAGGCATGACTGGATGGCCGGGAAAATGTCCCGGAAAAAAAGGTTCATTGACCGAGACATTTTTCAAGGCAGTCAGACTGGCATCTCCATCCATTGAAATCACCCGGTCGATCAGAACGAAAGGAAAGCGATGAGGTAAGACATCGAGCACGCGCCTAATATCCAATTCCGTTTCATCGGGCAGAACATAAGATTTCCGCGGGGATGTACCGACTGATGCTTTTCCTTTTTTTCCTGCAGCAGTCTCAATAATTTTAGAAACGAGTTGAGAATTGAGAGAATGACCAGGCCGAACCGCAATAACATGGGCCTTAAGAGATTTACCCAACAGGGAAAAGTCGCCCACGATATCCAGTATTTTGTGACGGACAAATTCATCCTCAAAACGAAGCGGTTCCTTGGAAAGAACCTTGTCCCCTTTTATCACAATGGCACTGTCCAAGCTACCCCCCTGAATTTTTCCGATTTTCAGAAGCTCTTCAATTTCCTCGTAAATAGTAAAAGTTCGGGCGGGGGCAATCTGGGCGACATAAGTTTCCGGATCGATATCAATCGAGAGGTGTTGTACATGAATTCCCCGGTCATCTGCGGAGGTACAGGTCACGCGGAACCCGTCATGAGGCAAGGCAATAATCGAACGATTGCCCGAAGTAACCGAGACCGGCTCGGTAATTTCAACAAATTTTCTCTCTTCTTCCTGCTCGACCGGCTCGGCTTCCATGATCAGATTGACAAAGGGACGGGATGATCCGTCCATGATCGGTGGTTCGCTCGCATCCAATTCAATCTCTGCATTGTCAATTCCACATCCGGTCAGTGCACTCAGCACATGCTCAATGGTGTGCACATTGGTATTGCCATTGGTAATGGTCGTGCTGCGCACGAGGTCGGAAATATTCTCTGCAAATGGCCTGATCTCCGGCTTGCCATAAAGATCAGTCCTTCGAAAAAGAAAGCCGGAATTAGGTGCCGCCGGTTTCAAAGTCAGGGTGACTTCTTCGCCTGTATGGAGGGACTTTCCCTGAATCGCTCGTTCTTTGCGAATAGTGCGTTGCTTGGTTGCCATCTTTCCAAGGTATTATTCCACTTTCGTGCCCCTGTAAAGGACGGAAGAATGCAGTTCAATCTACTCTTGAAAAAATGGCTACCTTGGATACCTTAAAACCTTTATTTTCCAATTTTAGTTTTGCCCTCACACTCAAACAGTTTCAAAAAACGCCTAAAGCGAGAGTACCGGAGAACATTAGACCGTTTGATTCGTTCGCATGCATTTCATAAACTGGCAATGCGCATGATCTATTTAATCGGTTTTATTGCCTCCGTAATATTGGGTGCAATGCTATACTTCGATAAGTAGCTCAAGAAGTTGAACAAGTGCGGGAAGGTTACTTTCCCGGAAATGGCAAATTGGTAATGGATCGGTCGAACTTTAATGCCTCCTCCCATGCCTGGCATGCTGCATCCATTTCTTCGCTTTTAATATTTTGATCAAGAAGAAGGTCAATAAAACGGGCATATCCCTGCTCCCTCAGGAAATTTCCAAGTATGGCATTAGACTGGGGGTGACCAATAAGTGAGCGTACTAGACTGTGCACCTTTGGACGATGCTCCGACTGATTTCTTACATTGAGATATACCCCACGGGATTGTGCCTCGCCAAACAGATCTTGGTAATTTGTCTGATGAACAGGTATCTGGTTAAAACTCAAAATTAGCCGGCGCATAGCTGATAACCTGAGAATGGGAGATGGATCCCGGATCAAATTTCGGGAAAGTCCAAGCGTGTGAATTTGGGATAGGCCGGATAAATCACTAACATCGGTGATGAGGTTGGTGTTTAAATCAAGATCGTTGAGCTTTTTCAATTCGCGCAAGATTCGCAGGTCGCAAATTTGGTTCTCGGAGAGATTGAGTCTTTCGAGGTTCTTTAAATCATGCAAGCCCTTGAGCGTATGAATTCGGTTATTTCCCAGTGCCAGAATCTTAAGTGATTGAAAGCGGGACAGAGGCGAGATTGTTTCAATCAGATTGCCCGAAAGCAAAAGAGTGTGAAGAGCAGGCAGATCCTGCATTTGATCGACCAGTTCAATACGGTTATCATAGAGATGCAGGGAAGCCAGGTTGGGCAGACGCTTTAACTCAATCAAAGGATCGGTGTCCCTCTTGCCATTCCCACTCTCATCAGTAAAGGTTTCTCCCTCGTCAAATTCTTTGTTGCGATTGCGGTCAACAAAGTTTTCTACTCTGCCAAGCTGGTTCCCCTGAGCATATAAATTTACCAGTCCTTGCAATTTCCCGACCCCTTCTAGATCAATCAAGGCATTACTGGAAACATCCAGTTGGGCAAGGGCACGAAATCCAGCAACTCCACTTAGCCCGAGCAATCGGTTCCTCGAAAGATTGAGGATGCGAAGGGAAGGAGCCGTGAGGCGAGCAAGCGTGCTAAGGTCGGTCAACCGGTTGCCCGAAAGGTCGAGGTTTTTAAGCTTGGACAGGTTCTCTATGGGAGAAAGATCGTCGATTAAATTATCCCGCAATACCAGAGATTCAAGATTAGTAGCATGTTCCAGCCCGGTCAGGTCTCGGATACCAAGATCGTTTGCTTGCAACCGCAGCAGCCTCTTTTCGACCAAAGACTTGGTCAAACTGCGCTCACTCACACCCAAAGACCTGGCGATCGCATTTTGCAGAGCAGGTTCGGGAATCACAAAGTCCAAGGCAAAAACAGTCCGGCCACCGACAAGCAATGCAATGATCAGGATGGGCTTGGCCAATACGGTTGTAAGCAGCGGTTTCACAGAATAATTGATCAGGCTCGTAACCTAGCAATTAGGTCTTTGGACTCAACTGATTCTCCAACTTGCACCAAGATTTCATCTACCGTGCCGTTAGCGGATGCGTAGAGAGTGGTCTGCATCTTCATCGCTTCGAGAACAGCAATCTTGTCACCCTTGGTCACTGCCTTACCCACACTGGTGGCGATACTGCTGATCATCGCAGGTATAGGGGCACCAACATGTAAGGGATTGGCAGGATCGGCCTTTTCCCGGGCCTTGGCATCCCCTTTAACCGACTTATCCTCAACCAAGGTCGTTCTTGCCTTTCCGTTGAGCTCAAAAGTAATCGAACGAATCCCCTTTTCATCGGGCTCTCCCACATTGAGAAGTTTAATAAAGAGAGTTTTTCCTTCCTCGATTTCAATAGATATTTCCTCCCCTAGGGCAAGCCCATGGAAATAAGAAGTTGTAGGAAGTACCGAAACATCCCCATACTTTGCACGAAATCCAAGATAGTCCTGAAAAACCTGAGGGTACATTAAATGAGAAAACAAATCATCCTCGGTGGCTTTGCGTCCAATCTTTTTCTGAAGTCTGGCAAACTCTTTTTTCAAATCAATTTTGGGTGCGGACGCTCCCGGCCTTCCTCGCATGGGTTTTCGCTTACCAAGTACTACTTTTTGCACCGCTTTGGGCCAGCCACCCATTGGCTGTCCAAGATTGCCGGATAGTAAATCGATTACCGATTCGGGAAAACCAGTCTCCGCAGGCAGGTTGATCATATCTTCAGGCTTTACCCCCTTGGTAATGAGAAAAATAGCAAGATCTCCCACGCATTTACTACTGGGAGTAACCTTGACTATATCCCCCAGCAATTGGTTGACCTGCTGATAGGTCTTGACCACATCCGGCCAGCGTTTACCCAATCCTAGTGCCGTTGCCTGTTCTCTCAGATTCGTGTACTGACCACCGGGCATTTGGTGGTGAAAAACTTCGGCACTGCCAAACGGAGGAGAGGTATCAAAAGGGGCATAATACTGGCGCACGGCTTCCCAGTATATGGACAATTCATTCAGGGCGACCACATCCAATCCGGTGGAACGGGGCGCATTACCCAAGGCATGGGCAATGGAATTGAGGTTGGGCTGACTGGTACAGCCAGACATCGAAGAAACGGCCAGATCCACCACATCGACACCAGCCTCTGATGCTTTAAGAACTGATGCAGAAGCAATCCCGCTGGAATCATGAGTGTGGAAATGAATGGGTAACGAAACTTCATCACGTAGTGCTTTGACCAATCGGTTGACCGCGAGAGGATGGCACAGGCCTGCCATATCTTTGATCGCAATGATATGAGCACCCATTTTTTCCAATTCCTTGGCTAGGTCGACATAGTATTTCAGCACATACTTCTCTTCCTTCGGATCGGTAAAATCACCAGTGTAACAAAGAGCTGCCTCACACAATGATTTGGTGTGCTCGCTGACCGTTTCCATGGCCACCTTGAGGTTGGGCAAGTAGTTGAGGGAATCAAAAATGCGGAATACATCCATGCCCGCTTCGGATGAATGAACCACAAATTCACGGACCACATTGTCGGGATAATTGGCATAGCCTACCCCATTGGATCCCCTCAGAAGCATTTGGAAAAGAATATTGGGGATTCGCTCGCGCAATTTTCTCAACCTTTCATAGGGAGACTCCCCCAAAAAGCGCATGCAGGTATCAAAGGTCGCACCGCCCCACATTTCCAGACTGAACAGACCAGGCAGACGACGGGCGATAAAGTCGGCCACGGTGAGCATGTCGTAGGTGCGCATACGAGCGGCAAAGAGAGACTGATGGGCGTCCCTTAAGGTTGTATCAGTGACCATCAATCGCTTTTGTTGCCGCAACCATTGAGAAAATTTTTCGGCACCTTCGGCGAGCAGAAGATCCCGCGTTCCACGAGGAGGAGATTCTTTAGGGTCATGCTCAGGCACAATCAATGGCAAGGGGTTTTTGATTCTTTCACGCCCTTTGACCTGAGGGTTTCCATTGACCACAATTTCGCCCAGATAATTAAGGAGGCGCGAGGCACGGTCTCTCCGTGGTTTAAAACGGAATAATTCCGGGGTAACATCGATCATTTTTGTGGAAGCCCGGCCCTCAACAAATTCCTTGTGGGAAATCACATTTTCGAGGAAAGGAATATTCGTCTTAACTCCGCGGATTCGCATTTCCCTAAGAGCCCGGTGCATCCGGTCCAGAGCTTGGGAAAGGTTGGGTCCGGATGTGGTAATCTTGACCAGCAGGGAATCATAGAAGGGAGTAATAATCGATCCGGTATCACCCATTGCTCCATCCAAACGCACGCCGAATCCAGCGGATGACCGATAGCTAAGGATCTTTCCATAATCCGGAGTGAATCCTTTTTCGGGATCTTCCGTGGTCACTCGGCACTGGACCGCACATCCATTTCTGGGAATGTTTTCCTGTTGCGGAATACCAATCCTTTTTCCATGCAAGGGCTGATCCATGGCCACAAGAATCTGTGAGCGTACAATATCAATTCCGGTGATTTGTTCGGTCACCGTATGCTCGACCTGAATGCGGGGATTCATCTCAATGAAGAACCACTCGTTGGTGTCCTGATCGAGCAGAAACTCAACCGTACCCGCGTTATCATATCCAATTTTCTCGGCCAATTGCACACCGGCATCACAAAGTTCCTTGACCACTTGTTCGGGCAATCCGATGGAAGGGGCGACCTCCACGACTTTTTGATAACGTCGCTGGACCGAACAATCACGTTCGTGAAGATGAACGACATTGCCCTTACGGTCACCGAGAATCTGGACTTCCAAATGCTTAGCCCGCCCGACATATCTTTCTAAAAATACCGCAGGGTTTCCAAAGGCACGCTCAGCCTCGCCCTGAGCCTCTTCCAGCATGGGCTTGAGATCTTTTTCATCCATGACCACACGCATACCCCGTCCCCCTCCCCCAAAGGCCGCTTTGATAATCAGGGGGAAACCTATTTTCCGGCCCCACTTTAGTGCCTCTGTTGGTTTGGCAACTGGATTGGGAGTAGCGGGAAGAGTGGGCACACCCGCCTCCTCCGCAGCTTTCTTGGCCGCCACTTTGTCACCCATGCGCTCGATAAGTTCCGGTCGGGGGCCGACAAAAGTGATACCCGCTTCATCACAGGCACGGGCAAAATTTGGATTTTCCGAAAGAAAACCATACCCCGGATGAATCATGTCCACGCCCTTATCTTTGGCCAGCGCAATGATCGAATCAATATCGAGGTAGGCGGCAACCGGGCCTTTTCCTTTGCCTATCAGGTAGGCCTCATCCGCCTTAAACCGATGTACTCCAAAACGATCTTCTTCCGCATAAATCGCGACTGTTCTAAGGTTTAATTCCGTGGCGGACCTAAAGATACGCACTGCGATCTCGCTCCGATTGGCAACAAGCAATTTTTTCATGAATCTAGGTTAAGGGGGTGTAAGTTTGCTAGCTATGCCAATGAATGCCTCGATTTACCCCATTCTTCAACGCCAAAATCGTTAAATGCAAAACAGCAGATTAAAAATGCTTTTTTTTTTACCCAAAAAAGAAACTAGAAAACAAGTTCGTCGATCCATTTGAACCATGGATCTATCCATTCTCGTAACCAAAAGAAATAACCGAGTGCCGCCAAGGCAAGATAAGGACCAAAAGGAATTTCCTGCCCAAAAGACAATGAATGATCATCATCCTGAGAAGAAGATCGTAACTTTTGCCAAAGATAAACCGGGATTAAAAAGATACACCCGGTCAGGGCTCCCCCAAAGATTGCAAATAGGGCACCCTTCCATCCACAAAATGCCCCTACACATCCGAGCAATTTAACATCTCCCTCCCCCAATGCTTCCCGTCCGAATAACCGACCCGCTAAAGCACCGATCCAGTAAAGACATCCTGAGCCAACCAATATACCGAGCAGACTATGGAGCCCTGCCTGCAGGCTCTCCAAACCCATAGGATGATAGATAAATCCATGAATGGAAGGAAAAGAAAGGGAGAGAAAAAACCCAACACAGGCACCACCAATACTGAAACGGTCAGGAATGAGCATGGTTTCAAAGTCGATCACCACTACACCGATCAACAGCCATGCAAAGGCTAAGGATGCCAGAAGCATACCCCAATCTTGCTGGCTGGGAAAAGCGAGAAAAATGCCAGAAAACACCAACCCAACTAACAGTTCGATCAGGAAATATCGCGGAGAAATACGCTTGCCGCAACAACGAGCCTTTCCTCCGAGCACAAGCCATCCAAGCACAGGAATGTTCCATGTCCACGGTATTGGTGTCGAACAGTGTGGACAACTCGATCCCGGGCGGATAACGGACAATTCACGGGGCACCCGATAAGCCACCACATTGAGAAAACTTCCCAGACAGGAACCGATCAAAAATCCCAACCAGGGGAAAAATCCCTCGGCATAAAATAATTCAGTCATCGACCGCTCATTGCCCTGGCTGCAGCCCGGCTCATCGCTTCCATTGGAACGGACTTTGCGGTCCATATTTCAAGAGACCGGGCAGCCTGTCCCACCAGCATGCCCAGCCCATTCGCCCAGGCGAAGCCCTTCCTTTTTGCCTGGGATAACAGTCTGGTAACTGGGGGATTATAAACCATGTCATAGACACAGACATCTCCGTTCAAACAATCTAAATCGATCGGTGCAGGATCCTCCATCCGTAAACCAAGCGAAGTGGCATTGATCACCAGAACTGGCCGCTGAGAGTTTTGGTAAGGCAGGCAAAAAGATTCAAGCACTGAAATTTCCTGTTCCATTCCATTTTCTTTCAGGGCTTGGCATAATTGCTTCGCACGATCGATCGATCGGTTGAAAAGGCTCAGGTTCGTACATCCCTCAAATAGGCACTGGGCAACTGCTGCCCTAGCAGCTCCTCCCGCTCCCAATACCAACACTAGAAATTCGTTAACCGGACATTTAAATGCTTGCTTGATAGCCCATGATAGCCCGACTCCATCCGTGTTGTAGCCCTTCCATCCATTTTTTTCCCAACTGAGGGTATTGACCGCTCCCATGGCCCGTGCACGATCATCGATCGAGCCAAGCAGGGGCAACACATCGACCTTGTGAGGAATAGTAAGGTTTAATCCACGAAATCCAAGCTGGGCAAGTTGAGGCAAAGCAAGGGGTAACTCCCCAGGAGGAACCTCTATTTTGCGGTAATTCCATCGTTTAAATTCCGTTTCTCTCTCTGCCATAGCCTGCAAGGCTGCCCCGTGCAATTGGGGGCTGATTGAGTGAGCAATCGGATAGCCAAGCACAGCAAGCCCAACCTCATCAGAAGGTAGGGTCTTTAGCTGATCAATACGAAAGGTCTGCTCAAGCATTGGATGCTTCCTGGTGAACTCTTTCGAATTCTAAGACAAAGGATTCAAACAACCTTGTTTTAGCCAAGTCATGGGCAGCGTCGTAATGACGGCAGAGATTTCGGCAGGCCCGGGACAAAGTTTCGGCGACCGTGACCGGAAGGAGGGTGACGCCGGACTCGTCATCGGGCAAGATTCCCAGTTTGTCCTCCATCTGTTCAAGTTCCATCAATCTTCCGCCGGCCCAACAATCAATGTAAAAAGGATGACGTTCCGCAAAGCAACCAACCATAAAGCGACCGGGGGTACCAATTGGATCAAGCTCAAAACCGATCCGCCGGGCAACTAAGATATAGACCGTACAAAGCGAAATGGGCAAACCTTCCCTGCGATCGAGCACCCGGTGAAGAAAACTATTTTCGGGATTTTCAAAATTTTCTCGGGCTCCACGAAATCCATATTCGTGAAACATAACCCGGTTGATCACTTCACAGGTCATCCGGGGATTGGAGGGCTGGAGTAATAACTCCCGGCAACGATCTGCCAGCTTATCCAGAAAAAAAGAATAGGTGGAAGCCTCAAAATCGGGATAAACCACCCGGTCCAACAGGAACCAACCCGTTTCCAGTTCATAACGGAGGGAACGGATAAAACCAAGGAAATCACCGGCTCCATCAATCCAACCGAGCTTTTCAATCATATTTTGTGCATGCTTGGCTAGATAGGAATCATCTCCCTGAGATAGACCGATCAAAAACTCCTTCCCTTCGTCTGGAACATTTTGGAGGAATTTGATCAAACCATCTCGAACAACCTCAGATTCATCATCTAGCAAGGATCGTAACGCATTCCAGGCGGAAGATTTGATCCCTTTTGGCATTTTGTTGTTCGTCATTGTGACATAGTTTCGCGCTAATTTGGGGACGGGGCAAGTTTTGGTTTTGTGTAAATGAAAGAGATTCAAAAGGATGATTTGGCTCGACTGGCTTTCCCCTTGTAAAAAGGGACTAAATAGGACATGTTGATACCTGCAAATTCAAAGCAACTATCATGAGCACACAAACCATAACCTCATCAAATCCCGAAGAAGCTGGCGAGCTTGGACCCGCCATGAAGGGTGCGGATGTTCTCGTCTCTGCACTTGAACGCGAGGGAGTCGATGTGGTCTTTGCCTACCCTGGGGGTGCTTCCATGGAACTCCACCAATCCCTTACCCGCTCTGAAAAAATTCGTACTATCCTGCCCAGACAGGAACAAGGAGGCGGGTTTATGGCACATGGGTATGCCCGAGCCACTGGCAAGGCTGGAGTATGCATGGCCACATCCGGTCCAGGAGCAACTAATCTAGTTACCTGTATTGCCGATGCCTTCATGGATAGTATTCCATTGGTTGCTATCACCGGTCAGGTCTACCAGCAATTCATTGGCAAGGCCGCATTTCAGGAAACTGATTTTTTTGGCATGACCCTGCCCATTGTTAAGCACAGTTATCTGGTTCTGACTGCGGAAGATCTTCCCAAAATTGTCAAAGAGGCCTTTTATCTGGCTACGAGTGGCAGGCCCGGGCCCGTTGTAATTGATATTCCCAAAGATGTTCAGCAAAAAGTATTTGAGCCCTTTTTCCCCGACCAGATTGGTCCATTAGAGGGATATAAACTTGATCATCCCCAAGCAACGGACGAAGAATTGCTGGAAGTTCTCGAGCTGATTTCCAAAGCTAAAAAGCCGGTTCTTTACACTGGTGGCGGCATCATTTCTGCTGAAGCCCACCAAGAACTGAGGGAATTTGCAGAACTTACGGGACTGCCAGTTGCCCATACCCTCATGGGACTGGGTGCTTTTGACCCGGACCACCCACAATCCCTTTATTGGTATGGTATGCATGGTACAGTTGCAGGAAATTGGGCAGTTTGCGAAAGTGACCTGTTGATCTGTGCAGGCGCCCGCTTTGACGACCGCATTACTGGACTGGTCAGCAAATATGCTCCCGAAGCCTATGTGATACATTTCGATGTTGATCAATCGGAACATAACAAAAATGTTCATGCCCATTTCCCCATCAAATCAGATATCAAATATGCCCTGAAACGGTTGTCTGAACTGATCGCAAAGAACAGCTTTAAAAAGCCCGATCTTTCCGCGTGGAGTAAAACAATATCCGGATGGAAGAAAAAATACCCCTTTAAATACGATCAAGGAAAACACATCACCTCCCAAGAAGCAGTTGATGTTCTCTACCAAGAATCAAAGGGAGAAGCCATCATTACCACTGGGGTTGGACAACATCAAATGTGGGCCGCCCAATACTACCGGTTTAAAGAACCCCGCACTTATATCTCCTCCCTCGGTTTAGGAACCATGGGATTTGGCTACCCTGCTGCCGTGGGTGCCAAAGTGGCCCGCCCGGACAAAGAGGTGATTGATATTGATGGGGATGGATCCTTTTTGATGAATGTGCAGGAATTAGCCACGGCCAAAATTGAGAAAATCAATGCCAAGTGCTTGCTGCTTAACAACCAACACCTAGGCATGGTGGTCCAGTGGGAGGACAGGTTTTATGAGTCGGTTCGTGGCCACACCATCCTTTGCGATCCAGAAAACATAGGTGGTCCAGACAACTTGGATGCAATCTATCCCGACTACATCAAGATGTGCGAGGGGTTTGGGGTAAAAGCAAGAAGAGTGAGCAAGCGTGAGGAACTACGAGATGCAATCAGGGAAATGCTCGATACGGATGAGCCGTATCTATTGGAGGTTATTGTGCCCTACACCGAGCATGTATTACCCATGATTCCCCAAGGTAAATCGGCCAAAGAAATGCTCATTGACTAGTCAGGTGTTTCTGAGATTTTACCAAATCAAGTTTTTTGAAGAAAGCGAATCCTTGATGGATGCCTGAGTTTGCGCAGGGCGTGAGCTTCTATCTGCCTGACCCTTTCCCGTGTAACCCCCATTATTTTTCCAATTTCTTCTAAAGTTAGTTGCCTGCCTGGTGAGTTGTCTGCCACCCAGACACACGCTGCCCGAAGACGCTCTTCTGGCGTACCCGTAAAATCCGGCAATACATCATCTCTTATTTTCAGGTCAGGATGAACCACCCTTAAATTTAGCACTTACTGGCGAAATATGCAAAATTGCTTTTCGGAAAAGGGTTACAAGAAAATATTTATTTGTGCGTAAAATCTTGATCCGAAAGCGGATGTCCCACGGGCAGATCTTGGGTCGCAAAGGTATTGAGTACCTCAAGCCATCGACTCGGACACATGCCATCTCCCGGGCGGGCAATACGGAGATTTTCAGGGGTCAGACGCTCTCCGGCACGAACAGGAGAAGAGACCAGAATGGATCTTTTAAAAACGGCCCCATCCTGAGGTACTTGAGTGCCAGAAATTGCTTGGTGTGTCACATGAACCGCGTGAACCATCTCTTGAAATTCTTCCGGTAGCATGGAAAATTTCCCGTCTATGGAAGATTTATCTCGATCCAAACAGATATGCTTTTCAATAACCCGGGCACCTAACGCAGTTGCAGCAACCGCAACCAAGTGACCGCTCGAATGATCGGAAAGACCAAATTCCACACCGTAATCCTCTTTGAGCTTGGGCATATTTTGCAGACAAAAATCAACCGGATTTGCCGGATACTCACTTACACAGTGCAAAAGAACCACTCCGGGGCATCCAGCATCTTCTAATACCCGAAGGGCCTGAATAATTTCATCCTTTCGGGAAACCCCAACACTTGCCAGGACTGGTTTGCCGGTGGCCCCTATCCTTTGGAGCATAGGAAAGTGGTTCAGCTCAAAAGAGGCCACTTTATAAAGCGGGGGATCAAGAGATTTCTCAAGGAAATCGACCGCGGATTCATCAAAGGGTGAACTAAAACATAATAGGCCCAACCTTGAGGCCTCCCGAAACAAAACCGGGTGCCATTCCCAAGGGGTCATCGCCTCTTGATAGAGGTCGTAAAGATACCTGCCTTTCCATAGACCGGATTTCAGTAAAAATCGATCATCTTGACCCGCAACAGTAATGGTGTCCGGGCGGTAGGTCTGTAATTTTATGGCATCGGCACCCGCTTCTTTGGCAGCGACAACTAAGCGAAGGGCTTTTTCTATATCTGCCCCATGATTACCAGACATTTCCGCAACTACAAAAGGCGGAATCGATCTGTCTGAAATACGGGAAATAATGTCCAAGGGAAGGCGGACTTCAATTTGGCAGGTAATCAGTGAGCAGACCGGTGAGTTGTTCGATGCTCAATGAATCGCAATTGTGGTTACTGGCATAGTGGAATTCTTGCGAACAGCTAACTCCTCCAAGAATACCAATCTTGTTTCCCCAAAATGCCTGGACAGGCTGGATGACAAAATGATCATCAAATTCTAGAACATTCCGGGCTTCGTCAGATGGGATGAGGATCTCATGCATTTTTTCACCAGGTCGCAGTCCAATGATCTCCCTTGCACAATTGGGAGCCAACACCTCTGCCAGTTGATCAACCGAACAGGCAGGAATTTTCGGGACGAATAATTCGCCACCCACCATATTTTTCAAGCTTTGCAAAACAAAGTCTACGCCTTGTTGTAAAGTAATAAAAAAGCGGGTCATATGGGGATTGGTGATAGTAATTAGTCCAGTCTCCCGCTGTTTTTGAAAAAGCGGTATGACACTTCCACGGCTTCCCACCACATTACCATAGCGAACCACCGAAAAAGTGGTCCCACCACCACCAGCATAGCTGTTTGCAGCGATGAAAACTTTGTCAGAGCAAAGCTTGGTTGCGCCATAGAGATTTACCGGATTGACCGCTTTATCAGTACTCAAAGCAACCACCCGTTTTACTTTCGATCCAATCGCAGCCTCTACTATATTCGTCGCACCGTTGACATTGGTCTTGATAAATTCATGCGGGTTGTATTCCGCCGCGGGCACTTGCTTGAGGGCAGCTGCATGAATAACATAATCCACATCGCGCATTGCCAACGACAACCGGTCTTTATCCCTCACATCACCTAGGAAAAACCGTACTGAACGGTCCTGAAACTCAGCCTGCTTCTGCATTTCTGATTGTTTCCATTCATCCCGGGAATAAACAATGATGCGGCGCGGTCGGGAAGTGCACAAAACTGAACGGATCAACTCTTTTCCGAAAGAGCCGGTTCCACCGGTGACTAATATGGATGAATCATCAAGCATGGAAGAATGGTTAAAGATAGTTTTTCAGAATGGGTGAATCGCAGAGGAAAGACAACGCGATTTCTCCATCCTGAAATAGAAGGCTGGAGCGAATTATTTGGTTTGCGAAAGGTTTTCTCTCTCATAGTGCTCAAATGCTTCAGTGGACAATAAAATTGCCTGTTCAAGATCTTGATCGTTCATGGCATTACTAATAAACCAATTGTGATGGGGATGAAAATAGAGTCCGTAGGAAGCGGCAATCTTGCACAAGGTTTGAATTTGATAATAGTTATCATCCCCCTCTATCCATGGATAAGGCATCGATCGCACACCGGTCATTCTCAAAGGAATTCCGCATTTTTGAGCGATAGATTCAAGCTGCTCACAGAAGAGAGTCCCTTTGCGAAGTACCGATTCTGCGGTTTCTTGATCCTTGACCAGTTTCAGGCATGCTAGGGCAGCTGCCATCGCAAAGGCATCATTCCAACAACTTCCGGTAAGAAAAACCTCCGAAGCACCGGCCCGGAAAAAACCGGACCCGATACAGGCTGAAATTGCATATCCATTACCCAAGGCCTTCGAATAAATGGCCAAGTCCGGAGTAAATCCAAAATATTTGTGCGAACCACCGTCATGCAATCTCCATCCACATCGGACATCATCCAGCACTAGAGCAGTACCATAGCTCCGGCAGAGGGTTTCCACATCATTCCAAAAGGAACCGATTGGTAGAATAGATGGGCCAAAGGAGGGATGATGATAGGGGGTAAGAATGACCGCGGCAATCTTACCGCTATACTTTCTGAAGAGAGATTCGAGTTGGTCAAAATCATTCCATTCAAACTCCAGTATGTGCGATCTGTCTGATGCAATCCGTCCGCCCAGACCGGGATCACACCAGGCATCGACCCCATGATATGCCCCTCTCGCCTTGATCACATACTCCCTGCCAGTCTGTTCCCTAGCCACCCGAATGGCCCAAGTGGTAAGATCCGAGCCGTTCTTGGCAAACACTGCCCACTCGGCAAAATCAATCTGCTCGACCAGTTTTTCTGCAAGCTCAACCATTAATTGACTAGGCTGATTGAAGACGGCACCGTAGGGATGCTGCTTCTCCACAGAGCCGTCAATCAGTGGATTTCGATAACCGTGCAGCACCGCCCCAAATCCGCACATAAAGTCCAGCCATTCCTTCCCATCCACATCAATAAACCGGCACCCATTTCCCGACTGACAAAAATGAGGGAAATCCAGAGGCAAACCGGCTCCGGGAGCAACATGACCATAAATGCCCGTAGGTATGACCTGATTTGCCCGTCTAAAAAGGAGATCAGACTGTTTCCGGTTATTCATTTTGGCAGGGGAACCTCCCGTTGGGCAATCCTTGCAACATATCCAAATTTATCAAGCATTGGTATACGACCTGCAAGCAGGATTTCACCTGTGGTCAAAGCAAGCCAGGAATCGAGTTTCCCCAATGCAGCCTTGCGGGCGATTGCGGGGTCTTTAAATGTCAGACTGGCTGATGAATTTAGGCTCTCTTCCACATACTTCACTGACCATCCGCTAGATGACTGGTATCTAATGAGATATTTTGTATATGTCTCCGAAATATTGATCGATAAAACAGAGTCCTTTTCTGTTCCAAATATCCTCGATGCCTCTTGGTGAAAGTTCATATAGGTACAAATGGCCTCCAGAGAACCACGCAAAATAAGTGGGGCAAAGGTGTGGCTTTTTTTTGACTTATACAATTTCCCAATTTTCCATAGGCATGAGAAGATACAGAAGGATCGATAGGGAGATAATAACAAGCCTCCTATCTTGGGCATACCCAATCCACTTTTCAAAAGATTCCTGAATTGAGGATCACTAAAAACCAAGGAGTTGCCCAAAGAGATTTCATCCTTGGACAGAAGCTGAGGGGTCAAACAAGAGGCAATTCTATCTGGGAAAAGCACACGACCACAGGCATGGATGGACTGAGCAGCTGCCCAGATAGGTAACCTTGTTTCGTTCACCATGGTTGCTGAGTAGACCCTCCCAGTTTGACCAGGGTATTGAGCAGTAGATGGGGAGATGATTGAAGCGGGATGTTCAATTGGGGAACTTCCTCTTCGGATCGGATCAGATCGATGAGTTGGGACGGCGAAGAAGAGGTAACGACACTGCCTGCACGTGCTTTCCAAAAGTTGAGGGTATTTTTTTCTTGAGGCATACATCCACCACTTAAGTCAAAAATTACCGGGCATCCAGTGACCATTGCCTCGGTGGTCAAGCCGGCACCCGGCCGGGCCAACATCCAAGTCGCAACCTTGAGCAACGGGATCATAGAACTGGCCTCAAGGTGGGCAAAAGGCACCACCCTGTTACGACTGGTCGACAGGAGTTTTTTGATCTGTCCGAAAGTCTTTTCATTCCGTCCGCAAAGTGCCAAGATTTGACAATCGATCTTGGCTTGGTTGATCGCTCTGATAACCGGTATATGATGATTTACCCCATTTGCCCCAGTTCCTAAAAGAAAAACAGGCAAGTTCGGATCCAAGTCCAACTTTTTGAGTACATCCGATCTGTTAAATGTATGATTTCCTGAATAGAAAGGCTTACGTAAGAGAGGTCCTGAAATCAAAGTTTTTTCGTGAGGCATTCCCCTTCTCCGGGCAGCAAAACTGCCCTCCTTAAAGGGAGTGACAAAAAGATCGTTCCTTGGATTGATCCAATGTTTGGAAAAACCCTGTCCATCCGCTAGTTCTCCGCAAAAAACGACAAAGCGGGAAGGTTTATGTTGAGGAAGTCTGCTCAATTCAAAATACCCGTGATTTAAATGAGCATGGGTTGAGACAATCAGATCGGGTGCATACAATTCAATTTTTCGGACAAAATTCTGGGCTTCAATAATCTTGGATGCCGAGCGGTGCATCGAGGCATATTCGAGAAAGTGAAAATAGAAAAAATGAAACAGGGGCAGTTTCTTTTGGATAATATTGTACAATTGGCAACCCGCCCTGTAGCCCCAAAAAGTGGTTTCCAGTGGATGGAAAACTTCGCACTCCCTACCCTCTTGAAGCCACCAATCACGAAGAGCAAAGGCACGCATATCATGCCCCCCTCCAGTGGAAGCACTTAACACTAAAAGTTTCATCTACATGTATACTAAGAGACTCATTCGTAAGGAACAAGCATCCAACTCCACGGAACTATCCGGGGTGGTTGCGGGATCAGTCCTTGATTGAATGTACAAAAAGTCCGCTCCTAAGCTTAGGTTCGAACCATGTAGTCTTCGGGGGCATAATTTCTCCGGCATCGGCAATTGCAAGCAACTGCTCCATACTCACTGGATGAAGAGCAAAGGCAACTGCCATTTCCCCAGAATCCACCCGTTGGGCAAGTTCTGACAATCCACGAATCCCTCCCACAAAATCGATTCGTTCACTTTTTCTCAAATCGCCAATCTGCAGAATGGGTTGCAGAATGAATTGGGAAAGAAGGGTCACATCGAGGTCTGCTACAGGATCTTGTGCCCTGACCTCTTCCCGGGGAGTCAGGCGATACCATCGGCCAGAAAGATACATCGCAAACTCCCGAATTTTCGAAGGTTTGACCGTGGCAAAATCTGCTTTGGTCAGCTCAAAATCTTGGGACAGTCTTTGGAGAAAACTTTCCTCCGAGTAACCATTTAAATCTTTTACCACACGGTTGTAATCAAGGATTTTCAACTGATCATCCGGAAATAACACTGCCAAGAAGAAATTATATTCTTCTTCACCGGTGTGAGATGGATTATTTTCTTTACGCTTCTTACCAACCCTTGCTGCCGCGGCAGTGCGATGGTGTCCATCGGCAACATATAAGGAGTCCAGGGATTGAAAATGGGCAGACAGACGCTCGATGGTTGGCAGATCCTCACAAATCCAAAGTTCGTGACGAATCCCATCATCGGCAAAAAAGTCATAGACTGGTTCTGCTTGGATTATCCCATCGACCATTTGGTCAATTTCGCTTTGCCCTCGATAAGAAAAAAAGACTGGCTCCGCATTGGCTTCCAGAGTTTCAACATGCCTGACCCGGTCATTTTCTTTGGCCGTTCGGGTGAGTTCATGCTTCTTGATTCTGCCGTCATAATACTCTTCAAAATGACAACATCCAACCAGTCCTGTTTGGGTGCGACCATCCATAGTCAAACGGTAAATGTAAAAGGCTGGAGAACTGTCCGACTGAAAAATTCCATCTTCTATCATTTGAGAAAATGTCTTTTTTCCAGTGTGGTAAACTTCATCAGCATAGAGATTGGTTGATTCCGGTAGATCGATCTCTGGTTTGATAACCCGGAGAAAGGAATTTTTATTGCCGGCGGCTTCCTTTCTTGCTTCCTCGGAATCGAGCACATCATAGGGTCTGGAAGCTACGGATTGAGCATGCTCAGGACATGGGCGGATGGCACGAAAAGGTCTGAATGTAATCATTCGTAGTAAATTTGTAACCCCTGAATCAGGAGGGGGAATTGGCCGGTGGCTTGGTACCTTCTTTTTGAAGAGCTTTCTTTGCCCGCATTTGTTGAATCAACTTGAGTGCGGAACCCGCGGCTAAGGTACTTTTGAGAGCCGCAGCCTGCGGCACAGTTCCCATTGCCGCAGCCTGATTGGAAGATTGCATTTCTTCGAGGATTTCTCTTCTAAGAATCGAAATTGATCTGGGGGCAGAAATTCCAATCTTGACGGAATCTCCCTCAATCTTGGTGACCGAAATTTCAATTTCGTCCCCAATCCGAATTCCCTGATCAACTTTACGCGATAAAATAAGCATGACCCTTCAGCTAAACCAGTTAGCTGCCACCGTCTGATAAATCCAAAAGAAACCGGGCGGAGTATTTTTCGTGATTATTAATGATACACTGCTTGGCTACCAAGGAGTTGCGATTGACGATTACGGGTCCGACTAAATTCACTGAAATTTTGGAGGACTGTTCGGATGGTAGGGTGACGATGTTAAGGATCATTGTGTCCTCACTTCCCGTGATTCCGAGAATTTCGACATCGGCATCTGAAATCTCAACCGCGTAGTCGGGAATGATACCACCAGGCTCGATCACGATGAAAGCAAGCCCGTTTTCTTGCTTTTCCCGAAGCCACATGAAAGGAAGTTCTTCTAGGTCATAAAAGAGCTCCATGTTGGTAATTTCGGCAAAACCAAACAATCCCTGGGGTAAGGTGAGTGGGTGGCTTTTTTGAGAACTCTGAACGCCGTCTGCCTTGAGTTCCTCTCCGATATTTAACTTCATGTAAGAAAAGTTATTAACAAATTACAGATAATTAAGCAATGAAGTATTGAGCAACTGGGCACCCACTTGCATGGCTGCCTGATATGCAGTCGATACTCGGGTCAGTTGCATGATTGCTTCAGAAAGGTCCACATCCAAATCTTTGGCCAGTCTTTGATCAATTTCCAAAAAGTATTCCTCATCGTGGGAGCGAACTGTGTTCATTCGAACCATGGTCGAGGAAAGCTCCCCGATCTTGTCGACCACGGAGTCCTCTTGTTCAATCAAATCCTTCTCGGCTAATTGAACCACTTCAATCATTTGGCCCAGATCAGGAGTAGAAAGACCTCTCCTGAGTTCAATCAAGGAATCGATCACATCGGTAAGTTCGGAAGTCCCCCCATTTTCAGCATTCAAAAAGGAGCTGATCTTACTATCTTTGCCCACATAAAACTCGGCATCTTGGTTGGACCCTGTGTAGGTCACACCAATTAATTTTCCATCCGCATCCCTATGGTCTAAGAAAGTTTTATTGCCGGTGGCAAAAGAATAGGAATCTCCTCTTTGTGCACCCATTGGTTGATCGAGCACCGCGGTATCCAAAAGTTCGAAACCGGTGATGATAAAAGGACCTGGATCGTTCGGGTTCTGACCCCAAATAATATTTGCCCGCAAGGACTCTCCATTTGGTAAAACCACCTCAGCGACTTCATAGGCGTCTGGAATCGTAATGGTTCCATCTGCATCCGTGGCACCTGAAAAGAAATAGCGACCCGGGTTTGCAACCTGCAAGCCAGTAACCACTCCGTTAATATCGGAAATTGTCTTGATCTTAGCATCTATCCCGGCTGGGCCAGCAGACTCAATTTTAACAGATGCAACATCTAAATTATTGACTTCAAACTTTAAAACATGATCGACAGTCTGACTGATGGGAAGCCAAACATTATTGTGAATTTCTTCCCCCCTAGCCCGCCTCAGGTTCAAAGATTGTTCAGAAATGGCGTCGTCAATGTCATAAAAAAATCGGTCCCCTGGTTTGACTATATTAAAATAATAATCTCCGTTGGATCCGAGGAGTTCTTCGTCATCCCTGTTATCAAATCCATTGTATTCGCCAAGGTTGTTTGGTTTTCCATTCGTTTGGCATTCATAATACACCCCATTATAAAATACGATTTGTCCTTTTTTGTATTTTTCCTCAACGGACCATTCGGCACCTTGCACGGCGGAAAAGGAATTAATTTTAACAAGTTCTGAGTTGGTCTCATTCAAATCAACCAAATTAGCATTTTCGGTGTTTTTCTGAGCCACATAATAACTGTCTGTGACTGGATCAAAAATGTAAGCCCCATTTCTCAATGGTTGATCAATTCCCTGCTGCATAACCATTTCCCGGCCTTCAGTGGGGAGTGTATTTCCCAGTAGCATGTATATGCGTCCGGTTGATTCCTCAAAGACTTTTTCGCCTTCTGCAATCGTACTGCTCAAATCCCCTACAACATCCACATCATTAATGATTCGTGCTCCCGCAACACTGTTGATCTCCTCATTGGACAGGACATTGGTAGCAAGAAAGAAGGAACCCTGATACTGGATAACATCGCCCCTTTGAACATCCAGAGAGTCGGGTGTTTTGATCGCATCTCCTTTCATAAAGGTACCTCCAACTTCAGCCTGACCATCGGCCAGTGCAGCGAGCCGGTACGATTGACTGAGAGAATCAAAGTAGACAATCCCATTGGACTCGCTACCAGTTGCTTCAAACCTAGAAACCGGATAGGCGACTTTTTTTACCATCGCAACCGCATCGTTGTAAGCTTGGTTTGGATCAAGATAATTCCGGGTCGAATTCACCAGTATATTAAAGGTGTAATCAATCGCTTCGACTTGGTCTGAAAAAAGCTTTCCATCAGGACCCGAGTAATAAAACCTAGACTCGGTACCTGCACTGACAATATTCCAATCCTCGCGGCTCTGTGCGTAGTCACTCCCCAATTCTTTCCAATATTTAGAATCTAAGTTGGTTGGGTTATGATTAAAATTTTCATTTTGGATGGACTCCCAAAATTTCCCATCAAATTGCACAATATCACCAAGTTGATAGATGCCCAGCCTTTGCCAAGGATCTGACAGACTGATATCGATTAAGGAACCGGAGTCCGTGGTGGCATTAGTCACATTCAAATCCCACTCGAGCTTCTCTTGCTTAACTTGTTTCCAGACTTTGTCTTTTTCTTCGTTGGTTAAATCAGCATAATCTTTATTGGGATAAAGAGACTTTGCTTGATCAACAACCATGGTTTCCAACTGTTCAGGAAAATAATTGTTGGTATCGTACATTGATATGTACTGTGCAGAAGCAGAAAATGTTTTTCCCACAGTTCCCCTTACCTCAAGTTGCCCACTCGCATTTACTTTTGCGGACAGGGAAAGACTGTGATCATGGGAATCGGTGGATGATTTGGTACCGCGGACAAAGGCAAAGGAGTCAACGGTTTCATAAACTTTTGAATCATTCAAAAAGTATGAATCAGAATTGATTAGATCGCGGATCAGGGATGTCGCAGTATCCGTTGATACATTTGAAACAAGTTCGCTGGGATTGATTTGTAACCAGGAATTGGTTTCGCGAGAAGGCAATTCATCGTTGATAGCATCACGGGTTGCTTCCCAGTAGGAAACCTCATTTCTTTCGGTAAGCATAAAAATCTCAGAGAGATCATCACCAGAGACTTTTTGCCAGTTAGCCATGGAAAATTCCTCGGAAGTCCCCAAATCAGAAGTGGCCCTAAAATTTTCAAAACCCCAGGTTACAAATTCCCCTTTGCTGTAGGCTTTGTCTGGTCTCCAAGGATCGATCTTATTTTCAGCAGGCTCGAGTAGAATATTTCCATTCCCATCTTCTGAAATTGCGAAGTAACCGCCCTGGGATGGGAAAAAATCCAAATAAGGTTGGTTGCCCAGACTCACCGCTACTTGCTCGATCTGACTGGCATCTAATAAATAAACATCCGCTGAGTTATCATGCAGATAGCCAACTTTTTGCTTACTCCAATCTCTGTCAGCCAGTTTAGATAACAAACTACCCAAATCAGTAAATTCCGCACTGTCTACAAGAATAGAATCCTCAAAGATTTCAGTAACCTTGACCACGTCCCCCTTGTTGTAAGTTTCCACAGTATCATAATCTGTCACGCTGGGAGTCTTGGCTTGGACAACATACTCTCTGCCATTAGCTTGAAAAACAACTTCGTCCCCCTGTTTAAGATAACTCATCCCAGTTGGTGAAGTAATCCCGATGGCAGATCGGTTGAGATCGAGCACCTTCATTTCCGGTTTTTCGGAAATGATTTCAGAGTGGGCAAAGTCTGGTTTTAATTCCAGCCCACCAAAGAGCGACTTCCCGCGGTGCCTGGCATTAATCCGATTTAATGTTTCATCGATCAATTGATCCAGCTCCAGGGAGTAGGTATCAATTCCTGATCCATTCAACCCCCCTCCCGCAACCCGGGCAATTTCCTGAGCACGTTGGTTAATTTCCCGCAACTTTTCCAGGTTCATTTGCCCGGCATTGATAAATTCGGATGCGTACGATGCATTTCTCTGGTATTGCGACAACCTGCTTTTTTGTGAATCAAGCTGGATGGTCCTGCTCATGGTGGAACCATCATCCTCCGCGTAGGTTATTTTCTGACCCGTTGTGATCTGCTGGTCCAGTTTGAACCTTTGGAGGTCCAAATCCCTAATCCGCTGGGTAACGGATTGTGTGACATTCAAATCAGGTATTCTCATGCACTAAAAACTTACCGGATCAGACCCATGACAACAATTTCCAGCATTTTGTCTAGGGTATTGAGCACTCTTGATGATGCCTGAAAAGATCTTTGGAAACGCATCAGATCAGCTACTTCTTCATCTATAGAAACAGAACTTACGGCCCTTCTTTGATCTAGGAGCAAAGTCTCGATAGATTTTTGATGCTCAAGATTATCATTAAGTTCCGCAATCGTGTTGCCCATATTTGCATTGAGAAGGGAAACCTTTTCAATAAAGTTACCATCCCCCATCTCTGCGATTGATAATGCGATTTTGTTTGATCCACTCACACCGGAATTTGAAGTAAGCAATGAACCAGAATTTAGGTTTTGGTCAACTTTTAAGCTCGTAGCCAGGTTCCAGGGGTTGGAAGGCAATGCAGTAAAACTGAAATTATCACCAATAATGGGAAGTTTGGCACCTTCCTCTAAACCCTCCAAGCGGAACGGGATAGTTTCATAAGCAACCATCAGAGAACGACCATCATCCTCTGTGCCATTGGCAAGATCTGCTCCCGGATAAGCCTCATCGTTTTCCATGGTCACATTCTGCATACGACTTGCCGATGCGTAGAATGAAAGGCTATCTCCAGCATCATCAGCACGGAAAAAAGTTTCGGCATAGTCTCCACCGCGGAAAAAGAGCGTCTGGCCATCGAATTCTTCCGGAAAGATGGGTGTAGTGTTGACGATGGAAAAGGATTCTTTGCTTGCGTGGGGCAAAGACATTTCCACCTCATCGCGGTAAAGGGTTATCTGGGCATCTCCTTCTCGGCCAAATAAACCATACTCTTCTTCCATCAGCAAATTCTTACCGGCAATCGGTCTGGTAAGTACCGCATCAAATCCAAAAATATATGAGCCTGGCTCGTCATCCGGGTTGTATAAGGTATTGATTTGCTCAACAAATGTGGTGACCAACTCATTCAATTCTGTTCTGAATTTTTCCAAATGCTTGGACCTAGACTCTTGGTAGCCCTTAATCGCACCAGATTCGACTAATAATTGGCTCCCTCCAGCAAAAAGGGCGTCACTACTTGGTAAACCATTTCCAGCATTTACAATGTTAAAACCGGTAATTTCACCTTTTTTCACAACCGCTTCAGCCAGTCCGATATTGAGCTCGACCAACGATCCGTTTTCAAGGTTATGTCCGGAGGGAAAAGTTTTGCGTATAATAATCGATGGGTCGTCATCATTCAAGAGCTGTGGCTTAAAAATTTTAAAATGATTTTCCCAGACCGCATCCTCAGGATTAAAGTCGGAGGGATCAATCTCGGCAGTAGGGGCCGTAACCACAAAATGAATAGTCTCTCCATTTGTGCCCTCAAAATAAAACAAATCATTCTGCTTAAAGATCATCGGATCTTCCCCTTTTTTAAAGTCTATGGACTGTACTTTTGAAGTCACTAATCCGACTGGGTCGATCCCGTTTTTTTCGACCCGGGCAATCTGGGGAGCAGATGCTTGAATGAATGCAGTTTGGATTTGATCCGCGGGTTGAAGTTGAGTAACCGTAAACGCGTTAAGGATATCCTCCACCGTGATATCAGTGGTAAAAGAAAAAGATGGATCCAATGATTGAATAATCACTTTTTCACCATCCGCCCCAACCGAAGCGAACACTGATTGATTTAATATTTGGTCTTGGTTGATTGCGCTGACAATTGCTTGGGCATTGACATCCGCGTCAGTCAGGGTTGGCAAATCAACTGAGCCGATTTCATTTCCCGTTTCATCATTGCTTATGGAAATGGTAATTTTATCAGCAAGAAATTCCTGCTGGGCCAAAATATCAAGGCCATCATTGCCCAATGCCGAAACTTCAAAATCACCCGTGTTTTGGTTACCCACAAGCAAGTAGGTCAAAGAGGGTTGATCAAAAAATACGGAGAATGCTGGAGCAAGACTTGCCGATCCATCTGCGGTTTTGGTCCCGTCGAAATTAATTGAATTCAATTCATTCGACAAGGCCTCAAACCTTGCATTATCCAAGGGATCAATTGATGCAGGCAATTCTAGGCCGATTTCTTGTCCGGCAACCGTGACCGAAAATGTAGAAGCCTGATCATCCAGTTGGGCCGGAAGAAAAGCGAGCGAGACTTGTTTATTTTGAACTACTGAGGAAACCGCACTGATTTGATCCGTTTTAAATTGGGGAGGGACACGCTCGGAAAGGATATCGCCAGTGAGGGTTGTTCCATTAACATCCCAGGATACATTGGCAAAATCTGCTGTTGAAT
This sequence comes from Opitutia bacterium, assembly GCA_038110535.1. Lineage (GTDB taxonomy): Bacteria > Verrucomicrobiota > Verrucomicrobiia > Opitutales > Seribacteraceae > Chordibacter. The sequence continues at coordinate 54,996 of JAYNJW010000004.1, read as the reverse complement.
CAATTCCTGTTATTGTGACTGTACCACCATTTGCCACAGCATTAACTAGATCATTTAAGTTTGGATCGGCATTAATTGTATTTGCTATTTGGGTCGCTGTGCCATCCTGATTTACTTGAAAATCAACCGTTATGGAACCCTTGATGGAACCGTCCGTGCCTAGGAATGAATAGGTGGTTGTTTCTTCCGGAAATCCTTCAATCAATACTTCGATAGGATTCCCAGCTGCGGCACTTTCAAGCACTTCAATGGTAGGAGCAGCTTGGATGGATGTATCCAGCTTTGTTTGGTTGTTTTCAGCATTGTGCTGATCCAGCAAGCCATCCACATCATTCAATTTCACCGTAAATTCGAATTCCTGGTCCTTGGCCCGGAAAGTCACATTTCCGCCAGAGACAAAGGCAGAGATGTGTTGGCTTAACTGTTCATCTGCGGCTAGTGCATCCGCGATAGCCTGAGCCGTTTCATTTTGATTGCCCTGAAATGCGACCTCAAGGGGCAATTCACCAAATTCTTCCGCAGAGAAGACCAAGTTGTATTTGTCCGCAAGATAAACTCTTTCCTCGGTTATCTCCAAGGAGGGAACGATATCATCACCCGCTTCCGGAGCCAGGTCCTCAGTCACTAGACTGATTTCAAAATCCCCCAGACCGGGCACTCCGCTTACCAGCAAATCCCCTGTTGCTTGATCGATCTGAACCTCGAAAGCGGGCTCATTGGCCTGAGTTGCTGAAAGAGCCACCCCGCTTTTTTCGATTTCCAAAAGTTTGTTTTGTAAGGTCTCTGAAAAAGTATTCGGATCAAATCCAGCAATTGAAAAACTGGGGGCACCTTCCTCGGCAACATCATCAAAGACTATCTTTTCTCCATTGATTGTAACATCGAAATTGAAGTTATCCGAGCCATCTCCTCCTAGACCTGATATTCTGATCTGTTTGGTTTGCTCACTGCCGGCTAATCCACTGAGTTCATATTCACGAAAGGCATCGGCAACTTTGAAAGAACCATTACTTTCCACAAATTGCCAGTTGGGATCCTCCACCAGTTGTAAAATTCCGTCGAACGGTTGGGCTTCTGTTCCATATGCTTCGCTTAGATTTGCTACAACAGTTTGGGCATCGGCAAACGCGGGAACATCATTGGTAAATTCATAGTAAGCCCCTTCTAATTCGACAAAATCCCCAGCCTCATAATTTTTTTCCTGGTCATAGGTAAGTGCCTGCATGGACCTGGCTAAATTATCCACTTCCTGGTTCCGAAAAACATCTTGGGTAAACTGGAAGAATTTGTCCTCAAATTTCACATAGTCACCTGCTTGGTAGCTTTGGGTGAGAAACCAACGGTCCGGACGGGTGGTATCGATGGCAGAGGGAACATAGGCGATATCCTCTATTTGCCGGGGAGGAGTTTCTCCCAAGGCCAGAAATCCTTCGATATCCTCACCCACTTTTGCATCTGCCAAGGCAACGGTATTTAGTTGGAATCCGACATTCTTATTTTCGAGAACCTGGTAAAATTTATTATCCAGTTCTACCACTTCACCCTTGGACAATTTTTGTTGAAGTTGGTTTGATTCGTCCAGTTGTAAAGCATATGTGGCTCCAATCGCATCCACTGCTTGATACAATTTTCCTTCGTAATAGACCTGTTGGCCCTTTTCAAAGCTTTCGAGATCGGAATAACGACGCAAAGACTCTGGAAAAACCTGACCATTTTGTGGAACATTAGAAATCTCCAGAAAAAGAGTGAAATCGGACAAATCGGATCCAGCAAGGGTATTTTGCCTGGCTTGAAAAAGTTTACCTCCCTGACTGAAAACATCTCCAGCATTGTGAGCAGAGATCGCAGTGGTGAGATCACTATTTTGATCATCCAGGGTGACCGGAGGAACCAAGGCAAAAAGGATAGGACCCTCGGTATCATCATATTGGGTACCACCGTCAATCACCTCCACATGCCCCAAGGTGCCATCCGCACTTATTTTAGCACGAACCTGTGCTCCCTTACCCAAGTCATTTCCCAATGTAACAATGTTTCCAAATTCCTTGCTAACCGGAGTAACCCCATTGGTTACGCTTAAGAGTTCAACCCTCCGGTTTTGATGATCCGATGTGGAGAGGTTCCAAAACCCAGTTTCGTTCCCTGTCTCCTCGCTAATTTCAGGATCAATTTTAAAATCAATTAATTTCGACAAATCCTCAAGCAATCCCTGGCGTTGATCACGGTAAGTTACTGCCTTGCCCTGTCCGAGGAGTTCGAATCTCTTAACTTGCAGGTTCACCTCGTAGATCTGTTCGAGTAAACGGTTAACCTGAACAACCGCCGAATCAACCGAATCGGACAAATCGGAATCAATTTCATCTATTGCCTGACCCGCATCATTAAAACGCTTGGTCAGGGTTAAGATTTTATTAATGATTTCTTCCTTGGCCGTAGCTTCGTCCGGAGAGGCGGATAGCTCCTGAAATGCATTAAACAGATCATCCAAGGCCCGGGCCAGTCCACCGGCAGCTAAATTACTGTCGTGGTCCCCGTCCAATCCACCACTTAAGGCCTGACGGTTGATTGACTCTCCCAGGGCAGCCTGCAAGAGGGATAAAATTTCTTTTTGGGTATCAAGGTTTGCCGATTCTGCAAATTCCGCAAAAACCCTCTTATCAAGTAGTTGGTTACGGGCATGATCCAAGCCACCTGTTTCCAGGGAAGAGGTATTAAGTCCACCCTGCCCTTTGGACATGAGGCCCTCTTTGGCCAGCACCCTTTGGCGGGCATAATTTTCATCATTTACATGAGCTAGATTTTGCCCAGCAATTTCAGCAGACTTCGCATGATAGCGAAGTGCTTCTGTACTTTTGATAATTTCGCCCAGCATTACCTCAAATCAATCATGATTACGCACGACCCATTAACTTGGTCGACACAGCAGAGTAGTTCCCTACTTTGCCTTGCTTGGAGTAAGTCTTGGTGTGAGAGGAGGGATTCACACTGGAAAGAATGTGATCGGTCACTTCGAGCAACCTAGCTAGCAATCTTTGGTTTTGTGCCACCTTCCGGCGAACATTCGAAATTAAGGAATTAATTTCTTCAATGATGCTCTCAAACATGGGCTGGGTCACATCGGGCAAATGAGGGAGTAACTCGCTAAGCGTGGACTCTTCAGAACGCCCAAAAGCACGGGCCAAATGCGAAACATAGCCTTGCCGGCGTTTCTGCAAAATCTGACTGGCTTCCATCTGGGTCTGCACCGATTGGTTTATTTCCAGCAAACTGTCAGACTGACGACTTAATATCGTTTGCTGTTGGGCATTAAGCAGACCGATCAAACCGCCATACTCTTGCAATTCCGTACGCAATAACTCGAGAAGTTCCTCCCAGTTATTTCTACCCACAGTTTGCGTTAAATTTACCATGATTAATCAACCTTTGCAGGGGAAACTTCCTCGGCCGATGACTTGGGATTGGCCAGTTGTTGCTGTAAAATCGATGACACTCCAAAGCCCCCACCCTGAGCAATGCTTTCGGAAAGGGCATCAGTAAAGAAGTGGCGATAAAGCCTGTGCCCTTCGCTGTTCTCATTGAAAACACCTTTGAACATCGGTTTGAGGGCATCATTGAGAAATTGCTTAACCAGCACGGACTCAAATTGTTCGGAAACAAATTTAGTTTTTTCTGCCTCAGTCTTATTTTTGGCATGCACCATTTCCATTAGCAGAGACGAGTCTAAGCTAACATTTTTACTGCTTATTTTGCTGCTTTCCATTATCAGGATACTTAGTTGATCACCAGCTCAGCCTGGAGGGCACCGGCATTTTTGATCGATTGAAAGATAGAAGTCATTTCCCGGGTGGTAAGCCCAAGTTTATTCAGGGCAGTCGCTAATTCATTTACGGTTGTGGCACCGGGAGGATCAAGTTCGTCAATGGATTCAAAGCGGCCAACCTCTTCGATAAGCTCGGCGTTTTCTCCTTGAATAAGTTCGGTCGCTCCACGAGAAAAAGGCAGGGGTTGACTCACCCCCGTGGTAGGATTGAGGAAAATAGTGACATTACTGCTACTGACCGCAACTGGGGAAATCCGAACATTTTGGGTGGCAACAATGGTGCCGGTCCTTTCATTAATGATAATTTTGGCAGGGACATCAGGTTTGACATCAATTTCTCCTACGGCCGCAATAAAGTTGGTAGTTTGCCCCAAAAACTCCATGGGCAAGCGGACATTCACCACCCCTCCATCTATTGCTAAGGAAGAGCCTGGATAAAAATTATTGATAGCTTCAGCCATTTTAACCGCAGTTAAATTATCGGGAGAGCGAAGCAGGAGATCGACCGATTCTTTCTTCAGTGCATCCGTAGAAATCTCCCGCTCGACAAGAGCACCATTCGTGACCATGCCAACCGTAGGGTGATTCACCTGAATGTTTCCTCCCCCGTTGCCTGCAGTGAGTCCACCTATAGAAACCGGCCCCTGGGCCACTGCGTAAACCATTCCATCTGCCCCTTTGAGGGGTGTTTGCAGCAAAATACCTCCCTGCAACGAATCGGCATTACCAATCGAAGATACAGTGACATCTAATTTAGTTCCCTCCTTGGCAAAAGGACCTATCTCTGCCGTAATCATTACCGCCGCAATATTTCTCGACTTATCCGCCTTGTCCGCACGGATGCCCAAGGTTTCCAATGCGTTCAGGATTCCAAGCTCAGTATATTCGATCCGGGAGTCACCCTGCCCATTCAATCCGGTCACAATTCCATATCCAAACAATTGATTACTTCTAAACCCACGCACATCGGTGAGGTCTTTGATTCTTGCACCATGAGCTAGGAAACAGAGGGAAAGAAAAATAAAGAAACCTGAGCAGAATTTCATCAACTTTAAAAAGGATTGAGAACGGAAGATAATTTTTGATACCAAGATTCTTTTTGAGCATCATCGAGGCTACCTTTGGATACAAATTCGATTTGGGCATCCGCGATGTACTGGGAGGAGACAATATTTCGATAGCGTAAGCCATCCTTGAATCCAAATCCGATGTCTTCCTGCCTAACCATACCCTTGAGCACCGCATAGTAACTCTCCCCCGAGAATGTGACCATCCTTGCCCCCTCAAGTACAAGTACCCCATTGGGCAAAACATCAATTACCATGACACTGACTCGACCCTTGAGATCCTGGGTATTGGCAATAGATCCACCGCCTTGGTTGCTGCTTTGAGTCTCTATTTGGGTACCCGGCAAACCACCGTTATGAGTTCCTAACTTGCTGTTGGCATAGAGAAATTGAGTCACCGCGTTCTCGACTTGTAATTGGCGGTTCCGTACAGAATTTTGGGAAGCAGCCAAAGAAGAGCTTTCTGCAACATCAATGGTCACTAGATCACCAACACCAAAAGCTCTTTTGCCACCAAACATTCCCCTTTGGTTATTACTGCTTTTCAACCAAAGAGAAGTCGCATTGGACCCAAAAGGCAGTAGAAAGATTAGCAAATACTGAATGATAGTTTTCGACATTTACACGGTGGTTTACAAGGATACTTTGACACTATTCTCACTGAGTACTTTTGCATGAAATTCTTTCTCAGAAGAAAGGTTTCTCACTCTGACGACCGAGTCCATCGCACCATCCTCTAAGGCGAGCCCCTTCATGGTCACATAAATCCCATTGCCAGAAGCAAAAACATCAATAACTTGACCTTTTTTGATCAGGTTCGCTTTGGATATGTTACTCCATTTCAAAGGAGTATTGGCAGACATATAGGAATCCAATTGAAAACTGGAAAGATTGGTCGTGCTCGGAACAGAGTTTGCATGCTGTTTCAAGACATCGACTCGCTGAAGTTTAAAGTCCTCCTTGGTTAGTTTTGCCCCAAAAGGGATGGACCGAGCAGTAACATAAACATCTCGCATTTGAGCAACGCGAATAGGAAGGGCAAAATCCCCGACCTTGGCTCCCGATTCCCACAAAGAAAAACGCACAAAGCAACTGGCCGAAAGCTCATCTGGAGAAATATCGGCCAGTTTAAGCACGAAATTGGATTGGATTTCAACTGGATTCCAGGAGGAGGTCAAGTTCACCACAATTTCTCCGCTTGCTTGAAAGCGATATTGAATAGATTCAGCTAACAATTTTTCAAGGCGTTGGGATGTCACCACCTCCTTTGTATGGTCCCCAAGAACCGTGCGGGATCGGTCTATCGAAAAAGGACCACGAATAAGGGCATTGGTTTGGGTTGGGAATATTTGTTCCTGGGGATTGATTTTGAGAGGTTTCAGAAATCTTTCTACACCCGCAAAACCAACCCCAGAGAGGACAACAAACAGACAGAATGAACAGATCGCTTTCAATTATCGTTTCAATTGATTGACTCGGGAAAGCATGTCATCGGAAGTTTGGATAGATTTTGAGTTCACCTCGTATGCCCGTTGGGCAATGATCATGTTGACCATTTCCTCAACCACATTGACATTGGACATCTCCAAGTATCCTTGTTGCAAAACTCCAAATCCGTTCTCCCCAGGTGCACCAATTTCAGGGGGCCCACTAGCTTCGGTCTCGATGTATAAATTACCTCCCAGCGATTTCAAACCCGAGGGGTTGGGAAAGCGAACCAATTCCAACTGTCCTATGATTTGGGTGCCGTCAGCGGTTTCAATGGAAACCTCACCGGTGGGAGAAATGAACACATTAGTCACTTCCGGATCGATCTGTAATCCCGCAGCAAGAGGAAGAGCATCAGCTGTGGTAATTTGACCATCTGGACCTATTTTAAATGCTCCATCTCTGGTGTAAGCTTCAGTTCCATCGGCCCGCTCAACCTGAAAGAAGCCCCCTCCATCAATGGCAACATCCATTTTCTCATTGGTTTGAGTAAGTTGGCCTTGAGTGAAAATTTTTGCTGTTGAAACCACCTTCGTTCCGTTCCCCATTTCAACCCCAGTGGGGATGACATTACCGGCACCAGTCTGCCCGCCAGACTGGCGAGGATTCTGGTAAAGAAGATCCTGGAATTCGATTTTGTTCTTCTTGTAGCCAGTGGTGTTCACATTGGCAATGTTGTTGGATATGACATTGAGATTAAGTTGTTGGGCCTGCATGCCCGTAGCCCCAGAATAGAGTGATAGATTCATAATTTATTAACTAGTTTGGCCAAGTGCACCAATTGCTTTGCCTATGTTTTCGTCAAAAGCTTGGACCATTTTTTGGTTTGCCTCGTGAGCACGGGAAACTTCGATCAATCCAATCATTTCCTCGATCGCAGAAACATTACTGCTTTCTAAAAATCCTTGCATAATCTTGATGGACTGAGGTTCTGCAACTTCGGGCTCGAGGTTTTCATCTTTAGCAATAAACCCGCCGCCCACTTTTTGAAGTTGAGTAACCGGTTCATCAAAAACAAAGACTCCGAGTTTCGCAACGAGTTGTTCCCCCTGAAAAATTTGGCCCTCTTGGTCAACCGATGGGTTTCCGCCACCTGGGACCAAATCGATTGTATTTCCACCTTCATCTGCAAATTCATGCCCCATGGAGTTCACCATTCTACCCACTGAATTTATGTAAAACTGACCGTCACGGGTGTAAACCCTTTCCCCATTGGCGTTCATCAGGGCAAAAAAACCATCTCCATGGAGGGCCAAATCCATAGGGTTGTCCGTTTCTTTTAATTCCCCCACATTAAAATCGACCTGATTCTTCATGACCGGGAAAGAGCCAGGCATCTCATTTCGCAAGCGACCATGAGTAGAACGGGCAATTTCCCCGCCATCGACACCCTCAAAAGAAACCGCAACCTTCTTGAATCCCGCTACATGACTGGCCGCGATATTATTGGCGATAACATTTTGATACTGCTCTAAACCGCGTAGTGCAGAGGCATTTTCGTACAAAGATAAATTCACACATCCTGTTAAGCAATATTTGTGCCACTAAAAATCGATTTACCTAAGTCTTTCTTTCAGACCAAGGCAAAGGGGAGAGACTTAATAGTGGCAATCGATCTCCAACAAGCGGCCGTCCGGTAAATGAATTACAATTGAGCTAGGTCGGCCATCTTCTGAAATGACCTCTACCTTGGGGCATCCTTCCTCTTGGTAAATCACTTCCTTCTCCTTGGGAGTTTGCTCGGTATCATCTTTGTTTTTCATCTCCGCAGATGATTTATTACCTTCGAAGAAACCTTGAAACTTCGCATCTTCAGATTCTATGGGGTCTTTATAGCCCCTCCCTTTTAAATAACTCTCCATTTTTTAAATATCCAAACCTAACGATAGCGGGCCAAGTCTTCCTTGCTCACATCTAAAACCAAACTGATCTCTACTCTCCTATTTTTATCGGGTCGGTTTGGAAAACGAACCCGGTTTGGCTTGGTAGCTCCGTGACCAGTCATTCTTTCCAACTTTCCATCTAATTCTCCAGCGGAATAATGCCCTAGGGCATTATTAATTTCAACCGCCTGGTAGAGAGATAACTCCCATTCTGCCAGTTCATGGTTTTTGACCTTATCAGCTAAATCTAGGGAATGAGAGTCGATCCGGTACGCCAAAACATGCTGGGACAAGAGCCAGGACATTCTTTGCATAACCTTTCGGCCATGTTCGGAAAGTTTGGATGAGGTGGACTCAAAAATAGGCTTATCGTCCCCATGGTATAAAGTCACTTTTAAGCCATCAGAAGTAACTTCCAATTGGATCGTAGAATCATCAATTTCATGAAGCTTTAACCGTTGATACCAATCCTGAGCAATTCGATGAAGCACATCTATATCAATGGAAGTAGTATCATCGGTATTTCTCATGGTAGTATCCGACCGGCCCACGATTTGATCGACCATACTACCAGGACGGGCATCTTTTTGTTCCACCGGGGTCGATTTGGGCACACCCGCCTTGTAAGGATCACGAAAGAATCGAGTTGTGGCAATAATCACTTCCTCATCCTGAGATAAAATCCATAGAACAAGAAAGAGAGACATCATTCCGGTCACAAAATCGGCATAGGCAACTTTCCAGGCACCCCCATGACCAAAGGAGTATCTGCGGGGCCTCTTTGCAGGTAGTGTAAACATGCTTACTCTGAGAAAAAACTAGACCTCATCCGCCCTTAGCGGCATCTTTGCATTTTTCTTCCAATTCATCAGCGGTCGGCTGGATTTGTTTATCCAATGACCGACGCCCAATTTCTACGGCCATAATTGGAGAGAGTCCGGTGGCAAATCCCGATACAGTCCTTTCCACAATTTGGTAGTACAGCATCTCCTGCCCCTGGTTCAATGATACCAAACGACCCAGGGGCACTCCAACCCCATAGGCGAGGAAGATTCCGAGGAAAGTACCACTGAGTGCAGCTGCAACCTTGTATCCGACCGATTCAGGATCTTCAAGATTGGACATCGTATTGATGATGCCCAAAACGGCCGCAACAATTCCCACTCCTGGAAGAGCGTCAGAGATCATCTCAATTGCCTTGACTGATCTACTGGCTTCCGATGCACGACTACTTAACTCAGACTTTAGAATTCCTCCAATCTCACCAGGCTTACAGCGACCATCCACGATGGGACGAAGGGAATTACATAAAAATTCGACCAACCCCGGGTCGTTAAGAAAAGATGGGTACTTGGTAAAGATTGAACTGTTGTTAGGGTCGCTCACATGTTCATCCAAGGCCGGTGTCCCTTTTCTTATGCCCAGCATAAATAATTCATATAATAAAACTAGTAGATCAATGAATTTCCCCTGATCACTAATGCCCCCTTTAAACGCCTTCAAAATATCATTTTTCAGACTCATCAAGACGCTCTTGGGACTGGAAACGACCAGGATGCCCAAACCGATCCCACAAATAATCATAATTTCACCGGCGTGAATGAGGCTGACAGGGTTACCTCCAGCAACAGCAAACCCACCGATGCAGGAAACAAAAACAATAATGATTCCGATTGTTAAGAGCATATTATTATATAGTTGTTACTCGGATGTTTGGAACTTGGCTCGTAGAGAAATAATTGAATGTGATAATATCTGGCTAATTCGACCTTCCGACAAGTTAAAGACATGAGCAATTTCAGACAACCTCAATTCCTCGATATAGTAAAGCATGAGAATTTTTTGGCTTTGCTCCGGTAATTCTTTGATCCTCTCCCTCAACATCGTGATTTTTTCTTTTCGTTCCACCTGATCAAAAGCAGAAGATTCTGTCGGATCGTGAAGGGTATCACTTAACGAAGTGGAATAATCTTCGGAATCCGAATAAGGAGACTTCGATTCCAAAGGTACGAAGACGATGGGCTGCGTTTCCTTGAGAAGTTTTTGGTATTCAGCCGAGGAAAGTTTCAATTCTTTGCAAATTTCTTCCGGGGTTGGCGGTCTGTTCAAAAGCTGTTCCAATTCCAAAATCGTGGATTGAAGAGATTTCGCCTTAGCCCGGTTGGCCCTAGGTAAATGATCAATTTTCCTCAGCTCATCCAATAGTCCCCCCTTAATGCGTAGGGCCGCATAATTTCCAAATGATTTTCCCTTCGAGGGATCAAATCGGTTGACCGCAAGTATTAAGGAGCGCACACCAATTCCATACATATCTTCAGTCTCATAATTTTCCGGAAAATGATAGCGCAAGCGGTTGACGATTGATTTGACCAAAGGAAGATAATTTTCGATCCATTGGTCACGCTCCCTATCATTAGACATGGCATGCCGATAATTTTCCGCTGCCTGCTGAAACCTTTTCGCACGATCCTCGGAAGGACAAAGATTGGAGGCAAGATTACTCATTTCTTGGTCGAAAGGGACCGGAGATCTGGAGATTTGGCAGAAGCAGCCTCCTGATTAGCTTTTAAAGAACTCTTGAGCACATCATGATTTTTTTCTTTGCCACTTGAATTGTCGGTGTTGGTAGGTTCCACTCCATCACTGCTTGCATTCTCAAGACTCGCTCGTGAGGTTTGAACTTTTCGGAGGGCGGAGATCAGGAGGGATCTTCCCAGTAAAGCAAAGAACAACGAGCCTGTAGATCCATAGACGAGACTGAGGATTGGGTCACGATTGAGAAAAAGTGAGAAGAAATAAAAAAAGACAAAACCGAAGAAACCACTAAGAAAAAAGAAAAATTTTGCATCATCATTCATGACTTAGGCTCTTTGGTAGGAAGAAAAGGTTTGGGAATACAAATTTTCTGGAAAGGACTTCGCAATCATTTGATTCAAAACATTAGAAGAAAAATCCCCGGTTACATTCTGGCCAGTTGAAATACAATAGGGAGTAAGCCCAGAATCTAAAATGAATGGCCATAATTTTGATGCATTGGATAATTCATCAAAATGGGTGATTGCCAAGTGGGTGGCACCAAGGTTGCTCCCTATGCGGATACACTTGGTTAGAACACTCCCGTCATAAGCCCCATTGACCACTAAAATACGGGAATTAACTCCAAGATCTTGTAACGAAGAGCTGATGGATGACCACTCGCTGACATTGTTTATCGATATACCAGGAATATCAATAAAGAGTGGGGACTCGAGTGAGGCAGGTGGTATTTTTGTAGCCTCCCGATAAAGAGTTACTCCGATCACTTCACAAAAAATTCTAAGCGAATCATCGGGATTAGGTACCCCATTTTCTAACTTTAGAACCATCGGTACTCTCTTTTTGATGAAAACTTCATGGGCAAGAAGCTTGCAAAGCATGGTTGTTTTCCCCGCACCGGGAGATCCAAGCAAAGCAATTTTACTACTCAAGGCCATGGAAGGTGTGGATTGGAAGCGGTCGGATAGACACAGTGTCACTTTCCTGAGCACATCCGCCAAAGATAAGTCATCTAATTTTCCCACTTCGGGCCAGGATTTCATTTGCGATATGAGAGTCTCGTCAAAACCAGCCTTGGTAAGGATTTTTAATGCGTCAACTTGCTCCAGGTTTGCCTCTATGGTGGGCGAAGATTCCTCCCGTTCTGTAGCTGGGTCCAACTGGTTGGACATTGGGGTTTTCGCCTCAATAGCCACCCCCTCATTTTCGGATGAGTCAGCCGGGAGATTAGCTTCAAAATCTTGGGCATCGGAAGGCTCTTCCGGATGGGGAACTTCGGCGATTACCTCAAGTTTGGGAGAGGAGATAAAACGCTTTAAGCCCTCCCCACCGGTTTGACGAACAGACACAACCCGGGCATTGTCTCCAAGTTTATCCCTGATCATGCGAACGGCCTCTTCGGCAGAGCGAACCACCAAGCGAAATCTCTTCGGTTTCATCTCCCCAGTTAAGTCTTTATCCTCTGCAATCATACTAGCTCACCAGTTGAGGTTCATTGGTCACTAAACCTTTATCATGCTCAGTTCCCTGATCGGACATAGCAGAGAAATTCTCAGGGATTGAAAATTGTGGAAGGGTGATGGATGCGAAAGGCTCAACCATGGTTTCAGCGGGAATTTCCTGGTAGGCAAAAATCGCGAGTTGCGGATAACTGGGTTCTAAAAATCTTCTCAATGCGAGCCTAAGATCTGCAGTTGTTACCAAGCAGGGAGTTAAGCCTTGATCTGTCATTTCATCAATTTTTGGAACAATCTCAGCAATTAATCCCTGAGTCAGATCCGGATCCATTGCTAAACCAACATCAAATTGACTCTTTTTGACCCGCTGAACTAGAATTTGTTCTAGTTTTGGGTCCAAGGTCATGGACACCAACTTGGAGGGCTCAGTTTCGTATTCCTTAACAAAATACATGCCAAGACGCTTTCTCGACTGCTCAGAGAGATCATCCGGATTTTTGGTAATGGGTGCCATATCGGCAATTGTTTCCAAAATAAGAGTTAAATTCTTGATCGGAATTCTTTCTCTTAAGAGATTCTGCAAGGTGCGCTGGATGATACCAACGCTGACTAAATCAGGCAGCAATTCACTGACCAAGGTTGGGTTTTTGTCTTTAATCAGGTCAAGTAAATTTTGAGTCCCTTCTCTTTCAAGAATCAAATAAGCCGACTTCTTAAGAATGTCGGAAAGATGGGTGACCAAGACAGAGGAAGGATCGACCACAGTGAATCCTTCAACTTCCGCTTTCCTCTTGTCTTTTTCGCTAACCCATTTTGCCTTAATGCCAAAGACCGGCTCAATGGTTGAGACACCATCCAGCTTATCATCATTACCCCCACCCATATTCATTGCTAAAAAACGATCGGGCATAACCGAGGATCGGGCGATTTCTTTTCCGCGAAGCAGAAAACGGTATTCATTGGGTTCGAGTTCGATATTATCTCTGACCCCAATTGTGGGTAAAAGCATTCCCATTTCCTTGGCAAAATTAGTTCGGGCTCCTGTAATCCGCTCAAGTAGATCCCCTCCCTTGCCCTTATCGGCCAAAATTAATAAGCCATACCCCATTTCCAAGGCGAAGACTTCTTGTTCGATAGCTTTCTCCATGCTTGCACTGCTACTCGGTATACCTTCGGGCGATGCAGGTGCAGAATCAGGGGATTTGCCGCCAGTGGAATGTTGTTGTCCTCCACTTCCGGTAGCAACATGCGATAGAGCAGGGTCAAGTTCCTCCACAGTGGAAGCGGTCTGGGCTCGCTGGGAGAGATAATAAGCAATACCAAAACATGCTACCGACAAAAGGAAAAAGGGCCAAAATGTTTCCGAAAGGAAAACAGAGAAAAGAAGGAGCAAAAACCCAGAGATAGCAATGGCACGGGGGTATATGGTCAACTGCTTACCCACGAATTCTCCCAAGTTGGCTTCGTCGGAAGAACGGGTAACTAAAATACCAGCAGCAATTGAGATAATAATGGCAGGAATCTGAGAAACCAAACCATCCCCTATCGATAGTATAGTGTAGGACTGAAGGGCCTCTGCAATCGCCATTTCCCTTTGAAAATAACCGATCAAGATGCCTCCAATCACATTGACTACAGTAATGAATATGCCGGCAATAGCATCCCCTCGGACAAATTTACTGGCACCATCCATCGCTCCGTAAAAATCGGCATCTTTTTGAATCTTGGCCCGTTTTGACAGGGCTTGAGCCTCCGTGATAATGCCCGCATTCATCTCTGCATCAATAGACATTTGCTTACCCGGCATTGCATCCAGAGTAAACCGGGCAGTCACTTCCGCAATTCGACCGGCACCCTTGGTAATCACTACGAAATTAATAATGACAAGAATAAAGAAAATGACTGCACCGACCACATAATTGCCCCCCACCACAAAGGTGCCAAAAGACTGGATAACTGACCCCGCATCCCCATCCAACAGAATGAGTCGGGTGGAAGCAACATTGAGCCCCAACCGGTAAAGAGTAACCGCCAATAGAATTGTGGGAAAAACTGAAAATTCAGGTGGCTCTTTGACATAGACCACGGTGAGAAGAATGAGCAGGGAAATGGCGATACTGAAAACGAGCAGTACGCTAAGCAGATCTTTGTGAATGGGAATAACCAACAAAAAAACAGCGGCAAATAGACCAAAAATGAACCCCAAATCAGAGTTCCCTTTGAAGCGGGAAAAAAAGGGATGAAATTTTTGCAATAATTCCATTAGGCAAGCTGTACGGAAGATCGGCTACGTGATAGTAGCCTTCTCGCTTTCAATCGATGGAAATAGTACGAGTGTTTTTTGTAAACATCAGCAAGTATCTTGGCAATAACCTGATAGAGCTGGAAAGGAATAGGCTGTCCCACAACTCCCAGAGCATAAAGCATTTGTGCCACAGGCTTATCCTCAACCATGGGGACCTCAAATTCTTTTGCTATCAATTTTATTCTCCGTGCAAGCATGTCATGACCTTTCGCAACCACAACTGGAGCATTATCCGTGCCTTTTTCATATTTTAGTGCCACGGCGTAGTGAGTAGGATTGGTTACCACGACATCTGCGGTCGATACATCTTGCAGATTTTGTCCCATAGCCATCTCCATGGCCTTTCTTCTTTGAGCCGATTTTACTTCTTCAGAAACTTCCTTACTTTTGCGCTCTTCCTTTACCTCCTGTTTGGTCATTTTCATTTCATCGGTGTGCTCTTTCTTTTTAATGATGAAATTGATGATCGCCACGACCATTAGCATTAGTACAAGAAGGGCAAACATTACGATCAAAAGTTCGTAAATGAAATCAGGTATATGTTGAATGGGGATTGGGGCATAAAAAATTGGGTCTTTTAGAAAAATCAGGATGGTCAACCACACCACCGTACCAATGAATAAAAACTTTAAAAAATCGACGAAGAATGCCTTAAGCCCTTTTAAACCCCAAATTCTTTGTATCCCTTTGATCGGATTCATTTTACTGAACTGTGGCTCAATGGCCTTGGGAGTAAAACTAAAGCCAGTCTGAAGACCTTCGGCCAATAAGGATGCGAGAAAACATCCCATCAACATAGGCAACACAATCAATCCCATTGCCAAATACGAATCGCCAAAGGTGCTGGCCATTCCCTCCTGCGTTGCCTGAATACTATCCAAATTCTCAAAGACAGATTTGGTAAAAAGCATCAGTTCACCTGCTTTGCCGGGAGCCCAAAAAAAGAGGACCAGTAAGCCTGCAAGCAGAGTCGCCGTC
Source organism: Opitutia bacterium (assembly GCA_038110535.1). GTDB lineage: Bacteria > Verrucomicrobiota > Verrucomicrobiia > Opitutales > Seribacteraceae > Chordibacter. Next base: position 39,463 of record JAYNJW010000004.1, on the reverse strand, counting down.
ATTCCGATTTCGGGCGCTTTCGCAAATTGCCCTCTTGATCTGGCTTCCGATAATTTCTTTTCTGTAGGAGGCTCCGTTTTTGAACTCTTATCTACATCAGACATAACCAGGAGGAAGATTCTATCCGGATTGAATAATATCGAGCATTACCTGAACCGATCTCCTACTGTGCTCAATCACATAGGATGAAAATAACAAAATCGATGAAACCAATAAAACCAGCCCGGCCAATATACGAACTGCAAAACTGGTAATAAAAACATTCATTTTCGGTACGGCTTTACCGAGTACGGCAAAGGAAACATTGACAATAAAATTGAGTGCCACAAAAGGAGCAGCCATTAATACACCCAACACAAATACATTGGAAACCTCTCTGACATATTCAACCATCGGATTAGCCTGCAGAAAAAAACTTCCGATTGGCAGAATCTCAAAACTCAAAGTGAACGCCTTGATCACTTCCTGATGGATACCGACAATAAAAAAGATAAGTAAACTAAAGTAATAAAACAAACTGCTCAGCGTAGCATCGGTAGATCCAAGAAGAGGATTGATGCTGTTACTGGCCATCAACCCGATTTCGTAAGAAATTAAAAAGCCTGCCAATTCCACAGCAAAAAATACCATGCGTACCATCATTGCCAGAAGCAAGCCGATGCAAATTTCATTCATCGACAACAGGATGGCTCCAACATAATGGGAAGAAATGGCCAAGTCCGCTGGCACAAAAGGGCTTATCAATAGCGACAAAATAAGACCAAACGCCATTCGGATTCTGACCGGTATGAGCCTACCTGCAAAAAGAGGAATCCCAATAAAAAAGGCCCCGGTCCTGAGCAAAACCAAGACCCAAACAACAATTTGTTCAGCCTCAATGGTCACTGAGCCATTGTGGGAATCAGGTTGAACATCGAAATGCAAAAGTCGGTCATCGTTTTAAGAATAAAATTCGATGCCAACACGATGGCCAAAGAAACACAGATTAATTTGGGAACAAAGGTCAGGGTTTGCTCCTGCAAGCTCGTAATGGACTGAATAAAACTAACTAGCAGACCGACAACGGTTGCAGTACCTAAAATGGGAATCGCGATAATCAATCCTGTTTGTAGCAAGTTTCTCATCAGGTCGACGGCCAACTCCATGGTCATAGGACTTATCTTTCGTTAGGAGACATTAAAACTTTCAACCAGCGACTGGACAATTAAATACCAACCATCAACCAAGACAAAAAGCAGAAGTTTAAATGGCATCGAAATGACCACCGGAGGCATCATCATCATCCCCATGGACATAAGCGTGGAAGCCACAATAAAATCGACCACGATGAATGGGATAAAAATTAAAAATCCCATCTGAAAAGCAGTTCTTAGCTCGCTCAGGATAAAAGAAGGCACAACTATGCTCAGCGGTAATTCATCCCGAGTCATCGCTCCCTGCCTGGATATCTCCAAGAAGAACTGAGCGTCTTCTTGCCTAGTTTGGTTCATCATAAAATCTTTCATGTAGGCAGTCGCAACTTCTAAAGCCTCCGAAGATTTCATCGCTGTTTCCATATATGGTGTAACCGCATCATCATAGATTTTGTTCCAAACCGGTCCCATAATGAAAAAAGTTAAAAATAATCCTAGGCCAATAATAATCTGACTGGATGGGGCCGCATTTACTCCGATCGCATTTCGGACAAACCCGAGCACAATGATGATGCGGGTAAAGCAAGTCATCATCATAATTACAGAGGGCCCAAGGGTTAAGATTGTCATCGCGATGACCAATTGTATGGCCAGCCCTAAATCTCCCTCTTCGTTCGCTCCGCTTACATCTATTCTTAGCCCAGGCGATCCTGTTCCAACCGTTTGAGCATCTCCTACACTACAGAAAAATAAGAAAGAAAAACAAAAAACCAGCCAGCACACCCGATGGCTTCTTCCAGTTTCTAAAAGTTTGAACATTTGCAATTAGGAAACCGTTTCCTGGACAGGTAAATTGACGGGCATGGGCGATTGATTAAGCTTGGCCAGCAGTTCTATACTGCCTGAACTTATACCTAACAGAAATTTCTCCTTTTCATACTCTGCAACTACGAGAAATTGCTTATTTCCGAGTGATCGGGTATCGCACAAAACAATTCCACCTTTTCCTTTGGCTGTTTTTTTAGCCAAATCCCTTTGGTTGAGAAATTTGGTGAGAAAGAAAGCCAAGCAGGCAAATACACCCAAAAAGCCCAACACTCGAAAAATTTGACTCAATTCCTCGAGTTGATCCATGATACCATTTTGCCGGATTAAGGAAGTAGATTAAGCCACAGCGAGGAAAATCTAAAAATCCAAGAAATTAGGATATTGAATCTACAATTTCAGTGATCTTTAGACCAAACCTGTCATCAATCACCACAACCTCACCAAGGGCGATGAGTTTGCCGTTTACCAATAGGCTCACCGGGTCTTTGGCGTTCTGCTTTAATTGAATTTGAGAACCTGGGCTTAATTCCACAATTTCTTTCATTGGAAGTTGAGCCGTACCCAACTGAACCGTGACTTGGACTTTCACATCCATAACGATATCCATTTTTTTACTATCCATGAGATTTTCCTATAAGGTTGAGTCCTTCTGTCTTACATTCGTTTACTTGATAAGCTACTTGATCACCTTCTAACCCGATTTCACCGACAAAACATGTACGATCTTCAATCCTGACTTTTGTCTGCGATACAATTTCAGGATTCATTTCAATGATATCGTTTACTTCTAAGTTTAGAAGATCACGAACGGAAAGCTGGAAGGCATCCCATTCCACTGAAATATCGACAGGAATTTCATCGTAAATCTCATGCCATTTTGGGGAGATGGAAGTCTTGGATTTACTCGGGATATTCGATTGCGATAGGATTCCACTCAAAACCGGTTCCATGGTGTAATAAGGAACTGCTACACGCAAGGGTCCGGAGACATCCCCAAAGGAAGCTTCCATGTTTAAAATTAGCATCATCGCGTGGGGAGGAGATGTCTGCAGAAACTTACCAGTCGTTTCGGTACCGATCACAACAGGATTGAGCTTTTTGATCGAACTCCACTGTTTGCACCACTCCTCCAAAATGATAAGGTTAAAATCTTCAACGAGGGCTTTTTCGATATCGGTCAACCCTCTTTCCTCTGGGTTGGTAGAGCCACGCCCTCCCAAAATGCGGTCAACAACTGTGGCGGACAAATGGGAATTAACATCGAGCAAACCAACGCCATTCAATTCCTGCAGTTTAAAAAGGGTAACACAGGACGGCGAATTAATTGAGGAAATAAAACTTTTGTAAAGATCGGCGTTTAAATCCTCTAACTCGAGGTTAAACTCAGTACGTAAAAACATGGATAAGTGACCCGCCAAGTAATACACGAACTGCTCGGATTTCGTTTTCAATAACGCAAGGTCTGATTCTGACAAAACGATGGGGTTGGTAAAATCGTATTTTTTAATTTTGAGATTAGCAGAACCCTGTAATTTTGTACCGTCGTGCAAAAAGACAAGATCTCCTCCCGAAGAACCCTCCTTTAGTTCATCAAGGTCGAAGCTTTCATCCTCAAAATTATCAGTATCAGCCATGGATGTGGATTCTCTTGTTATTGAACAACAAATTGCGTGAAGTATATCTGGCGTATCAAATCACTTTCCCCATCACGATACTTCCGTAAAACCAGTGAAAATGCTTTTTTGAGATCAATTCTTACTCGTTCTTGAAAACCATCAAGCTGGGCATCTTCATAAGTGTACCCCCCCATGATGGAAAGGGCTTTGTCTCGAATGCGATGCTCATTCATTTCCAAGACTTTTTCAAAGTCACCCGCAATTCCTTCCAGCCGCAGTTCCAAATTGATATATCGCGACTTAATCGGTCCACCCAAATTAGTGATGAGTTGCTTGATCTCGTAAAATTTCTCTTCTCCTGAAGGTTCCATATCCAAAGGCTGCCCACCTTCAATAATTTGATCCTTAATCACCTGTTCAGGCTTGTTCATTTTGATCACAAATGTCATTGCGGCCACGGTAAGTGCCGGAGCAAGGACAATCGCAATAAGGACAGGGACTAAATTTCCACCACCTGATTTCTTGCTTCCTTCACTCGCGGGTAATTCATCTAATTGATCTGCACTCATTCGGAGAAATAATTTAGGGTTAGCGCTTAAGGTTTATGGCTTCGTTCAGAATAGAATCAGAGGTAGTAACTATTCGGGAACCTGCCTGAAAAGATCGTTGATGACTGATCATCATGGCAAATTCATTTGTTAAGTCCACATTAGAAAGTTCAAGGGCGTATTGTTTGATTTTGCCATTGGATCCAGAGGCAGGAATCGCGTTGTCGACCAAACCAGCTAAATTTTCACCTGCACTCCCGTTAGAATAAAAGCCATTCCCCATGCGCCGGAGGTATTGAGGGGCACTAAAATTAGCCAGCTTAATTTGGCCGGAATTCCGGATCGAGTCCTGACCATCTTTGCTCACAATTAGGCTAACCATGCCATTGGCGTCCACTCTACGTGCCAATAGATCTTCACCATCTTCAAGCCCGATGGCAAGTGCCTCTCCGTTTACATTATTGAGTTGATATCGGTACTGGTCCCGAGTGACCACCAATCCTTGGTTGGTCGATTCAAAAGCACCCGCTCGGGTGTAGAATATTTCACCCGTGCTTGGATCGATCACTTCAAAAAAACCGCCTCCATTCGGGAGTGCCTCTCCCTCAATGGCGAAGTCCAAGTCTAAACCGGTGTTTTCGATAACCCCTTGGTTGAAATTGGATGAAAGGGAACCGACATGCACCCCTGATCCGTAATTACGGGTATCATTTTTAGGCTCTCCATCGAGAGCAAAACCAGGGTTGTTTTGATAGATGTAGGAATTGTCAGAATAATTAGCCCGGGCTGACTTGTATCCAAGGGAATTGACATTGGCAATGTTGTTACTGAGCACTTGCAAGCCCTCCGAAAGGCTTTTTAGCGCAGAAACTCCATTTTGTAAGGATGGTATCATTTGGCACTACTTTTGGTTGGATTTGAGCAACTCAACCCTACGGACATCCGCGGGATCGTAAGACTGACCATCAACCACTATCTGAATGGATCCATCATCCAATTTATCGACTGCTTCCACAACTCCTGAAATCTCTCGGTTATTAGATGTTATGGAAACATGGTTACCCAGGTAAGATTGGGCGAGCATTTCGCCATGAGAATTCGCAAACTTGGAAAAACCTTGGGTGAATTGCTGCATCTGCTCAAGCGAGGCTATATTGGCCATTTGAGAAATAAATTCAGTATCCTTCATCGGCTCGAGTGGGTCTTGGTTTGTTATCTGACTAGTCAACAACTGCAAGAAATCTTCCATTTTCAATTGGCTGTTATTTTCTGCTGCTTCTTTGGCCGTGAGGGAAGGAGAATTCCCCATTAAGGTAGAGTTACTGAGTGCTTCAATCATCAGAGGAATGTGGGGTTGAAGTTAGTACATTATCCATATGTTGATAAGATCGGAAGAAATGTACTTCTAAGGGTTGTTGACCTTGGTGCGATTCGACCATGGAGGAATTGAAACTTTTCGATAAGGATTGAAGGACTTGCTTATCCTCGGAAATAAAACAAACTTGTAGGTGTTCCTTCATTTGCTCAATCCTCACAGATACCGAAGACCCATTTTGGAGTGAAAGGGCAAAACGCAAGACCCCATTTTGGTGTGAACAGGGGAAGGGAGCATCAGACAAAAATCCTTTAATTTCCTCGACCAATTGCTCTTCGGAAAGTGGTTGCTTATGCTTCCACAAAAGATCATTGGCAGTGTCGGACACCATTTGAAAGTATGCTGATTCATCCTTATAAAAAGAACGAAGAGCATTTCCTGTGCCATTAGAAAGATCGCTTTCTTCCCGATCCAAGTCTTTTCTATTTTCTCTAAATTCTGCAGCACGATTGGGTGGTGAACCGATCCAGCCCTGAGAAGGAACAAAAGAACTCGTTTGGCCTCCGATCGGGTTAGGTAGAACTCCTGGCAAATTATTAGGGCGGGCAATTAATTCTGCCTGGGATTGCAAAGAGGAAACCCCTAAAGCCTGCTTGGAGCTTGAGGAAATGGTAAAAGCATTGGGATTCCTTGTCTGTGCTTGATTTCGGTCCTCGCTTGCATGATTTGAGATGGCTCTTGGCTCAGCAAAAAATCGAAAGGGGGAATTTTTTGCCAAACCGGCAGACTTACTCATAGAGGAGGAATTTTCATTTTTAGAACCAGCTAATGAGTTGGAAAAATCCTTAGGTTTGTTGGCAAAACTTTCCAATTGCATTTTCGGCGGCAACCAAAATGAACCTCCTGAACCAATGGACTGATGGTTCGTAGAACCTTGCCAGGATGGATGGAAAGAAAGTTCGCTCACCTGAGAAATTTTATTCCATGCTCACACTAGGCAATAATCCACGATCCCTCATGGCAAGTGCATCCGCTAATTCAATCAAATCATCTTGGTCACTGTTGAGCATAAAAGCAATGATGGGTGCTTTGTCCTCGGCTTTGAGTGTTTCAAAAATACTAAGCGCCTCTTCAAACCTTCTCTTCTGACGCCAATTCTGAATTTCTACACTAGCGACTTCCGGCCCCATTTCCACCCAACGCTTAGCGGTGTCTTTATATTCTTTGAGCTTTTCTTCACTTAAATCTTTGCCCTTTCGTGATTCAAATTCAGCAAGTTTAGCAGACAGATCATCCTGAATACGGTTAAGTTCTCTTTTCTGTTTCTCGAGTGATTCCAAATCCATCGATAAGGCTGATTCTCTGGCATCTAAATCTTTTTCTCTTTCCAACAATTTATCCTTTAACAAAGAAAGTTCATTGGATAACTGGTTCATCGAATGAGTCTCGGCTGGAGAATAACTCGTATCATCCGCATCAAATTCCACACTGGTAAACTCTGCTTTGACCACAGGGGTGGGTTTAAACAGATCATCATAATTTAAAAAGAGCATTAACCCGGCACTGCCTACGGACAACAAAACTGCCAATAAAACGATAACTGATGCTGAAAATTTCATAACTTAGACCTGTCCATTTATTCTTTGAAACAAGAATCTCGAACCAACCACATCTTCGAGTTCCAGTTGTTCTTTTTTATTTTCTTTAATATAGTGTTCTTCTTTTTGTTTTTCCTGCAAACGATCAACCGCTTTGTACTGAGAATCATGATCCATGAAAATTTTTCGTCGGGAATTTTGTATTTCCTTAGCCTCACTTAAGAGATGTTGAATGCGGGAAAGGTTTTCGCGTTCGAGATCCAAGCTCGATTGTAGGGCTTCTATCTGATCACTTCTAAAAGCACCCTGCTGACGATCATGTAAAATGCACAAAACTGAATCGACCTGATTTTGTGCAGATAACAAATTTTCCTCTAATCTTTGCACTTCTTTAATGGAATGGGCAAATTTGATCAGAGCCTGTTCTCTCTTTGTCTCTTTAAGCCTTAAAAGTGCTTTTAATTTGAAGGTAAATGTTCTCATTTAAGGACAGAAGTAAGTTGAGTGAAAGCGACTTCCCGGTCTGACAATGTATCAAACTTTTGGCGCAGAAAGCTCTGGATTTCGGAAAATTTTTCAATCGCTCGGTCGATTTTGGGATTACTGTTTTTGACATAAGCACCCACATTGATCATGTCTTCGTTTTGATGGTACAGGGAAAGTAAATCCCTTGCTTCTGAAATTAAATCAATTTCATCTTCACTGCAAACGGAACGATCCAATCGGCTAACGCTGCTGAGAACATCGATTGCAGGAAAATGATTGGCATTGGCAAGCTTTCTCGACAGCACAATGTGACCATCTAAAAAACCTCGAACCGCATCGGCAACTGGTTCATTCATGTCATCTCCCTCCACCAAAACCGTGTAGATTGCCGTGATCGCACCCAGTTCGCTCGTTCCGGTTCTTTCGAGCAGTTTCGGTAAAAGTGAGAAAACGGATGGAACATAGCCCCGGGAAGCGGGAGGTTCCCCTGAAGCTAAACCAATCTCTCTTTGTGCCATGGCAAATCGGGTGAGTGAATCCATGAGCAACAAAACTTTCTGACCTTCATTTCTAAATCCTTCCGCAATGGCAGTAGCTAAAATGGATGCACGTATTCTCATCGGAGCGGGCTGATCAGAGGTTGAAACAACCACGACGGATTTTTTCATACCTTCTTCACCTAGATCACCCTCTACGAACTCACGGAGTTCCCTGCCCCGTTCACCAACAAGCGAAATGACATTGACATCCGCCTCAGAACCACGAGCGATCATACCAAGTAAAATGGATTTACCCACTCCACTTCCAGCAAAAATTCCCATTCTCTGGCCTGTGCCCATAGGCACAAAACTGTCAATTGATTTGATACCCGTGGTAAACGGAGTCTTGATTCGCGTACGGGATAAAGGATTGGGCGGTTCAGCAAAAAATCCATCTCTTACTGGGGCACCAAGCGGTCCTTTGTCGTCGACCGGCCTCCCCATTCCGTCAATTATTCTACCCAGCAGAGCAGTGCCATAAGGTACTTCATTCGAATTTCTTTTTGATATTACTTTGCAGCCAGGATGAATAAGGTGAACGCTACTTAGGGCCATGAGTAAGACCGTATTTTCCCTAAAGCCAATTACCTGTGCTTCTATTTTTTCCGAGTTTCTCTCTGAATGAATCGAACACACTTGCCCAATAGACGCCTCCGGACCTTCTGATTCGATTACCAATCCAACAACCCTACGTACTACACCCACTTTATCAAATGTCCTGACACCCCGGATTCCATTCTGAAGCAAGGAAAATCTGTCTGCCAAGGAATTAACCATTTTCCGTCAGCTCCTCGGTTACTTTTCTGATTTTTGTAGCAATCCTGCCGTCCAAGAGTCCAAACTTACTTTTGATTTGGCAATCGCCAGAGACCAAAGAGGTATCTTCATGAAATTGAACCCTGGGCAAGTCGGGCAAGACTGAATCTTCTCCGTCCAAGTTATCGAAAATTCCTGCAATTGCACTGGCAAAACCGTCCTCGTTTTCACTCTTGATCGCTTCTTCGCCATCTGCTGGTTTCGATCCCTTACCAAGAGCTTTTAAAAGTTTTAGGTCTTGTGGGCACAGATACACCTCAAGTCTTTCTTCCTCGTCTGAGAATTCCTTGATTAAGGAACGAACAATTCCTTCGATATCCATTCCACTTAGCTCGACACGGGGAAGGATCTTTTGCACGATTTCCATGACCAAAGTCGGTAAATTGGCATTTAACATAGCAATCACCTGTTCAGCCCGTTGGTTTATTTGATCGAGGAGTTCGTTCTGTTTTGCCGCGAACTGATCTTGTAACTGATTTATTTCTCCCAAGTAGAACTGAGTTGCTTCCTGCTTTCCAGCATCAAAGCTTATTTGAGATTTTGCTTCATGCTCCTCCAGGGAAACAGGTGGACTGGAGACAGATCGTACACTGAAACCGGTGGGCGGCACCAGGAATGTTATTTTCCTATTGAACGACAATGTCGCTTCCTCCGGTATCAAGAATGATTTCTTCATCCTCTTCAAGCTCACGAACAATTTGAATAACCCGATCTTGGGCAGACTCGATCTCAGAGAGTCGCTTCGGTCCCAGAAACCCTAATTGCTCTTCAAGCGCTTCAACCGCCCGTTTTGACATCGTCGAATAAATTGCTTTTTTAAGTTCCGGAGAAGCGTTTTTCATGGCAATCACCAAGTCGTCTTGATCAACTTCTTTGGTAATCTTGGATATATCGCCAGGACTAAGACGAACAATATCTTCGAAACGGAACATTCTCTGACGGATGGATCCGCCCAACTTGGGATTTCTTTTCTCAATGCTTTTCAGGAGTTCCTTGCTTTGCTCTTTGTCAAACCAGTTCAACAAATCTGCGGCCGCTTTCACACCCCCTGAAACAACCCGGGGAGACTGTCCTTTTTGTCCAATTCTGGCCCCCAGTGTATTCGCGACCAATTCTACCTGAGCAAGGGGGGTGGTTTCCATAGCACCCACCCGCTCGACCACCTGTTCCTGCACATTGGGAGGCATCATTTGCAACACTTCGGATCCTTTGTCTGCCTCTAAGTTGGATAAAATAAAGGCAATTGTCTGGGGTTGTTCAAATCGTAAGACATTGTAAATCTGTCCAGGATCCATCTCCTTGATGTCTTCCATGAACTCAAGGGTATCACGAACGGGCGATATACGATTTAAAATATTGTTGGCTTTAAAATCCCCGTGAGCCAACTCCAAGGTCTTGCGCGCAAAAGATAAACCACCCAAGTTAGAATTTACGCTCGACTCAATAATTTCCGAAAATTCGTCCAAAACGCAGTCCTTCATCTCTTGGTTGACCAAGGGAAAGTCTGCAATTTTTTTGCAAATATTGTCTGCATCTTTTTGTTCGAATCTTTTCAGCAAAGTGGAGGAAGCATCAGGCCCGAGTGCAATCATTAACAAGGCCAATTTTTCGTGCCTCGACAAACGGGCATAGCGATCTTCTGCGCTATCTTCTTCTTCTAGTACCTCGTCCATGAAAAATTGATCAATCGGAAGAACGAACTATCGGGTCGTCCCGGTCTCTAAATAACGCTTCAAAGCAGTGCCTACATTGTCCGGTTTTTCCTGGATCAAATCATTGAGGAGCTCCGGGGTTAACCCACTGCCCAAACTTCTGGTCCCGGAAAGCAACTGCTGGTCATCCTCATTTAGCACCTGCACTTCAGCATCACTGGGCTTAAACTTCTTAAGCATTCTCAAAAAGACTACAAAGATAGCAAGGGCGAGAACCACACCGAGAATATTTTTTAAGTGTGGGCCATAGGTATCAAGAATTTGCTGAAATTGGTTGAGCGTCTCCCCGGCAGGGCCCACAAAGGCAGGCAAAAACTCCACCTCATGCACAGTAACATGCGTATTGAGATCAAGTTGGTCAAAACGGGCACCAATGGCATTGACCACAGCATCACGAATCCCATCTATTTCCTGGGCGGTCCGGGGCGATTCACCTTTGGCAATTAGCACGGCTGCACTCCGGCCTACGATAGAGCCTGGCTCTTGTACTTCTTCTCTTAGAGTACGGCTGATTTCAAAATCGGTGGTTTTACTTTCACGCTTTTCATCGCTCTGTGCCATTAATGGTTCTTGCTCGGTAGCATCCTGGCTGACATTGGGAACATTTGCCCCCATACCCGCACCCCGGTTTTGTGGTTTGGTCTCGACCGTTGTGGCAGTATCTTTGTCGGATGTTTGCGTGCGCGGAACCTGACCCTCGGGGTCAAATTTTTCATCCAAGAGAGTGGAAGATTTAGTATTTAAATTGACTGAGACTCGAGCCACCACATTGTTCTTGCCTACTATCCGTGCGAGCATCGTCTCAATTTTTTCTTCGAGGCGACGTTCCTGGGCCTGATAGGCCTTCATCATTTGACCGACCACACCGGCCGCTCCCTCCACTTCGCCCTCATCTGAAAGCAAATTTCCTTGGTTGTCCAAAACAGCAACACTGGATTTATTGATACCTTTGACCGCACGAGCGACCAAAAATTGAATGGCATTGACATTTCGCCTATCCAGAGTGTTACCCCCTGTATCCACATAGACCGATGCACTTGGACGATCGTTGGGGTCTTCACTGAGCAAAAGATTGTTTTCCGGCTTAACCACAAAAACTTTAGCGGAACGAATGGCATCCATCATGGAAATGGTACGGGCCAACTCTCCCTGAATAGCACGGGTATGGTTGGTTCGCTGAACAAAGTCGCTTATTCCAAAATTTCCCTCATCAAAAATTTCATAACCTACATCCCCGCTCTTGGGGAGTCCTTTCATGGCAAGTTCCATGCGAGCAGATGCCAATTTATCAGCCGGCACAAGGATAGAATCACCTCCCTGGCTGTATTCAAATTCAATTTGATTGGATTTCAACACTTCGGTTACTTCACCCAAATCTGCGGCATCCGCACCACTTACCAACGGACGCAAGTCTTTGCTCCCCCCCGAAAAAGATAGAATGGCTGCACTGACGAGCAGGACTCCAACGAGTGCACCAACCAGAGAGAATCTTTGAGAAATGTTTAGAGCATTCCAAACTTCTGTAAGTCTATTTAATCGTTCCTTCATCTATAAAATACTGACATCCTATACCTGCATACGCATGAGCTCTTTATAAGAGTCCACCAGTTTGTTCCGCACCTCAATCATCAAATTGAAAGCTAGCTTAGACTCTTCCGACTTCACCACTGCCTCATGGATATTATCTGATCTGCCTAGGATGAGATCTTGGGTTTCCTTGGCGGAAATTTTCTTTTTATGATCCACGCCACGAACAAACTTTTCGAACATATCAGAAAAACCTGGTGCGGTTACCCGATCGACTGCCGTGGTTTTATCAATGATCGGTGGACTACTGACCGAGGATGGTGAAATCCCACCGGGCAAATGATTCTCGCCGTTGAGCTTAGGGGAAAACTTCTGAGGATTGAGGTTCGGATTTTGCCTGAGCAAATCATTGAGGGAAGGGAGGGAAGAGACTGCGTCCATAATACTATAAATTAGCGGCCGATAGCGAGGGCTTGTTGAGCCATCCGGCGGGAAGTTTTTACCACCGACAGATTCGCTTCATACGCCCGCGAAGCACTGATTAAGTCGATCATTTCACGAGAGACATCAACATTGGGCATCTCCACCATGCCATCCTCATTAGCGTGGGGATGACCTGGATTGAAAATCATTCTTCCGGGGGTTTGATCATCGTAAACATCCACAACCCTGACCCCTTGGTATAAGTTCTCGTCTACATACCCGGGAATCCTTCTTTCAGGCATCTTGACAAATTCCTCAAAAGCAACTTCTTTCCGTTTATAGACCTTGCCAGAAGCATCTTGGGTGGTATTGGAGTTAGCAATGTTCTGGGCAATAATTTCAAGCCGGATCTTTTCCGCAGACAAGGCACTGCCGGTCGATTCAACTCCTGGAATAAGATTCATTGTCATATGCGATTATACCCTCCCTTTGATGGCTAGGTGAAGTTCTTTTAAAGTACCGCCCACTGAGCTTGACAAATACTCATAATTCAAAGCGTTTCGGTTCATCGCCAGCATTTCTTCGTCCAACTGCACGGTATTGCCATCCATACGAACAGGCTTAGCCTGACGGTCTTCTTCGCTTCTCGGATAGAGGGCTTTCACCCGCCTGAAGTCTTTGCGATCAACTGCCCTGCGTAATTCGACAGAGAAAGTCTCCGGCAGATCCCGCCTCTTAAACCCTGGTGTTTCTACATTTGCCAGGTTATTTGATAGTGCCTCGTGTCTGAGATGGGTAGCGTCCAGCAGTTTTTTAGAAATAAGATAATTTTCCTGGCTGTAAAGGTTGTCGAGAATAGCAGTCATTAGGGAAATGCAATGCAATCCTCATGCCAAATTGAGTAAAAATGTCAGTCTCCCAGATTTATAAATTCGTAGATATTCGGATGAATGATTGCCAAGACAATTAAAATTTTCGATATCATAAGAGAGCAATTGAAAATACCCAACTTCGAGATTAGCCAAGTCGCCCTGGACAAGGACGGGAATATCCTCCATTCAATGGATTCGTTTAGTTCATGGGTTGGTGAATCCCCGGAAAGCCTGTCCGGTCGTAGTTTTTACCAATTAATGACTGCACTGGATCCTTCCTGGAAGCTCGTTCTCGATAAAAAATTCTTTCGAGAATCCTTCGAAAAATTTCTTCCTATTTCTTCCAACGAAGCTGAATCATCGCTGGGTGTCGCCTTGGCATATTGCAAATATGAATCGATGGGGGTTTTATCCCTCTCCCCTGCCCTTGCCCCTCATGAATCACTCAAAAAAGCATTCCTAGGGGATTTAATGAAAGACCCGCGGGCTCTGGCAAATACCCTGATACGCCTACAAAAAGCGGAAAGTCGCTTATCTGACTATGTTAGTAATTTTCCTGGCATCTTTTTTACCCAAAGACCGGACATGACATTTAGTTATTTGTCCAGAGGGGTGCAGAGGCTTTTTCCCTTTGATTTCAAAGAAATGTACAGAAATGGCGGTCTATTCCTTGAAAAAATTTCCGACCAAGACCGAGAATATTTTCAGAGAGAGTTAAAATCTCATGAGAACATCGGGGAAACCTTCAGTTTGAGTTACAGAGTGCACACTCCACCAGCTGATAAAATTGTCTATCTTCTGGATGTGAGAACCCCTATTATCACCGCAACCAATAAAATCCTAGGGTTTGATGGGGTTTTTATCGATATTACCCGACAAGCAATTGCGGAACACCGTCTGACCAACTCAGTCTGGCGAGAAGGCTTAACCACTCTGACCAACGGACTGGTTCATGATTTCAGTAATTTGATGGCAGGCATTTTTTCGATTAGTGAACTTTATTATTCGATGATGAAAAAGGACGACCCGATGGCAAATGGAATGGGTCAAATTAAGAAGAGTGCTCTCCAGGCTCAAAAATTAGTTCGTCGAATCATCGATCTTCACCGGGATAAGCCAGCGGTTCGGTCTCATCACAATCTAGCCACCTTATTGGGCGATCAAATGGATTTGGTCGGAATTTTATTACCCCCTAGTGCCAAAATTGTAACTCATTTTGCCAAAGATCCCATTTATGCTTTCATTGAGGAAACTGGTTTTAGACAAGTCATCCTGAACCTAATCATCAATGCTCGTGATGTAATTGAAAAAAAAGGTAAAATAAAGATAAGCTTAAGAAAATTAGTGCCTGGTGATACCCTGACTGCTAATCATTTAGGAGAAAAAACTAAAGTCCCCAAGGCGGGTGCCGAGATCATCATTTCGGATAACGGATCGGGCATTACGGAAGATATTTTTGACAAAATATTTGATCCTTTTTTTACCACCAAAAGCTCGCATGCTGGATCCGGGTTTGGTCTGTACAATTGCAAATTATTTGTGGAAGACCATAAGGGCATTATCGGGTTTAATTCCAAGCCGGGAAAAGGGACCACATTTTTCTTTTATCTTCCCTCGGACCCTAGGTCAGAGGAGCGATAGCTAATCCGGTTGGGAAATGACTCGTTTCCCCTCCCGGTAGCTCATGACCGACCTTATTTTCCCATCGGAATCGAAGAATATCATATCTCCATGGAGTTGCCCATTGACATAGTTGGCTTCCACCCAGGATCCGTCCGGGGATGTCTTTATACTTTGACCATTCAAAAGCCCACCTGAAAAACTCTGTGTTGTTACTCGGTCTTGTTTATTTCTGCTGACTTCTCCCGTGAATGGTTCACCGGAGTTTTTTTCAACCAGCAAAAATGAATCATTCGATTCCTGCCCATCGACCAGCTTAAATGAATCAAGAAATTCAGCATCCGTTCCATTCCAATCGTTCGATGGACCGCTTGGGTTATAGTCACAGCCAAACTGAACCAAAATACAGAAAAGGATGAACGGTCGCATAGGTAAAAAATTGATTAAGGGAGAAAGTCATTCATCTCATAGAGCTCAGGATCCCGGGTTAAAAATCTTTTTCTGATCTTTTGTAAATGCGAATGGACCGAAGAATTTTCCATCGTACCTTGCCCATCATCCTGGTCTTCCATCACCCCATCCATTCTTTCTTCTAATTCTTCCGGATTTGCCCCCTCTTCGAGCTTTCTTACCACTTCCTCCATCACCCCGTCCATCTTCTCTCCAGTCATCTCACACATACGCCGCATCAGGGCCCCCATCTGGCGCGGATCCGGATTTTCATCGTCCATCCCACTCATGGCACGTTCCATTTCCCTCATCACTTGTGCAGATTGGTTTTCATTTAGTCGGGAAAACGGATCCAATTCTTTCCCCTCCTCAAAATCATCTTGTAGGTTTTCATCATTGGCATTACTACCTGTTATGGAAAACCCACTGATTAGTTTTTGCATCTCGAAATCCTTTCCGTCAGGACAGTGAGGAATTTCATCAGTCTTGGTCAGTCTACGGGAATAAAAGGAATAAATTTTATTAGTTTTGGGCGAGTAAAATTCGTAAATCGGCATGTTGTTATATATCTAATTACAGAAAATAGAATACTTTTAAGCAGATAGCAATGTGGTTGAATTGTAAAAGAATAAACTGGATTCTTGCCCCGAAAGACTCGATTTTGTGGATAACTGTTCCCCTAGTTTATACTTTTTTCATACAAGTTCTAACAGGATTCCCCAAAGCGGACACCTTAAAGAATGCAGATGTTCATACCTTTTGGATTCAGTTATCTGAAGGCATTTTTGATTATCCCTACTGGCTACAAGATTTAAGTCATTTTCCCCTTTTTTTTGTCTTTGCATGGTTGTGGGCTTGGTTCATCCGAAGAAGGACACAAAATGGCGCTAACCTTTTCTGGACGATCTTCCTTTCTGTTTTTTTTGCCGTAGCCAATGAATTGACTCAATTTTATATTCCCCAGAGATTTCCTTCGGTCGGTGATATTTCCATGAATCTATCTGGAGTATCGCTTGCCTTGCTTGTTCACTGCTTTTGCCTGAAAAATCTCTCTCTTCTAAACCGGTAAGTTTTTTTCAAAGGTTCGGTCAATGTTTGCTAATATTTAACTCTCGCTCAGGCAAACTTGGGTGCGAGTGGTAAAAAAATGAAACCCAAGGGTGAGGTAATGGATAACTAAGATTTTTCACACTTAGCTTTTTTAGGGCATTGGATAAAGGAAGGGATGATCCGGTAGACAAAACAGCATAGTCATCTGCTTCGAATTCGTGCTTGCGAGAAAAATAGTTGGAAACTGGGCTAAACCAGAAAGATATGCACCCTCCAAATAAAAGGAAGGCCAACAAAACAGGATTTATTTCGCCTGCAAAGGAAATAGGAATGTTGAGTTGTTCAGCAAACCAAGGAGCCTGTACAAGCTGTGCAAGAATCCAGAAAAAAACAAGACCCATAACAAATGAATAAGCCAATCGTTTAGGAATATGACCTAGTTTGTAATGACCAATTTCATGAGCAACAACCGCAACAATCTCTTTTTGGTTCATTTGATTGATCAGCGTATCATAAAGAACAATTTTTCGAAATTTTCCAAAGCCTGTAAAAAAAGCATTGGAATGAGAGGATCTTTTGCTCCCGTCAATCACTTGAATTTCTTTCGTTTTGAAACCAGTTTTGTCAGAAAGAGCATGCAATTCTTGACGTAAATCTTCATCCTCCAAGGGTTTTAATGTATTAAATAAAGGGATAATAAACCTTGGCCACAAGACCATGAGAGCCAACTGGAAAAGAAATAAGGTCAGGAATGCAAAAACCCACCAATAATTCGGGGAAATCTGTGAGAGTTGGGTGTAAAGGAAATGAAGCAGTGCGAAAACCATGGTAAGCAAGAAACACCCGAGAATGAATTCTTTACTCTTGTCTGATATCCATAGAAATTTCGTTTGGTTGTTGAACCCGAATTTATCTTCAAGCCTGAACTGTTGGTACCAATCAAAAGGCAACCCAAACTGTTGAATCAATAAAAGAAAAGCAGCAGTGAGGATAGATGCTTCCCAAATCCCCGTACCGAAGGCCAAAGACCACTCCTTCAAGTAAAGAGGCAGCAAAATGAGTAATACCAGTGTGGTAAGCAAAAAGCTAAAGAGATTTTCAAACCCAGCAAAATATGTTTTGGCTCGGGTATAATTTGAGCATTTTTCCCATTCTTCCTGGCTCATGTAATCAAGCACGCAACTAGGCACAGAAGATTTATTTTGCCTTATTTTATTTAGATTGAGGAAGCCAAGAAAAAGCTCGCAGATCAATTTTGAGAAGAGGAGAAGAACAAGGATGCTTTGTAAAATTGTCATTGGAATAAACCATTCATCTCTATTGCAAATTTCCCATCCTGTCTACCCTCGACCCAAGCATCTTCTAAGTTTGCTAGAGCCCATAATATTGTCATAATGATGAGAATGGTGACTGACCAAAATCCTGAAGAATTTGACTTTGAACAATCTTTGCGCTCACTCGAGACTCTTGTGTCCGAGTCTGAAAAGGGAAATGTCACCCTGGAAGATATGGTGAACAATTACCAGCAAGGAATCCGAATTGTTGCCAACTGTAGAAAAAGGCTCGAACTGGCAGAATTGCAAATTAAAGAAGCATCGAATCATAAATCCACTCCCTCCCATGAAGATGCTTGAAAAAATAAACCACCCCAGTGATCTTAAGGGATTCAACCAAGAAGACCTCGATATTCTTTGCCAAGAAATTCGGGACCGTATTATTGCGGTAACTTCTCGCAATGGTGGACATGTTGGTCCAAACCTTGGAGTCGTTGAACTAACGGTTGCCTTGCATTTAGCCTTCAATTCTCCTGATGATTCCTTTTTATGGGATGTTTCTCACCAAGGTTATGTGCACAAACTTCTAACGGGTAGAAATAATGATTTCTTTGATGAGTTAAGACAATCTGGAGGATATAGTGGTTTCCTTTCCAGGGAAGAAAGTATTCATGATTCTTTCGGTGCAGGGCATGCAGGAACCGCACTTTCTGCTGCTCTTGGTATGTGTGCAGCACGAGATTTGAAAGGTGAAAAAAATCATGTGGTCGCTATCGCTGGAGATGCTGCGTTTACCTGTGGGATAACGCTTGAAGCCTTAAACAATATCGCATCCACCACCAAGCGTTTCATCCTCATTATCAATGATAACAAATGGTCGATTGCTCAAAATGTTGGAGCCTTTTCGAAATATTTCAATGAACTTATTACCAATCCCATTTACACAAGAATTCATCGGGATGCGGAAAAGTTCCTCAACCAATTTCCTGGAGGAAATTCTCTGATTAAATTTATTTCAAAAGCTAAGAGAGACACCAAAGAACTGCTCGCACCTTCAAGTATTTTTGAAAAACTTGGGTTAAGATATCTCGGCCCGATTGACGGGCATGATATTTCCTCTCTGGTCAAATTTTTCGAGTTTGCCAAGCAATCAGAGGAACCCATCGTGCTCCACCTCCTTACCCAGAAAGGCAAAGGTTTCCCCGCCGCGGTCAATGAACCGGAAAAATGGCATGGATCTGGCCCGTTTGATCTCCAACAAAATGGTTCCACCTATTCCAGTTCTACCCATGACCTGAAATACCAAGATGCCTTCGGACTCTCACTCGTCCAAATTGCCCAAAAAAACCCAAAAGTTGTTGGTATAACTGCCGCCATGCCCAGTGGGACTGGTCTGGACCGGTTGAGCCAATCATTCCCAGACCGCTTTTTTGATGTAGGAATTGCGGAGGAACATGCCGTTCTCATGGCTGCCGGAATGGCAGCCAAGGGCATGCTTCCAGTTTGTGCAATTTATTCAACCTTTTTGCAAAGGGCCTACGATCAAATCATTCATGATGTTTGCTTGCAAAACCTCCCTGTTACTTTCTGTTTGGATCGAGCTGGACTCTCTCCCAACGATGGTCCCACTCATCATGGATTGTTTGATTTATCTTACTTAAGGTGTGTTCCTAACAGTGTAATTATGCAACCATCTGACACAAATGAACTGGGTCCAATGTTGGAATTTGCTATTCAGCTGGAATCTCCAACCTTTATCCGGTATCCGCGAGGATCTAGTAAAAAAACAAAACCGTGGAAGAACGATCGAGCCATCGAGCTTGGGAAAGCGGAATTGCTGGTGGATGGGGAACAGATCTCCATTTGGGCACTGGGAGATTTCGTCTCTTTGGCAGAGACAATTTCTGAACAGGTCGAAAAAAGTCATGGACTGAAAATCTCAGTGGTGAATGCTCGATTCATTAAACCACTCGACAAAAGCCTTATTCTCCAACATGCCAAAACGCATAGTAAAATTATTACCCTTGAGGATAATGTTGTTGCCGGAGGGTTTGGATCTGCGGTTCTCGAAGCCATCAATGAAGAGGGATTACAAACGCAGGTGGTTAGGCTTGGCTGGCCAGACGAATACATTCCACATGGGAGTGAAACCTCTTCGCTCAGAGAAAATTATAAGTTAGACCCTGGTAGTATCCTGGCTGAAGTCGTTGCTCACATAGACATGGATAACTTAAGTCAAAAGTTAGCCCCTGTGAATATCGTCTAATTTTTCTTAGAGGCTGGCTGAAATTATAATTTCTAAGAGGGAAAACCTTCCGGTAGGATCAGATGCAATCAAGGTAAATGATTCACTGTCATAACCTTGGGGGACGATACCACCAATTTTAACTGAAGGTCCAGACGCTTGATTATTCTCCGATTTTATGGTCAACCATTTAGAATGATTTGAGGGATAGAGGAGTTTAAAGTCGATCGTCTGACCGTCCGGATCTTTGGCTAGGATTACCTTTTCAATATAACTGCCACTTGCGACGCTCCATGAAACCGGTCCCTTCTCTAAAAATTCTGGAGGGTCAGGAATCGATTTAACATTAATCTCAAAGGGAACTTCGGTTTGTCGATCCCCCTCATCCACCATCAAGGAAAAGTGGTCGATACCATTGAAATGTTTTGGTATCTCGTACTCAAATTCAGATATCTTAGCAAAGATTTTATCTTCGTCCAAGTATGAGGAAAGCGAGATATCCCCTCCACTAGTGGGTTTTTTGTAGGGCAACCATCTTAGGGTTTCTCCCGCCACTTTGTCGGGATTAAATGCCCGTAATCCCAGCACAGTATCTCTTACATCTTCCAAGCTTCCATCCTCAACGACATATAAT
Source organism: Opitutia bacterium (assembly GCA_038110535.1). Lineage (GTDB taxonomy): Bacteria > Verrucomicrobiota > Verrucomicrobiia > Opitutales > Seribacteraceae > Chordibacter. The sequence continues at coordinate 18,777 of JAYNJW010000004.1, read as the reverse complement.
TGTACTTTCTTGTAAATCAATTCGTTAGATGAATTTTGCACTCTTGGAGGATAGTCATCCACGAGAATAGCCAAGTCGAAGTTTTGCACAATCTCATCACTCCCACTTCGTGCAACAATCGAAAACGAGTAATTTCCTTGGTGAAACCATTTGGGCGAACCGCTGATTAGAGCCTTCCCATTTCCTAATATTTTCCATGAAGCCCAGGTAGGAAGTGATGAACGCAAGGATAAAGAAGGATGACCCTGCCACGGCCAATCCGAATCCAAAACTGATACTTCGTATGAATAATCTCTTTCATCATTCCAAGTCGTCGAAAAGGAATCCTGAGAATCAGATGGAGGAGAAGTCTGAAAAACCGGCAAATCGTTTTCCTGTAGTACGGTGATAGTGACTGGAATAAAAGCCTGCCTGGGCAAGGAATTGTTGGTTCCTCCACGATCCATGACACCGATTTGAAAGAAGTCATCTCCTGAAAAATTTGCATCTGGGTAGTAAGAGGCTTCAAGTCCGCTTTCATCGATTCGTGCACGCCCATGAAGAGGAGGAGAGGCAATAGACCAAATAAGTTCGTCAGTGCTAGTTTCTTGATCGGACACGGAAAAAAAGTTTATCCACCTCTTTGGAGAGCTGGCAGTATAACTATCCTCCATAAAACTCGTGGAAATTGCCTGGGGGGTTGGCACGGGTGGTGTATTGAAAAAGTTTACTTTTACTTGAAAATCTGCCTGTGCCTGATTTCCAGCTTTATCCGATATCTTCACGGAAATGGAAGAAGTACCAATATCTTCAACGCTTGGTTCTCCAAACAATCTCTTAGTTTCACTAAATTGATTGGATGTATAAGACTCGACCTTTAACCAGGCTGGCAGACCAAGAAATTCAATTTCGTTTAGGGTATCAAGACCATCCCCGTCTTCATAGGAAAGAAAAAGTTCATACTTTTCATTTTCATTTTCAATGAGCCCAGTCGGGAATTCATAAAAGAAAAGAGGATCTTCGATACTTTGAATATGAAAATTTATTTCGGCCCGTGCCGTGCTGTAATGATCAAATGCTTTCAGCACTATTCTATCAAAACCGAAAAAATGTGGGCTTGGCATATAGAGTAAATCGGTAACCAGTCCATTTTCTCCCAAGACAAAGGAAAAGGTCCCATTTTCAGGCTCCTGTTCAACTTCCCACATGACGCGGATATCATTGATGGCATTGACTGCAAGCGTATCGATGCTCCAGTTCGTATCTTCATCCAGGTAAATATCTGCATATTTTGTCTGCACAGAGCCAGCATCTTCCTGCAAATCAATTTGATCGGTCTGAATAAAAGTCAGGTCTTCAACACTCTCCAAAACCTTAAGAGTAAAGTTTTGATCAACCGAGGTATTTTGATCCGATAAACGAAGGCTGATGGGGATTTCTTCACCCACAGTCGGGGGTTGCCCCCTAAAGGTCCATGTTCGACTGCCCGTTTGAGTAAGCTTGAGCCAATCTGGCAAATTGATCAACGATTGAAGAGTTAGGTTATCATTTTGATCTCCATCAATTCCACGAATTTCATAAATCCATGGCTTATTGTGTGCTAAACCTGGGAAAGGCCGGGTTTCAAACCTCGGACGATCAGGCACCGAAGATACATAACATTCAATCATAATTCTGTCAGCAGCGAGCGAATCTTGCTCTTCCGCAACCATAATCTCAAAAGAATCATAACCGCTGAAATTACCGTCCGGGGCATAAGATATGGTGGAACCTGTTGATGATTGACCGAGAATTAATACTTTCCCGTGGTAAGCTTGTGAAGAGATCTCCCAAAGTAATGAACTGTTCTCATCATCGGGATCGGTAGCGGTAAGATCAAACTCAACCGGTGCACCATCTTCGATCACATTGAGACTAATCTGGTCAACATTTGCATCAAAATATTGTATCAATGGAGGGTAATTAAGGGGCGTAATCCCAATTTCCAATTTTTTCGTAAATGTGCTTCCCCACTGATCCGAAACCGAGATAAAAAAAGAATTTCCCTCCTCGTCAAAGTCACTCTGACCAGGTTTTCCAAAAATTCGGCGAACCCCATCAAATGCCAACCAACTAGGCAAGTTCTGGAATGAAAGCGTGTAATAATCTTCCTCGGCATCAAAAACATCAAAAACATGCTCGAAATATTGACCCTCCGGCACCGCAACTGGGGGATCCTCGGAGGTAACAAAAGGTGCAGAGTTTTCGGAAGCAATGATGAGGTTAAAGGTGAGGTCAAAATGTTTGGGTGATGCAGGATGTTTGTCAGCAAATCGTAGAGAAAATGAATCATTTCCACTAAAATTAAACTTTGGCGTGTAACGGATTAGGCTTTGTTCAAAGGTCTCAAACTGGTCCGTCACAATAAGATAACCATGAAAAGGATAAGCAAGCACCTCAATGGATATTTCTTCGCTGTCCAAATCCTGAATGTTCAAACTGCTCAAAGTTTCCTGCCACTCGGTTAAAGAAAAGTTCTCAGAAAATTCAAAGTTCAGGGCATCAGAAACTAGCAGTTTTTCTCCCAGAAAAAATACTTCTGGGGGGGCATTACTCGGAAAAACCTCGATTTTGAAAGATTGGCTCACCTCATTCAAGCCGTCGGAAAGGCCCAAAGAGAAGGTAAAATTTCCATCCGAAGATGGCACACCGAGTACGGATAAACCATCAATGACCAATCCGTTTGGCAATTGACCGGAGAGGAGAGAAAGCGAAAGAGTATCAGCATCAGGATCGGTGGCATTAAATGCAAAATGAAACATTTCATTTACGGTGGCTTGGGGGAGCAAATGGACCGATCCATCCGCCGAGGTAAAATCAGTAAACCGAGGAGGGTCCTCCCTCGCCTCAATCCTAACATCAAAAAAATGGGAATACTTCTGGCTCTCATAGATTGCTGACACTTCAAAGGAAGTAGTGCCAAAGAGATCTTGAGGGAGATTGAACAGAAATATACCAGTGGTGGTATTGATATCAAAATGCTCGGCAGCAACGCTTTCATTTAAAGATTTTATTTCCCAAGCAATCTGGTTGGAGTAAAAATCCGCAACCGAAGCATTAAAATCAACCGTAACAGGATCGACTTGGTCTTCTGTTGCATGAACTTCGACTATGTCATTGTTTTCAAAAAAGGGTGGCAAAGAAGGAACGGTAACCTTATCCCATGCTGGATTGTACAAAACCTCAAGGGCCCCAGAAGATGGATGCCCGGAAGATTCCTCCTCCAATCCAATCACCATCATACCTTGATTGACAGCCACAGTAATATTTTCGGGCAAAGAGAGATCAGTCGAGAATTGCTCTAAAGATAGGGTATTTACATGCCCCCAGGAGAGAGAATTCCGTGCTTTTTTAAAAATATAAACAGCCCCGAGCCCACCGTCTCTTGGTGCGGAAATGAAAACGAAATTTCCAAGGATATGGATATTTTGCCCAAACTTCATACCAGAAACAGCAACAGGCGGTAAAATTTGAAAAACCTCTGCTGAATCTAAATTTTCTGAATCATAACTAAAAACATAAACCAGTCCTGAGTTTGCTGTGATTCCATCGCCGTTGGGAGCTCCGACAAAAACCAAATCCTCAGTCAAGCTTACCGCATGCCCAAAGCGGTCTCCATTGTTGCGGTTGCTCGGTAAAATTTTTGAGCTCATAACAGAATTTTCATCTAGTTTAAACAAATACACTGCACCCGAGTCTTCCCTGATCAAATCATCTTCTCCTGGGGCCCCCACCACAATGTGGTCACGCACGGAAGAAAGAGCATATCCAAATTCATTGCCGAACTGAGCGGTTGATGCTCTTAAGTCATACAAGAATGAAGCAGGAGAGACTGAGGAGTTTAAGACCGATACATATCCGCCGAGGGCATCTAAAACAGCAAGGGAACCGATAAAAATTTTATCCCTGCTGGAAGAAGATGACCATCCATGCATGTCACCCATATTGTCTCCCTCCAAAACTTTGGATATGCTGTCCCCTTGCAGCGAATAATCATAAAATGCCCCCGCATAATTATCCGCATTGGGCACACCCATAAATAATTTGGATGCATTGGGGTCATAAAAGATAGAGGACCCCCAAAAAAGAGAGGACAAGGTTGGAGAGGAAATATTATAGTCCAAGCTGTAATTTCCATCCTCTTTGAGGGAATACTTACTGATTAATCCTTCGTTATCACCCCACCCAGGAGCACTTGCAAATATATCTGAATCATTGGTAACCAACACTTTAGACCCAAACCTGGCAAAGTTCTGCACCTCATCCATCTTCAGAAAAGCTCGATCTTCATAGGCTTTAATAAAGATTGTGCCTTTGTGGGTTGGAAAGGCCAGGTTTTGGTAGATAAGGGAGCGCGGTGTGTTTTGATCGGGGCTGAAAAGTATGTATTCCCCTGCCCCGTTGATGCTATTTTGGAACAATTCCATTCCACCATAAAGACTGCTATTTAGTTCAGTGATTGAAAATTCTCCACCAGTGGAATCAAAGCGGTACAAGCAATGCTCGTATAAAGTTAAGTTGGGCGAGGCTTCTCCTAGATGATAAAACGCCTCTTCGGAATCATTCCATTCGAAAAGAAAAGTTTCTTCAAGCTGGGCCATTGTTAAATGGCAGCCCCAGCAGAGAAGAAAAAGAAGCCGCAAAGATTTGATTACACCAGCAGTTAGGAATTCTGTAGAGACCAGAAACTTATTTAAAAAGATAAAAACAGATTTACAGTGTATACAGTTCAATTGCAGGACAAATTGAGAAGCTGTATTTAAGCTCAACTAATAATGAGGTTTTTGCAAAGATTTAATCGATTAATACGGGGAGGGAAATGGTTTATTTTAAGCAGGAACTGCCCTGATCAGATCAACTGGATACTCTGCCTCCAAATGTTCTAGCAAAGGTGCAGAGGGAACAAAATTTTCGAGGATTGTAATGCTGTCCCCATTTTTGGTCATTTCGACGGAACTGACCATGATTTCGGGGGTTTTGGGCGGTGCGTAAAGAATATCATCATGGGATGCATTCTGGCGGGAATTGAAAAGTTCCGGAGTAAGGTTTCCTCCCAGATGGTCACTCCTCCCAGTAGCAATGTGACAAGTGCCCAGAATCTTCTCGTCCTGAATGTCACACCCGGCAAAGGGTAGCAGTTGGGTACCAAATCCAAGTTCGCCAATGATTCCCGTGGCAGGATCTTCGTTCAATTGCAATTGGCGGTCTTTGACCTTATCGGCATTTCCGTTGAGTAGTATAGCCTGAGTAATTGCTCCGTGCTCTACGATCATCTCGCATATGGTACCGTCTCCAAACCTGAAAGGAAATGATCCATCCGCCCCTTCGGGTACAAAATAAACTTCCCCAGCAGGCAGATTAGCCACATCTGGCGATCCTGATGGGCAAAGCCCATGGCTTTTCTGTGCCCTTTGATTATTGCATTCAATAACCAATTCGAAAGTTTTATGGAAGCATTCAAAAGTGAGCTTAAAACGATCAGCCTGATCGAGAAATGAACGAAACAACTCAGCTTGCCTACTCACAAGGTGGTAATCGATACTGAGACCGGAATTGAGGATAATCTCATTCAGCCCATGCAAAGTTGCCCCCCGGAATCCGTATTCTTTAGCCATGGAGGTAAGCGGAGCGGTTAGAGAATAATCCGTAATCGCTAATACCAAATCGTAGTTTGGGCAAACTTGATCGGTAAAAGTAACTTGCTCCCCCCCGGTACTAAACAACCGATTTTCTGGATCGAGGTTGCTACCACCGGTTTTTTTAAAAGCAAACAAATCACAACCGGTAAGACCGAGTTTGGTACCAACTTCCCCGCACAGAGGATCATGAAAATAGGAGATCGCACGCTTTTGCACAGCATTCCCGGGCAAACCTAAAAATTTAAGATTCGATACATCGCTAGGATCTTCCAAGTCGATGAGTACACAACAGTTTACTTTATTGTCGGGCAGGGAGAAACAGGTTCCGAGCAGTTTTTCCAAAGAAAAGGGACTAAATTCAGAAAGTTTTGGTAAATACATATACCATTTACAATCGAGGTTTTCCTAACTCCCAACCTGAATCTGCCTCAGAACCAGAATATAAATTAAACTTATGGATTTGAAAAATGAAATTTATCAAAAAAGCCAACAGATACTGAAAATCAATACACTTGCGGCCGAGAGAGACAACGTCAATTTGGCATTTTTAAGAACATCACTTCCCAGAAGAAATTTGAAGGAAATCATACTGGTGATGAGGATAAAAAAGGTCAGAAATTTCTCCGTAACATATCCATAAAAAACGGGTACTAGAAAACCCAAAAGAAAAAGGAATAGTCCAAACCTCTTTCCAAACATAACTATGGTAGTATTTTTGCCCACTCTGGAATCGCTCTCATAATCCCGATAATTATTCACGACCAACAAATTATTAATCAACAAGCCAACTGATAAGGCGGATCCCCAATTTGGTTGATACGGCACGCAATTGGCTGAACTGAGAAAATAACTTGTGCCCTCCACCGCAACGAAACCAAAAAAGATAATCACAAATACATCACCAAGCCCATTATAGGCCAATGGGTATGGTCCAGCAGTGTACAAAATCGAAAGTGCAATGCACCCAATCCCAAGGGGTAAAAACCAAATCGTTGAAGACGAAATATATAAGGTCAATAAACCCACAAAGAAGGATAATGTTAACAGACAAATTACTACAATTAAGACTTCTTTTCCTTTAATCTTTCCGGAAGAAACCAGCCGTTCTGGAGCATTTTCGCGAAAACGATCCGCCCCCGTTTTCGAATCGAAATAGTCATTGGCTAAATTGGTTGAGATTTGGATGAGGGTAATAAATGCAAAACATCCCGACAGTACAATCATTGAAAGATAATTGAGCTCATGATTACCGAAGAAATTTCTCGCCCCAACCAGTATAGGTGCAACCGAAGCAATTAGGGTTTGGGGTCGGGATGCCTTTACCCATAGCAAAAACACTGTCATTTTTAACTAGCGAACAATGGCTAAGGGAAAAGTAAGACTCGAACGGTACCTTGGCTCCACCACCCTGCTAAAATCCTTGCCCGAAGGGTCGTAAACTTTGTAGGGCCATTGGATTTCCACATGTAAAGATAAGTATCCATTACTTGGATGATGCACATGCCTGGACGGTGGATCGGAATTCAATTGCGGATGTTTCGCAAATTGTGAGCACAAGATTGCGAAATATCGATCTTTGGGCTCAATCCATCGAGAAATAATCTTACTATCTTGGGGAAATTCAAAACCTTTCAAGGATATCGGTTGATCGTTACTTCTGGAAAATTCAATCGAACCGCCATAGTCCGTTACAGCCCGTTCAACATCCTTTCCGTCGGCAAGATCATTACCTGAAAGCCTATTCTGGCTCGATTGAAAAACTTCAATGACTCGCTCAAGAGATACTATCCCTCCACTCTTAGGAGAGACTAAAATGAGAGAACGTATATCACCGTTAGAAATATCACTGGGACTACCGGATGGGTCATAAAGACCATCCAATCGCTTGGTACCATGTTCAACCACGGAAAACCCCAACCTTTCCAATTCTACCTGTACCGCATCGACTAAACCCAAAGCAGTATTTCGATCGGCCAGCTTAGTAACATTGTCAACCCCCCATGGCAAAAGACTAAAGAGTCCCCCAATAATCAGTCCAAAAACTCCTAGTGAAATAATTACTTCAATGAGAGTAAAACCGGTGGGCAACCGGTGCATTCTTTTCTCTTTAATCATAAGTAAAATCTTGTGAGTCTAAGGACAAAATGCCACCATAGGGTTGGATTTGAACACCTGCAATTTGTCGTTCATTAGTAAAACTGGGAAATAAATCGCCTGTTGGGGAAGGAATCAGTCTTCCGGCAGCGAAGACTAACTTAGGCATTTTAGGATAGGAAGAACTGCTAAAATTTCCATTGGGCGTACATTTCAAATAGAGGAAGCGATCCCCCTCCACGGTTTCCTGAAAAACTTTTTTATCCCCGCTGTTACTTTTAACAAATGAGAGCCTAAAATCTTCATCTTGCTCCGATGCACTCCAAACACACTCGCCATCTCTTGGCCAATCCGAATTTGCCGATTCAACGCTGTCTGAAATAAACCATATATCCTGGGGCAAAGAAATTCCGTTATCCCGAATTAACCACTGATCCGATTTATTCTCGTCCAAAGTAACGATCTGAGCGTAGCGTAAATATTTTTCTACATTAGCACCTTCTGCAAAGACAATAATTCTGGTCTCCAAACCACTCGCAACTGCCAAGGCTCTTGTTTTTTGAAGATAAGATATAAGCATCCTTTGGGTATCTGCTAAATTAGATGAAGAATTTCCCAGAATGCTAAAACCCAAAACCCCCATCATCACCCCCATAACCGCAAGAACAACCAATAGTTCAAGTAAGCTAAATCC
>JAYNJW010000004.1:0-10232 GCA_038110535.1 Opitutia bacterium | reverse complement strand
AAGGTTTCCATCCGCATCAAAATCATCCTCACTAAAAGAATGAAACTCCTTTTTGTCCTTATTTTCGTTCTCATATGTATCGCTATCATCCCATCCATTTGTTGTTTTTTGTTTCCCTTTGAGGGAATAAAAAAACCTCGCTTGGTTATCCTCCGGTTCATTTAACTTGATAGGGCTCCCCTCGGATGATTGGTACAAAAATGGGGGATAGTATCCGTAATAGCTCTTGTATTCCTTCAGTTGAATAATCCATGATCGCATAACCGCTTGCATTTTGGTTTTTTCGGAGGAGCCCAAAACTCCACCGAGTTGAGAGATCAACAAACCCATTAAAATCCCAATGATTGATATGACTACAAGAAGCTCAATAAGGGTGAATCCAATTTTTTTATTTTTCATTAATTTTACCATTTCCCAGGTTCAGAAGGGGGAATATTATCTTTGTCTTCCGGTCTTTTCTCGGGTTGTCCGTCGGAAACTTCACTAAAGGGTGCCGATAGCTGATCAGGCCCTTTGGAGTAGAGTAAAAAACCATAATTCCCATCCTTTCTTCGAAACTGATAGATGTAAGGCTCGCCCCACGGATCGATTAAATAATGATCCACCTCATTTAGGTTGAATGTTCCATCTTCTTCCTCATCCAGGGACCGGAATGCCATCGCATCTGTAGGAATAAGACTTTTAAGATATTTTTCTGGAGCAAGTCTCTCCCATGTGCCATCCACCAGTTCATGGGTGCCATGGAGAGTATGCAAAAGAATAAAACTGGCCATCTCGTCTTGAAAATCAAATGTCTCTGGATAGTTGCCATTTTGCCTCTTGTATTCCTCCAATGCTACCTGCAAAACTTCAATTTCAGCACCTGCTTGCTTGATGGCCTGTTTTTCAAAAATATAACCCGCTCCGCTAAAAATAATTCCACCCACAATCCCAATCACAATGATCACAACCATTAATTCAATCAGGGTAAAACCTGAATTTTTCCCTGAACCTTTAGGATGATGAATATACATGAGACTAATTATTTTCGAATCTCCTTGGACAGCAATGGTTTTCCTTCAAAAAGAGGAAATTTTGAAAGGATCAAAGGCAAAAAATAAAAAATTACCCCCCCCATAATCATCAAACAAAGTTGCCCCAAAACTGCCAGTTTACTTTCCCCAAACCAGATAACATCTCTGCCATAATAAAGAGCCATATACATACATAATGAAGCCAGCAGAATCTTATGGGCACACCATTCATTTTGGCAAAAGAAAGAATTTACCGAAAGATCTTTATTTTTCATGCAAAGATAAATGAACTGAAAAAATGCAGCCAATAGATTAGACCAAGCAAGCCCGATCACTCCAAATGCGTTCATCAACGATAAACTGGCAGCCAGATTCACCAGCAAACTGATACAAGCAGCCCGAAGTGGCACTTTCATATTTTTCTGAGAATGAAAGGATTTGATCAAAAAAGTCGACAAGGCATAGAGAGGAATAGTCCACGCCACAACCGAAAGGACTTGGCTCGCCATGGTGACATTTTCGCCGCTAAATTCTTTCCACTCAAACAAAGTTTTAATCACTAAATCTCCCACGAGAAAAAGCCCGATAGCGGAAGGCAGGGTCAACATGGCAATCACCCGCAAACCATAAAAAAAAGAGGACTTATACTCGTTGACATCACCCTTGGCTATCGTCATGGACAACCGGGGGAACAGGATGGTGGAGAGAGCAATTGCGAAAACACCAAGCGGTAACTCGACTAGCCTAGCAGACATGTAGAGATATGAGACGGGACCCGGATCATCTAAAAGATAAGCAAGCACCCGCGAAACCAATATATTAATCTGACCAATTGCCGCTCCAAATGCACCGACCCAAAAGAGCGTTCCTACTTCCGAGAGTTCAGTGGATCGAGTAAAGGTAAAAATCCACCTCCAATTAAATCTTTTATGTAATTCGTACCAGGGCAAAAAGAGTTGGAAAATGCCCGCCAATACAACTGAGAATGATAAAATAATGGCGCTGTCAGAAAAGTTGCAATTGTAAGCAATCCCTACCGAGAAAAGGGTAAGGATCATAAAAAGATTTAGAATGACTGGAGAAAAAGCCCCCGCCCAAAAGCTTTTTTTCACATTCAGGGCACCCACGAGGATGGCAGAGGCACAGATGAAAATGACATAAAAAAAAGTTATTCCGTTGAGGAAAATCGCGTCATGCCACTTGGAATTCTGGAAAAAACTACCTTGGTATGAAACCCAAGAAAATAAACAAACCGAGATCGATAAAACTCCAAGAAATAATAATAAGCGGGACAAAACCTGATTGAGTAACTTCCATTGCGGATCCCCGGAATCTGATTTTTGTATGTTCGCAAAAACAGGGATAAATGCAGAGCTTAGAGTACCCTCGCCTAACATTCTTCGAAAAAGATTGGGGATGGTAAATGCTAATAAAAATGCTTCGCCCATCAGGGAGGTTCCAAAAGTTGCAAAAAATAAAACATCCCTAACCAGACCAAGTACTCTTGAAAGCAAGGTTGTTCCGCTAACGAGGGAGAAATTTTTTAGTAAACTCAACGAATTCTCCAAACACTTGGTTGATTAAGTCGTGCAAAAACCTCCCATTATACTAAAGTAAAGAATTTAGCAGTTCCTGAGCTTCAAGAAGCGGGTCGTCGTGGGACTGGTCTCGGGCAAGCTCAATAGTCTTTTTTAGAGAGGATATCGCCTCTGAATTCTGCCCTAACCGCATCTCTAATTTAGCCTTCAATAAGTGGGCAATCATCCAGTCATTTCTTTTTTCCAGACAAAAAGTTAACTGTTCTACTGCCTCTCTCGGTTGGTTATGATCCGATAGTTTTTGAGCAAAAGAAAACCGGAACAGTAGATTTTCCGGAAATTTTACTACTTTGAGACGAAACTCTTCCAGTTCTTTGCTCAAAAATCCTTACTCTATCTCAATACAAACTACAGTGGTATTATCTACCCCACCATTTTGGTTCGCTTGGTCAACCAATTCATGAACCAAACTTTTTGGACTCAACGAACTACAAACCGAAGATATATCATCCGTTTCCACCATATTGACCAGACCGTCGGAACAGAGGATAATTTTGTCCCCTGACTTAACCTCAAACTCCCCGGTATCGACATCGAAATCAATATCCTGACCCAGACAACGGGTAAGAGTATGGTTGTAGTGCTCAGGCATATCTACCGCAGCATCCGGACCATGCTTGGCAAGTAATTCTGCCGCCAAAGTATGCTCCCTGGAAATTTGCAGAAGTTGTTGTGATTCTTTTTCAAACTTCAAAATGAATGAGTCACCCACATGCCCGTAGATTACCTTATTATCCAACAATACAACCCCAGAAAAAGTGGTACCTATTCCATTTTGTCCACCAACTATCGAACCGCATTTAATTATATTCTGATGCATGATCTTGATGATTGTATGTAGATTTACGGTGTCCAAAGGGGTCCCATCCCTTGGAATAAGACTTTCAAAAAACTGAACAGCAAGTAGGCTCGCCAAAGAACCATAGGGCAATCCTCCTACCCCATCCGATACCGCAAATATGGATTTATCTTCGCAAACAAGGAAGGAATCCTCGTTAGATTCTCGGAGAAAACCGACATCCGAATGTCCATGGGCGGTAATTTTCATAAATGAATCTGCAGATTTAAAATGTGGAATCGTTAGTCAAACCTCCGCATCCTAATAGGTCAAGCAAGCAAGTTGATTCAAAATCTTTGCGTGGAAGTTCTAAAATGAAATCTTTACCATATTTTTTATTCAAAATCCGGGAATCCAGAATCACCAATTCTCCCACATCTGTTTTGGAACGAATCAACCTGCCGACCCCTTGCCTGAATCGCATTACTGCAGAGGGCAGAGTAATTTCTTGGAAAGAACTACGGTTTTCAGCTTGGAGAATTTCACTTTTTGCTTCCAGAAGCGGGTGACTGGGGTTCTCAAAGGGTAAACGAGTAATCACCACTTGAGAAATGCACGAACCCTTGGCGTCAAAACCCTTCCAAAAGCTTTCCGCACCAAGCAGCAATACATCCCCTTCCTCGATCACCCGTTTTCGCAGTTCGGATCGGGAGTACTGAGTACCTTGTGCATAAACCGATCGTTGCAACTTTTGCCAGACTGGTTTCAATTGTTCGTGGCAATACCGCAAGTCTGAATAATTGGTAAATAAGACGAGTGTGCCTCCTTCGATGGAACGGGCAACCCCATCGATCGCCTTGGTTAGGTAATCCAAGTAAGGGCTACGGTTGGCAGCTTGAGGTTCCGGACAGTCATGGCAAATCCGTATACTCATCTGGTTTTGATAATCAAAAGGAGACGATACGATGTATTCATCTGCATCTTCTGCTCCCACCTGATTTCTGAAAAACTGGGTGCTTCCCTTTCTGCTAAGGGTAGCACTGGTCAGCAATACAGAAGATTCCTTCGCAAAGAGCTCTTCCCGGAGAACGGTTGCAATTTCCAAGGGTGCACTTCTCAAGTAAATAATCTGATTACTTCTGCCCCCTCTTTCCAACCAATAAACTGAGTGCTTATCTTTTTGCTCAACTACTTCTGCAAGGTCATTTAAATATGACTGCACCCGCTTTACCTGATCGCGCAATTCCAGACGCAAATGCTCATCCTTGGCCATCTCGGCAAGCTCCACCAAGCAACGGAGCAACCGACTAAAAGGAGGAAAGATCTCCATCGGCAATGCCCCTGCATTGGCCAGCCTTACCCGGTCCTTCTCTCCCAGGATTTCAAGGTGCAGGTATTGAAAAAAATCCTGGACGGCCAAATTTGCGTTTTCCCAAGCAACCAAATCAGAATCTCGGGCAATTTTAGATAGTAATCCCTTATGCTTTTTGAGATTGTATAGTTGCCGGAGTTGGGTCTCCAGTGCCCATGAACTAAGGGAAATTCCCAAATGGTCACTGGCCACATCTGTAATTTCGTGAGCCTCGTCAAAAATTAAAAAGTCATCGGCAAATAAAATGCCCCTTCCATCATCACTGGGATTGATGCCCGCCCCAATCAAAGAAAATAAAAGGCTGTGATTAATAATAATCAGATCGGCACTATCGACCAAGCTGCGCGCTTTTCGATAAAAGCAATTTTCCGGACTGCACCGTTTGGACGAACAGACCGAGGAATCAGCATTTACCAAGTCCCAGACCAGAGGGTTTGGGCTGGGCAAAAGTTCTTGCCTAATACCCTCCTTGGGACCTGTTGCCACCCACTCTGCAATTCGTTGTAATTCAATTCGCTGATTGGCCTCGAATAAGTCCACCTGTCCCATCAAAGCCCTATTTAATCGATTCTGGCACAAGTAATTGGCCCGGCCGACCAACAAGGCACAGGTAAAATCAGCCATAAGTTCCAGCCCTCCAGCCCGTTGAAATAAATCGCGCACCGTCGGAACATCTTTTTCCAGTAATTGCTCCTGTAAACTAATGGTGTTTGTCGCAACCACGCATTTTCTACGATTTAATCGGGCGTAAAGGATCGAAGGGATCAGATAAGCCAAGCTTTTGCCCACCCCAGTACCCGCCTCAAAAATTAGATGTTTACCATCGGTCAGGCTCTTTGTGTATGCCTGAGCCATTTCTGCCTGTTCTGCACGAAACTCGAAGCCCAATGTTTTTTCCAAATCACCATCCAAGGCAAAAATTTTACTCACCTGGGCAAGAAAACTGTCCTGCTTTCTGGGATCATCTGAGAACTTGTTAGATTCAAGAATGCGTATCATTATGCTCCCTTCCGACCGCCTAGATTATTGCCGTACAAAATCAAATTTTACACTCAGTTTAGGACTATCCCGGAACATAGGGATTGCCTGATTTTTCCTTGCCGACTGTGGTGTTTGGACCGTGCCCCACCGCTAATTGGGTATCATCTGGGAGGGTGTAAATTTTCCTTAGAATTGATCTCTCCAATTCTTCAAAATTCCCGCCTGGCAGATCGGTTCTTCCCACACTTCCAGAAAAAATAACATCACCAACAAAACAGATTTTTTCTTGGTTCAGGTAAAAAGCAACATTTCCTGGGCAATGCCCAGGACAATGAAGAACCTTCACATCCCTACCCCACAAATCTAAATGGTCTCCATCCTCCACCCATTGGTTGATTTCAACTGGTACTAGGGATACACCGGGGAAGGAAAAGCCCGACATAAGCTGTGGATTCTCAAACAAAAACTGATCTGCCCGGTGACCGATTATCTTGGCACCCGTACCAAACAATTCCGAAACCCCAGCAATATGATCCCAATGACCATGAGTAAGCCAGATTTCTTTCAAGCTTACTTGGTGATTGCTTAGTAAGGCGTTAATTTCCGATGAGCAAGAGGGCGGAGCATCAATTAATATGGCCTCTCCCCCCTCCTCCTCCCAAAGAAGAAAAGCATTGGTCGCGATCGGACCCAACTCGAGCTTTTGGACACACAACTTTTTCATTTTGGGTTACTTTATCGACAGAATTCATTTCTCCAAGATTAATGAAAGGGGGATGGGGATAAGTCCACGAATATAAAAGCCCTTGTTCCTTGACTTGCAGGGGTTATTTCGTATTGATATTTCACTTCCATACTTGGGGTAGTAGCTCAGTTGGTTAGAGCGCCGGCCTGTCACGCCGGAGGTCGCGGGTTCGAGTCCCGTCTATCCCGCCACCTCTTCGTGAGGTTCTAGGTAACTGATGACCAACACAAAAAAACAGAGGGTAAGGTTGAAACAGGGAATCTGCAGGTCTGTGGGCATGGCATAAATTATCGCCACCGCCGGAATCCAAATAATCCAAGTGGAGAACAACAAAAATGCGGATTCGCGAACCAAACATCTTAGATCACGGATTTCTTTTACCTCGCTCCACAAAAAATCAGCATTTTTCCAACCATAAAAAATCGCGGTAATTGGTGCGGACCAAAAGACACAATAAATAAACTGATCAGTACAGACCTTAGAAAATATTACTTCCCAGCTATTGTCTTGGCCAAAAAGATATCCTTGTATCCTGTAGAAGGCATCGACTTCCATGCCCTTGACTCCCCAAAAAAGGACAAAAAAAACCAACCAAGCCCATCTCTTTGTTTTTGGAATGCTTTTGCGAAAAAGGAGTGCCAGATAGGGGATCAAGCCCCCAAATAAGGAGGTAGATAGGGCAGAATAGAGAAAGCCCGTATCTTTTTTGAGTTTACCAAACTGGTCAAGCCAACTGGCAAAGTATTCAACCTTATAATAAAAAAAAATTAAAACTCCCCCGACTACCCATATGCACACACCAGTAATTAGGTTGGCTTTTAGGTTCGATCGACAACGATCCCAAGCTTGTTTGAACATTTTCCCGCCGTGAGAGTGAAGAGAACAGGCAGCATTTTCCTAATGGAAACGCTCTCCTTTGCGAAGGGAACGGGCAAATGCAACCAATAATTGAACCACTGCCTCAAGGTCGTTTAAATCAATCACCTCACTAGGAGTGTGCATATAGCGTAGAGGAATACCAACCAATCCAGTAGGAATCCCATCTCGGGCAACCTGGATAGCCCTAGCATCTGTCCCAGTTGGTCTGGGGTCCGCTTCAATCTGTACAGGTATTTTATTTTTTTCCGCACATTGCAAGAGACGTTCAAATACTGCTGGATGGATATTTGGCCCCCTGGTTAAAATTGGCCCACCCCCAAGCTCAAAAGATCCATATTTTCGATGATCGGCATCCGGATGATCGGTGGCATGCGAAACATCGACCACAAGGGCAACATCCGGGTTCACTAGGTGGGCAGATGAAATGGCACCCCTAGTGCCAATTTCTTCCTGCGATGTGGAGACAGCAACCACTTGTGCGGACAACTTCTTGCCCTTTTTCAAACGAAGCAAAGCCTCATTCACTGCATAAGCACCACTCTTATCATCGAATGCCCGGGATACGACCAGCGATCCATGCAAGCTTTCCAACCCATGAGTATAAACAGCGGCATCTCCAATCGTTACCCGTTCCAATGCTTCTTCTTTTGATTTTGCTCCAATATCAATCCACATCTGGTGTAATTCAGGCACTTTTTTTCGATCTTCTTGAGTCATTAAGTGAATGGCGCGCTTTCCAGTCACTCCACGAATAATTCCATTCCTAGTTAGTATATCGACTCTCCGGCCAGAGATCATGGAGCGGTCATGTCCTCCAATGGCATCAAAGTACAGATATCCTTTGCTGTTAACATGTTTAATGATAAGCCCCAACTCATCGAGATGACCGGCCAGCATCAAAGTGGGTCCTCCCGCACCTTCTATGGATGCATGGCAGTTCCCCAGGGCATCGACCCGAAAATCATCCGCGGCCTTTTTAACATATCTTTGGATCACCTCACGGGCTTCACTTTCATACCCCGATGGCGAACGGGCCGCCAAAAGTTCAGCCAAAAAGACAGGGGTCTGGGGGTTGGATGCACGGGATTGGGAGGAAGAAGATTTTTTCATCCACGACAATCAAGCTTTACATGAACTGAATTGCAACTCTGTACCGTATTCATGGGATTTATTAACTCGCACTTCATCTCAGGGTATCTATTTCAAAGAGTGTATGACTATTTATCCAGCTATCGATCTGAAAGGCGGACGCTGTGTTCGCCTCTTTCAAGGAAAATCCGACCAGGAAACTGTTTATTTTAATAACCCAATTGATCCAGCCAGAGAATGGCGAAATTTAGGAGCAACCCACCTGCACCTGGTGGATCTTGACGGTGCCTTTTCTGGAGGCTCTGAAAACCTAAATGCGGTGGAGTCAATCCTATCTATTGGGGGCATGAAAGTACAATTGGGAGGAGGAATGAGAAATGATGAAGCCATTTCCAAAGCATTCGATCTTGGCCTTCATCGAATCATTGTCGGTACATCTGCTTGTGAAAACCCTTCGTGGGTAGGCCAACTAATAAAGAAATATGGTCCCGAGCGTATCGTTGTTGGAATCGATGCAAGAGATGGTTGGGTCGCCACCAAGGGATGGGTGGAAATTAGCCAAATATCCGCTCTTCAATTTGCCGGGGAAATGCAATCCCAGGGTGCCCGCTGGATCATTCATACTGATGTGGCCACTGATGGAGCAATGAAGGGACCTAATCTTTCCGCTCAGGCAAAAATGGCAGAAACCGCCCCAAAATGTAAAATTATTGCATCTGGTGGCGTATCCACCGAAAAGGATGTAAAAGACTTGCGTGAACTAGCCAATAAATATGAGAATTTGGAAGGAATCATTATCGGAAAAGCTCTCTATGAAAAAACAATACGCCTAGATCAGCTAATATCCGAGGCCTAAGAGAGCATCCCTCTGAATTTTTCTTGCCATCTGCTTTTGCCCTTCCTTTGATCGGAGATAAATCCCCAAACTTCTATTCCATTATGACAAAGCTTACTTTTGATGTAGATTTTAATAAAGACCCAGAAGAAATTCTCAAAGACATTCAGGAACGTGCGAAAGCAGAAGTTGCCAAGCGCGAATCCAAAATAAAATCCGCCGCTTTTTTATCCAAACTGCATGAGACTGTAAACAAGGAGATTGGTAGTGATTATAAATCAATCAGCGACCTGATCCGTGCCCTGACTCAGTTTGCAAACCCCAAACTGAAAGAGAAAATCAGTTCAAGTTCTGCCTCGGGCAGGCGCGTGACCATCAGCATGACACATGAATTGTTCGACAAAATTAAGTCGAAGCTTGCTCAACCCAACCCCAATAAGGCTGCAATTGCTCGAGAAATCGGAGTCAGTGTCGTTCAAGTCCGGAAAGTTGCCGTAGGTGGTTATGATGCCAAATTTTCTTCTGATTCAAAACCAAGTTCATCTCTTTCTGCAAAATCTTCCCTCGCAACCGCTTCCCCTGCGAAATCGGAAGAAATAGATGAACCTATTGCCCCACCTGCACCATCCTTGGACCCTACTCCGTCTGTCCCAGAACCCATCGTCCCTCCATCTCCGGCTCAGGAAGAACCTACTGAAGAAGATTCTGCTCCCGAACTTACTCCCATTGCTCCCCCGCCCATGGGTGAGGACATTGAAGAGGAACCTGCTCCTTTGGCACCACCGCCTGCTCCTTCCCTTGACCTGCCCCCGGCTCCTTCCGTTCCAGAACCTATCGCTCCTCCGCCTCCCATCGAGGATGAGCCCGTGCAGGAAGATTCTGTTCCCGAACTTCCTCCCATTGCTCCCCCATCCATGGGTGAGGATATGGCCGAGGAGCCTG